>CAZHVZ010000017.1:0-3496 GCA_964536245.1 uncultured Rhodocyclaceae bacterium
ACTGCCACGAGGCGCCGTTCTACACCCTCGGCCCGCTGACCACCGACATCGCCCCGGGCTACGACCACATCACCAGCGGCATCGGCGCGGCCATGATCGGCTGGTACGGCACGGCCATGCTCTGCTACGTGACGCCCAAGGAGCATCTCGGCCTGCCCGACAAGAATGACGTCAAGGAAGGCATCATCACCTACAAACTCGCCGCCCACGCCGCCGATCTCGCCAAGGGCCACCCCGGCGCGCAGATTCGCGACAACGCATTGAGCAAGGCGCGCTTCGAGTTCCGCTGGGAGGACCAGTTCAACCTCGGCCTCGACCCCGACAAGGCGCGCGAATTCCACGACGAAACACTGCCCAAGGAATCGGCCAAGGTCGCCCACTTCTGCTCCATGTGCGGCCCGCACTTCTGCTCCATGAAGATCACGCAGGAAGTGCGCGAGTTCGCGGCGCAACAGGGATTGGATGAAGCGGCGGCTTTGGAGAAGGGGATGGAAGCGAAATCGGTGGAGTTTGTGCAGGCCGGAGCTGAGGTTTACAGCAAGGTTTGAGCTTTGCCAAGCGGCTCGTAGCGAAGGAAAGGCGGCTCAATCAGCCGCCTTTTTGCTTATTTGGAATTCCACGGTCAACCAGAAAAATGGCCAAAAATCGAAGCCGGCCAATCGACCGCCTATTTATTGCTGCGTCGAGCGCAGAAGGTTTCTCGCAATCGTGTAGCAATGCAGGCTGGTCGGCATGAACTCGATTTCCAGAGTGCCTTCCTTGCCGGTGCCGGCGGCCGTCAGGGTTGTTACCAAGGGCGTTCTGGCCAGTGGATAGCGCTCGGCCAGAGCGCGAATGCCGCGCAATTCGCTCCAGTCGCTGTAAGCGCGGTCGCTCCACTTGATTTCTACGAGAAAGCGGGGGGACTGGGTGCGGTTATCCACCGACACCAGATCAACTTCCAGATCGCTGCGTCCCTGTTTCCAGCGGGCATAGTGCAGCGACTCGATGATCCCGGTACTGTGCAGCCATTGGCTCCACACCGCCGTTTCGGCCAGTGCGCCGATGGCCGGGTCATTGGCGTCGATGTAACCGAACAGCGCGGCGCGGATCGAAGGATTGGTCAGGTAAATCTTGAACGTTCGCGTCCGCTGCAGGCGGCGCGCGTTGTCGTCCAGTCGATGTACCCGGCGGATCAGAAAGGCAGCTTCGAGGTATTCGAGATAGTCCAGCAGTTTCTGCTTGCCGATCCCTGTGTGCTTCGACAATGCCTCGGGGCTGACTTCATCGCCGGTGTTGTAGGCCAGCACGTTGAAAAATCGGTTCAGTTCCTGGGTGTCGGCGATCCCGTACAGGCTGGGCAAATCCTTGAGCAACACCTTCTCGACGATATCCTGACGCAAAAAGCGCGTCGGATTTTCGCGCACAATCGGATTCATCACCGCTTCGGGGAAGCCGCCGTAATTCAGGTAATCGACGAAGGCTGCGTTCAATCGGTCAATTGACGGAGTGAAGTAGGCGGGGAGCGGGCTGTCCGGCTTTTCCTCCTCGCCGATCAGGCCGGAGGTGAGCTCGGCAAAGTCGAGATACTCGGCAAAAGTCAGTGGCGGCAACACGAAGTCACTGAAGCGTCCCGCTCCTGATTCACGGCTCTTCATGCGCAGAGCGGCAGCCGCCGAGCCGCTGGCCACGAAACGGACATGGCGGAAGCTGTCGACCAGCGATTTCAGGTGAACCTCCCAGTCCTTCACATACTGTATCTCGTCGAAAAACACCCACAGCTGCCGGTCTGCCGGGTGGCGATGCAGCTCGGTGAAGATCCGGACCATGCTTTCGAGCGACCGGCCCGAATAGAGCGGCGTATCGAGCGACAACTGCAGGATGTGGGTGCCGGGTACGCCATCGTCGAGCAGGGACTGGATGGTTTGCGCCAACATCACCGTCTTGCCGACCCGGCGCGGCCCGATCAGGACGATGGCTCGATGCACCCCCAGTTCGCCAACCAGCTTCCGAAAAGGCTGAAAATAGGCCCGATGCGGCCAATTGCGCCGTTCCGGGTCGATTCCGTTACCAGCAATCCACCACGGGTTCTCGAAGGAGAGGCGCTTTTGCACCTCGGGAAGCGGAATCTCGAAAACTTTCATGTTGGCCGCCGTGCTTATTTCGTCAAATTAAGCCAATTATTAAATGGCTATTTGAACACGTCAACGTTTTTTCATTGAAATCATTGGCTTGGACTGTTGCGTTTGTGGTCCTGTGACCAGGATCGTGGTTCACCAGAGCTTTTTCAGGGTGGTAATCCGACGCGCCAGACCTCTTGGCGTCAGTGAGCGAGGGCCGCGTTCGATTCGGAATTCAATGGGTGCATCGAAGTGCGCCACTTCGGTCAGCAAAAAGCAAATGTGATTGACGCGATGAAAGCCGGGTGCAAAAAAGTGATGTAAATCGGGATATTGAGTTTGCGACCAGCGCTTCCGAGGTCTCTTTGGCACGGTGTAAACGAAAACAAGGGCGCCGAAGCGCCCTTGTTTGAGCAGAGCTGCCGGATTTAGCGCTGGTACACCCGAACCTGTGCGGTGGTCTGGAAATTGGTTCCGACCGTTGCTCCGGTAGCGATCCCCACACCAAGACCGGTACCTGTCGCTCCGAAAAACTGCGGGCTGATGGTCAGGCTTGATGGTGTGCAACCGCTACAGCTCAGGCTGCCGGCACTGGAAATCCGATTGATGGAGCTCTCCGAGAGGACCGTAGTGGTCGCCGTGCTTGCTCCATTGATGGTGTAAGTGCCGTTATTGCTGCTGTTGGTGGAGGTAAAGGCGGTCGGTGAGGCCAGGTTGACCGTGTATGTGACACTGCCCGGCATGGTCCATACGACCGGCGTGGCACTCTGTATGGTCTTGCTGGCAAAGTTAACCGTCCACGATCCGCCGCTGGTCAGGGTGCCGACATTTACGCTTTGATCGGTCGGTTGCGTACCGCCAAGGTGGCTGAAAGTGAAGGTTCCCGAAGTCGGCGTGCTTGTCACCGCCGGCCCGTACATCCAGTGCCGCCAGGCGGAGAGGGCAGAAGTGGTCGGCGAGGTCTGGTTGTCGGTTTCCTGGAAGCGCCCCCAGGAAACGCTGCCCTCGCTTGCCGCAAAACTGCCGGTATCCGAAGATGCCGTCTTGGTCAGGGTGCCTCCCGTGGTCGTGGTCACTCCACCGATGGTCTCCACATCCGTGTAGTTGATCGTCTGGGCATTCTGGTAAAGCTCCAGGAAGTTCGCCGTCGTCGGGTTGGTGACAACATTCAGGCTGTTGTAGGAGCCCTCGGCATTGGCCACGATGCTGGTGGTGTTTCGGGTGCCGGCATAAGCTTCTGCGTGTGCGTAGGTCCAGGTGCTGGCGGTTGGCGTCGGAGTGGGGGTCGGCGTCGGAGTGGGTGTTGGAGTCGGCGTCGGAGTGGGGGTCGGCGTCGGGGTAGGTGTTGGCGAAGGTGGTGGGGTGGGCGTCGGGGTAGGGGTCGGCGTGGCCGTAGG
>CAZHVZ010000017.1:3506-14933 GCA_964536245.1 uncultured Rhodocyclaceae bacterium
GGGGGGGGGTGGGGGGGGGGGGGGTGGGGGGGGGCGGGGGGGGGGTGGGGGGGGGGTGGGGGGTGGGGGGAGGGGGGGGGGGGGGGGGGGGCGTCGGGGTAGGTGTCGGAGTGGGTGCAACCGGAGCAGCCGCAACTTGAGTGCTCAGCACGGCAACGCCATTCAATGCGGTGGCTTGGGTGTTTACGTCATAACCCAAGCCGACGTATTTGGCGCCGGCGCCGGCGAAAAAGCCGCTGAAAGTGGTGCTGCAACCGCTGGCTCCGCAAACGTTGATGCTGCCGGTCGTCTGGA
The DNA here is from genome assembly GCA_964536245.1 of uncultured Rhodocyclaceae bacterium. Taxonomy (GTDB): domain Bacteria; phylum Pseudomonadota; class Gammaproteobacteria; order Burkholderiales; family Rhodocyclaceae; genus CAZHVZ01. The sequence continues at coordinate 3,801 of CAZHVZ010000017.1, forward strand.
CCATGCTGCCGGTGCCGCTGACACTGGAGCCGGAGATGCTTCCGGAAGGCATTTGCAGTTTGTAGGCATTGCCGCCGGCAAAGGAAATATCCAGCGCTGCGCTCATGGTTTTAGCCACGAAATTGACCATGGCCGACGCTGAACCCACTTTGCCAAGACCGAGGCCTTTTCCGGATCCATCGGTAAAGGTCGGGGCGGTGGCGCCGAGGAGGTTGTAGCTGACGGCGGTCCCGATGGTCGGCATTTCGGCAGCGCTGGCAGCGATACCGGTAATGTAGTGGAAGCCCTGTGTTTCGCTGAAGGTCAGGTTGTTGCCCCAGCCCCCGGCGGCAGTCGGGCCACCCACCCAGCGGCCCCATTCGAGAACGCCGCCTTCGGCCCCCCGTTCTGCCGTACGGGCAGCGTTGCGGTCAACAAAGCAGGAAGTGCCGCAGGTGCCGGTCTTGAAACCCTGGTTGTCCCAGGAAACCGAGCTGAAAGTCTGGAATTCGGCGGTGTGCTGCACGGAATTGGTCGGGTTGCCGGCTGCAGCAACCGAGGTAAGGCCCGTGGTAGCGGTCGGGGAGCGGCCGTCACCGGTGGTAATGGGACTTCTTTGCGCAGAATTGCTCCCCGCCGAAGGATTTTCGGACGGTTTGAAATCGTTGTTCTGCACCGCGCTTGAAGCAAGATTAAAGGTGCTTGAGGCAGGCGACGTGGTTTCCGAGGTGGACGAGGTGCCGCTGCCGCTGGCTTCGGCATTCTTTCCTTGCGCGCCCTTGGTCGCTTTGGCCAGGCCGTCGAGTTTGTCCCGCAGGAAGCTGGGGGGGGCGAGAAGTTGCTTGGCCGGGGCGGTCGTGGACGCCACCATGAAGTACTGGTCACGGGCAAATTCGCTTTCGCCGGACTGGTTTTTGACCACAATGCGGCCATCGGTGACGCCACCGTAGAGACCGTCCTCCGCTTTTGAGCCATCGGCATTGGTGCAGTCGGAGGAACAGTTTACGGCGGTGAAATGGGTGCCGCGAATGCCGATGGTGGCCGTGGTGCCGCGCATCTGATAGGCATCGGGATTACGTTTGCCGATCAGGCCGGTAATGGTGCGCATACCGCCCTTGAGGAGGGAGAAAATCGAGGTGTCGCCTTCGCCCTTCTCGGTATATTTGTAGTTGTCCAGCTTGAACTGGGTATTGGCCCGCAGGGCAACGACCGATTCGTCGGTGAAACGCACCTGCAAGGAACTGCTTTCGCCAACCCGCAGCAAGTCGCCCACTTCGACCACCGTCCCCCGGGCCAGGGGAATTTCCTGAGCGCCCCGCACGGCAACGGCGCTTCCTTGCAGGATCAGGACCTTCCCTGCCGGTTCGGCGGCATACAGGGAGCCCCAAGCCATCAGCATGGCCAGGCTGGCATAACTCAGCTTGTTATTGACCATTCGTGTTCTCCTCAATTGAATTCGTAACGAACTTTGGTCGCCACCGCAGCGCGCGAATAGTCGAACAAACCAATGTTCGAATCCTGGGTGTTCCATTGGGCTTCGCCGCGTAGCGACCAGTTCTTGTCAATCCGGTAGGAAACCACGGCATCAACGCCGTAGTTGCGGTCGCGTCGCGCTTCAGTGGCCAGCAGCGCATACTTGCCCCGGTGATCGGCTTGCAGGTAATTCATGCCGACGGAGACGCCCCAACGGGGGGCCGGCGTCAGGCTGACCTGGGCGCGGGCGGTATAGATATCGCGGGTGAAGTCCGGGCGCTCTTTCTGGTTGTCTTCCCGGGTATAGCCGGCGGTCAGGTTGATCACCGGTTGCCAGGCAATGCCCATGACGTGGGTCCAGCCAGCCGACATGCCCCAATAGTCGGCGGTACGCAGCTTGGAACCGGAGCTGGCCTTGTCGTCGCTCTTGTCCTTGAGGGCGTGGACGTTGGTGTTGTCGTAATCCTGTTTGCCAAAGAAGGCACCAACATTGACCCGGTTGAACTGGTCAAACTGATGAGCCCAGTCGCCGGTCAGGCCATAGGTCAGCAGGTAGTTTTGCTTGTAGACCATTTGCTGCTGAACAGCCAGACCGGCCCGGAACAGATTTTTTCCCGACAGATAGGAAACGCCACCATTGGCGCCGTAGTTGAACTGGTCGAACTGATTGTTGCTGGAGCTGAAATAGTTGCGGGCATCAAAGCCGGCTGCACCATAGACGGCAACACCGGGGGCCACGGGCAGGGTGCCCTGAACACCGGCGGCATAGCTGTAGTACCAGTCGGATTCCCTGACCGCAACGCTGTTGGGAACCGGGACAAAGGAGGTCAGGCCGGGGATGTCGATGACCTTGTCGTTCTTGACGCCGGAGTTGATGTTGCTGTCGTAGCCGAGGCCGGCTTCCAGCCACAGGTTGGCGGTGGGCTGATAGCGGGATTCCCTGGCCCGGATGGCGTCCAGAAAGCGCTCAATGGCGGCCAGTTCCTCACTGGCGGCGCCGCTGCGCAAGCCTTCAAACTCATCGCGGGCGCGCTGGTCTTCGCCAAGGATATAGTAGCCACGGGCCAGATTGAAGCGGGCGTTACGGTTGTCCGGGTAGGAGAGGTTGTAGCGCTCCAGGGCCAATACCCCTTCGCCCGGCGCCCCGGCGTCGAGCGCGGCAATACCGTAGTAGAAGTCGAAGAGCGGGTCGCCAAGCTGGTCCGGATTGTTTTTACCGAGTTGGTAAGCTTCGGAAAACTTGTTTTGTTCCATCAGCGCCTTGATATCATCGGCCACCGCACCAAAGGCATTGGCGCAGACAACCGATAGCAGTGCAGCCAGTAGTTTTAGCCTCATTACTCCCCCCGATAAAATACAGATACTTGCAAAATTAAGACTGCTATTGTAGTTGGGGGGCGAGAATTGTGGAATATGAAAAAAGTAATAGCTGTCTCCTGCCGTCCTTTCTGTGGCGCCTGCTGCATTGCTCCCTCAATCAGCTCGCTGAACAAGCCGGCCGGCATTCCTTGTGAATATCTGGCGGAAGATTTCCGTTGCCGGATTTTCGGGCAGCCGGAGCGTCCCGCCTGTTGTTCCGGCCTGCAAGCGACGCTCGAGATGTGCGGCGGATCCCGCGACGACGCCCTGCGCTGGCTGGGCGAACTGGAGGTGGCAACGCAACCGGGCTAGAATGCGCCCTTTTGCCCGGAGCCTGTTGTGGACCCGTTGCTGTTATTGAAGGCTCTCATTCTCGGCGTGGTTGAGGGGCTGACCGAATTTTTGCCGGTGTCGTCCACCGGACACCTGATTCTGGCCGGAGATTTGCTGGACTTCAACGATGATCGTGGCAAGCTGTTTGAAATTGTCATCCAGTCCGGGGCGATTCTGGCGGTGGTGTGGGAATACCGGGCACGAATCGCCGGTGTTTTCCGTGGCCTCGGACGGGAGAGGCTGGCCAACCGGCTAGTGCTCAATCTGGCCATTGCCTTCATGCCTCTGGCCATTCTTGGCCTGTCCTTCAAAAAAGCCATCGAGGCTCATCTGTTCAAGCCGGTGCCGGTGGCCCTGGCCTTTATCGTCGGTGCCTTTGTTATCCTCTGGGCAGAACGGCGGCAGCACAGCATCCGCGTTCAGTCGGTGGATGAAATGACCCCGCTGGATGCCCTCAAGCTTGGTCTGGCCCAGGCCTGCGCCCTGATTCCGGGAACTTCCCGATCCGGCGCAACGATTATCGGCGGCCTCTTGTTCGGTCTGTCACGCCAGGCTGCTACGGAGTTTTCCTTTTTCCTGGCCATTCCCACTCTGATTGCCGCCACCTTCTACAACCTTTACAAAGAGCGGGCGCTGCTCAGCTTTGACGACATCGGCATGTGGGCGGTGGGGTTCATGGCTTCCTTTGTTTCAGCCTTTCTCTGCGTGCGCTGGCTGCTGCGCTACATTTCCAGCCATGATTTCACGATATTCGCCTGGTATCGCATCGCCTTCGGCCTGATCGTTCTCGCCACCTCGTATACCGGCATGGTCCAATGGACCGTGGGGTGATCCTCTATCTGCACGGTTTCTGCTCTTCACCGGCTTCCTGGAAAGCACGGCTGATGGCGGAGGAAATGGCTCGGCGCGGGCTGGCGGAACAATTTGTCTGCCCGGCTTTGTCGCCGGTCCCCGGCGAAGCCTTGGCCACAGCCGAGTCCCTCATCGTCCGGGCGCAAGGCCCGATCACCCTGATCGGCAGCTCCCTGGGCGGCCATTACGCGACCTGCCTGGCCGAGCGCCACGGTTTGCCGGCCGCCGTGATCAACCCGGCAGTAGTCAGCCATCTGGAGGCCAATCGCTTTCTCGGTGAGCACGAGAATTTTCATAGCGGTGAGCGCTTTGTCTTTACTGCTGAACATGCCGCCCAACTGGCCGTGCAGCACGTCAGCAAGCCGTCGCCGGGCCGCTACTGGCTGCTGGTGGAAGAGGCGGACGAGGTTCTGGATTGCCGCCAGGCCATTGCCCACTACGCCGGAAGCCGGCATACCGTGTTGCCCGGCGGCGACCACAGCTTTACCCGCTTTCCCGAATATGTCGGGCAACTGATTGAATTCGCTGGGCTATAATCTCCCGATGCATGTATTGTTTGAAGAAGACGGCGGGTTCAAGACCGGCACCATCATGGCCGACAACGACGCGTCGTTGCAGGTTGAAATGCCCTCGGGCAAGCGCAGCAAGATCAAGGCGGCCTCCGTGCTGCTACGCTTTCGCGACCCAGCGCCCCTGGCCTTGCTTGATCTGGCCGGAGAGCAGGCAGGGGAAATCGAACCGGATTTTTTATGGGAGTGCGCAGCAGATGGCGAATTTTCATTTCTGGATTTTGCCCGCGACTACTACGGTCACGAACCCGCGCCGGTTGAAGCGGCGGCGGTGCTGCTTGCCGTGCACGCAGCGCCCGTCTACTTCCATCGCAAAGGCAAGGGGCGCTTCCGTAAAGCCCCTCCCGACATTCTCGCGGCTGCTCTGGCCGGTCTTGAAAAAAAGCGTCAGCAAGCGCTGGCTATCGAAGGCTGGATTGAAGAGCTGAGAAATTTCCGGCTGCCGGCGGAAATCGCCGCTTTGGCCGATGCGCTGCTCTATGCTCCGGATCGCAACAAGCCGGAAACGAAGGCTTTTGAGGCCGCCTGCACGGAAACGAAACTTTCGCCGGCCCAGCTGCTGTTCCAATGCGGTGCCATCAAGTCGGCCTATTTTTTCCACTATCGGCGCTTTTTGCACGAGCAGTTTCCCAAGGGAACCGGATTTCCTGCCCTCGATGCGCCTGATATCGGTGCCGACTTGCCGCGCGCCGATGTCCGTGCCTTCTCCATCGACGATGCGGCAACGACGGAAATTGACGATGCGCTCTCGGTCACCTGGCTGCCCGGTATCGGCACGCGTATCGGCATTCATATCGCGGCGCCCGGTCTGGCCATCGAGCGCGGGTCGCCGCTTGACGGCGTCGCCCGTGCCCGGCTATCGACGGTCTATATGCCGGGCAACAAGATCACCATGCTGCCGGACGCCGTGGTGCAAAACTACACCTTGGCCGGCGGCAGCGATTGCCCGGCGGTCTCGCTCTATCTGACGGTCAACGAGGGGCTGGAAATCGTGGACCATACATCGCGGCTGGAAATGGTACATATCGCCGCCAACCTGCGCCACCACGAAATCGAGCCGGTTTTCAATGACGTAACCGTGCTTTCCGGTCTGCCGGACTTTCCCTTCCGCGATGAACTGCTGCATCTCTGGCAGTTTGCCAACGCCTGTGAAGGCCGGCGCGGCAAACCCTCGGCCACGCAAGGCAACAATGACTACAATTTCGCCATCGAAGGCGATCTGAACGATCCGGATAACTGCCGGGTGGATATCAGCGAACGCAAGCGCGGCAGCCCGCTCGACAAGCTGGTGGCGGAGTTGATGATCGTCGCCAATTCCACCTGGGGCGGCCTGCTGGCCGAGGAACGCTACGCCGGGCTATATCGGGCGCAGACCCAGGGCAAGGTGCGCATGACGACCTCGCCGCAGCCCCACGAAGGACTCGGAGTGCCGCAGTATGCCTGGATGACCTCACCCCTGCGGCGTTATTGCGATCTGGTTAATCAGTGGCAGTTGATCGCCTGCCTGCGGGAAGAGAGTCCCCCCTTCGCCCAGAAGTCGGCAGAACTCTTTGCCGCCATGCGCGATTTCGAGCTGACGTACTCGGCCTACGCGGATTTTCAGCGGCTCATGGAGCGTTACTGGTGCCTGCGCTGGTTGCAGCAGAACGCCGTGAGCGAAGTGGACGCCACCCTTCGTCGTGAACAGATGGTCAAAGTCGACCACCTGCCTTTGCTCTTGCGGGTTCCTTCCATTCCGGCCGAGATGGGGGCCGGGCAACGGGTGCGGCTGGCGATTGAAGAAATCGACCTGCTGGCTCCGGAGCTGAATGCCCGTTTCCTGCATGTTCTGGAAACGGTGGTGGGGCAACCCGCAGAAGAGGGTATGCAGTGAGTGCTGCGGTCCTGCCAAGAGTGATGCCGCCTCCTGACAACAAGGGACTCTGGCTGGCGATCGGCATTTCCTTGGCGGTGCATACTCTCTTGCTGACCCTGCATTTCCAGTTCCCCGGCGCTTCCCGGGCCATGCATGACAAGGCTCTGGATATCATTCTGGTCAATGCCAAGTCGTCCCGCAAACCGGCAGATGCGCAAGCCCTGGCGCAAGCCAATCTGGACGGGGGCGGGAATACCGACGAAAACCGCCGCGCCAAAACCCCTTTGCCGCCCACCCCGCAACAGACTGCCGGCACCGAGATCGAGCAGATGCAACGCCGGGTGCGCGAACTGGAAGCGCAGCAGCAGAAAGTTCTGAGCCAGGCCAAAAGTGTGCGCAGTACCGCCATCGCCCAGAACGGTCAGGAGTCGCCCACGCCCTCACCGAATCTAAGCGGTCTCGACCTCGCCGAATCCGCCCGGGCCATGGCGAGGCTGGAAGGCGAAATCAGCAAGTCGGTGGATGAGTACAGCAAGCGGCCACGCAAGAAATTTGTCGGCGCCCGTGCCGAAGAGTACCGATTTGCCCAATACATTGAAGACTGGCGGCAGAAAGTCGAGCGCATCGGCACACTCAACTATCCCGAGGCGGCGCGGGGCAAACTCTACGGTTCCCTGCTCCTGACCATCGCCATTGGCGCCGACGGACACGTCCAGCGTATCGACATCAACCGCAGTTCCGGCCACAAGCTGCTTGATGACGCAGCCCGGCGTATCGTACAAATGGCTTCCCCCTACGCCGCATTTCCGCCGGATATCCGGCGGGATACCGACATTCTTGAAATCACCCGTACCTGGCATTTCACTCAGGGCGACCAGCTGTCCACCAAATAGCATGACTGATCGCTACGCCGTTTTCGGCAATCCCGTCGGCCACTCCCGGTCACCGGCCATTCATGGCCAGTTTGCTGCGCAGACCGGCCAGAATCTGACTTACGAAGCCTTGCTGGCGCCGGTTGACGGCTTTGCTGCTGCGGTTGAGCGCTTTGCTGCCAGCGGGGGGCGAGGCGCCAATGTGACGGTGCCGTTCAAGGAAGAGGCCTTTCGCTTGTCATCCCGGCTGACCCCCCGGGCGCAACGGGCCGGAGCGGTCAATACGCTGCTCTTCGGCGATGGCGGCTGGCTTGGGGACAACACCGACGGGGCCGGATTGGTGCAGGACATTATCGGCAACCTGAACTTCGATGTCGCCGGCAAGCGCATCCTTCTCCTCGGTGCCGGGGGGGCCTCGCGGGGCGTCATTGCGCCCCTGCTGGCCTGCTCGCCGACCGCCCTGCACATTGCCAACCGCAGCGCCGACAAGGCGCAGGCGCTGGCCGGAGGGTTCAGCGATCTGGCTCCGGTTACGGCGAGCGGATTTGCCGAATTGGCCGGGCAACGCTTTGATCTGGTGATTAACGCCACATCGGCCAGCCTGAACGGGGCCTCGCTGCCCTTGCCGGCAGGGGTGTTTGCGCCCCGTGGCCTGGCTTACGACATGATGTACGGCAAGGCCGAGACCCCTTTTCTGGCACTGGCCCGGCAGCAGGGGGTTGAACAAGTCGCCGATGGGCTCGGTATGCTGGTGGAGCAGGCTGCCGAAGCCTTTTTCCTCTGGCGCGGGCTGCGGCCTGAAAGTGCTCCGGTACTCGCCGCCCTGCGCCGTGAACTCGGCCAGTCTGCCGGGGCATGAGGACACTTGGCCGCTGGCTCAAATGGAGCCTGTTGGCCATCATCGGACTGCTCCTGGCCTACCAGCTGTGGTTGCTCGGTTGGGTGGTGTACTGGGGACAGGTCAATCCGGGAACGACACGCTTCATGGAGATCAGGCTGGCAGAGCTGCGGGAGAAAACTCCCCAGGCCCTGTTGCAGAAACAGTGGTTGCCCTACGCCCGGATTTCGCCTCATCTCAAACGTGCCATCATTGCTTCGGAAGACGCCAAATTTGTTGATCACGAAGGGTTCGACTGGGACGGCATCCAGAAAGCGATGGAGAAGAACCAGAAGAAGGGGCGCCTGGTAGCCGGCGGTTCAACTATCTCCCAGCAGCTGGCCAAGAATCTCTTTCTGACGCCGAGCAAGTCCTATCTGCGCAAGGCCGAGGAGGCCGTCATTACGCTGATGCTAGAACACTTGTGGAGCAAGCAGCGGATTCTCGAGGTGTACCTCAACGTGATCGAGTGGGGAAACGGGGTGTTCGGCGCCGAGGCGGCTGCCCGCCATTACTACAGCATCGGCGCCGAGCAATTGAGTGCCGAGCAGGCGGCTCGCCTGGCCGGCATGGTGCCCAATCCCCGCTACTACGATCGCAAACGCAATACTCCCGGACTAGCCAAGAAAACGGCCATTATTCTGGGCCGCATGGGTTCTGCCGAAATCCCCTGAGCCGGAGCGCCCTGCCTACGGCGTGCAGGCGGTATCCCGTGCCGGCCCACCCAGACTGCGCCCGCCAGTGGTGTTGGTGCTGATGGCAGGCGGCATGGTGACCTGTATCCCTTGGCCGGGGGGAACGATGACTGGCGGTGTTGTCAGGTTAGGAATAAAACCGAACTGCCCCGCGTTGACGATTTGCGAACCGCCGCTATTGCTCACAATGACCGCCCCGCTGGCGACGTCTACGTGGGTTCCGTTTTGCGGTGGCAGTCCGGAGGTGGTGGGGATGTTGCCGCAGTCATTGTTGCAATGCAGTATCCCGGTGTTGGTGCCACGAATGCCAATGGTCGCCGTCGGGGTATTGTACTGCACCTGTTCTTTCGAGCGGCGACCGAGCAGGCCGGTGACCGCACGCATCCCGCCCTTGAGCAGGCTGAGCACCATGCCGTCCTTGGCCGGTGTGGCTTCCTCGAAGGAGAATTTGTCCACCTTGACCTGGGTCTGCGGGCGCAGAACAACTTCGCTTCCGTCCGTAAATTTCAGGCGGGCGTAGGTGTCGGCTTCGGTGGCCAGGACATCTCCCTGACGGACTTCCGATTTGACACCAAGCAGCTTGCCGGCCTCGTCCGCACGCTTGGTGGTCAGGGTGCCGGAAACATGGGTGACGGTTGCCACCGCCGCCGTCTGCCCCCAGGCGGCTCCGCCCAGGGCAGCGGCGATCAGGCAGAGGCTGAGTTTAAGCAGCGGTGCACTGGGGAAGTTTGCGGGGAGGTGCATTGTCATTTTTGGCGCTATCCTTTTGATCGCCCTGCTCGTTCGAATTGTTTGTTGAGCCGCCCGAGCCGGAGGTGGGCTTGGACTTCTCCTGGAAGGTCACTCCACTGTTGCTGCCGTTGCCAAAGCTGGTGCCGCCATTTGGCGATGCCGGCTGTGACAGGGTTGAATTGATGAGTTCGGAGCCGCCAAAGGAGTTTTTGTTTTCTCCACCCACGGTCCCGCCCACAAAGGTCTGGCTGGCAATGGGAGCCAGACCCGTCGTCGAAGGCGATGGCGACAGGAGAACAAGAGGCGGCGGCGATGCCGTCATTGCATTCGGGTCCGTCAGTTTTTCCGTGGTGTGCGAGGCCACGGTAATCGGCGTTTGAGTCTCCACAACAGGCGGTGCGATTTCCAAGGGGACTGTGCCGACCTGCGTGGGGGATAGGGTTCCGGTTGGCGACGGCGTCGGAGCGGGTGTCAGAACCGGATCTGGAGCGGGGGTCGGCGCCGGTGTGGGGGTTGGCGTCGGGATGGGCGTCGGTTCAGGCGTGGGCGTCGGAGTGGGTGTCGGTGTCGGAGTGGGCGTTGGTGTCGGTGTTGGTGTGGGCGTCGGAGTAGGGGTCGGGGTGGACCCGCCGCCCCCTCCTCCGCCACCGCCGCTTTGGCTGACCGATGCTCCAGCCGGCGCGCCGCTCACTGTTCCGCTGGGGGCGCTGACCGTGATTGCTGCGCTGGTGGACGAGGTGGCAGTACCCGATCCGGAAAAGGTGATATTTCCTCCGGCGGCAGAAAGATCAACGGTTGTCGAGGCCGAAACGGGACCGCTAACGGTCAGGTTTCCAGGGCTGTCGGCGGCCATGGAAATGCTCCCCCCCGAGCTATTGACCCCCGAGGTTCCCACAGTCATCGGGCTATGGGTTTTCAAGGTGATGCTGCCGCTGGCCTGGATGGCGGCATTGGAGGTTTGAAGGTTGTTTGTGGGGAGAAACGCAGAACTGGATGGCAGGTCAGGAGTAACCAGAGCGCCGTAATTTTCGATATAAACAGCGCCTCCCGTCGAACGCACCCCGCCACTACAACCATCCGGGCAGGCGAATTGAGTGATGTTCAGCGTACTGGAGTTGCCGAGGGAGTTGTTGAGGATATAGATGCCGCCGCTCGCGGTGGCCGTCAAGCTTGACCCTGAGCCCAGGCTGGAGGCGGCTGTTTTGAACGGGGTGCCGGAGGAACCGATGCCCCCCATGGAAGCATTCAGCTTGATGCTGCTGCCGGTGACCCGTCCCGTGCCGTCCAGGGCGCCGTAGGCATCGAGAGCGATATCGCCGGTATTGTTGGTAATCGGCTGGTTAACGGTAATGCCGGCGCCCGTCGATTTCAGGTTGACCCCTGAACTGGCGGTAATGCCGCTGACCAGGGAGCCATCAACGGGTGTGTCGGAGCCAACGGTCAAGCCGGTGCTTGCCAGAAGATAAAACGAGCTCGTGGGCGCTTTACCAATGACCGTGCTGACGGAGTTGCTGGCCCCATTCAGCGCAACATAGCC
>CAZHVZ010000017.1:14943-22396 GCA_964536245.1 uncultured Rhodocyclaceae bacterium
ACAGCACCAAGCACGCTGGCAGTCAGAACACCGAAGCTCGTTTGGGTGATATGGCTATCGCTGGCCAGATAAAGGCTGTTGGCGCCGCGATCAATCGGTTGCTTGATGGCAATCGCATTCGCCGCAGGGATGTTGATCCCCGTAAACCCCAGCATGGTAACGCTTGCATTATTGCCAATCTGCATTTGCGGGGCAGTAATACGGAGTACTCCCAGGCGGTCGGATTCGAGGCACAGGGTGCCGTTTGTGCAGCCACCAGTGTTGATTTCAATGTCCTTGCCGGTGCTTTGCGGGGCGATCGCAAAACCCTGGGAGTCAATGACCGCTTGCAGGCCGTGGTCGAAGGTGTCTGCTGCTATCCGGACGGTACCCGCACTGGCGGCGATGGCGGTGCCGCTAACGGCGGTATCATCAAAGCTGGAGGCTCGCAGGCTGACTCCTGCCGGGCCATCAATGGTGCCAGCGGCTCCCAGCGTTACGGAATTCATGCCGTTTTCAATGAATACCTTCTTGCCGCTGCTGGCGGTCACCGAGCCAGTGATTGACAAGGGCTGGGTGTTTTTGAGCAGGACGGCGCCGGCAGTTGCCTGGGCGCTGCTCAGAGTGGTGATGGCATTGTCGTTCGCCAGGGAAATATCACCGGAAGTGGCCCCGAGGGTTGTGGTGCCCGAGGATACAAGCGTTGCGCCCGAGTAGCTGCTGTCTTCGGCAATGCCTCCTCCTGCGGAGAGCGTGATGCCGGCCGGCGCTGTCAGGCCGGCGCTGCCGCCGATGTCGGTCAGCCAGATACTGTTGGCCGAGTTGTAGGCGAAGGTCTTGGCTGCCGGAACCTCACCGGCAATGACGCCGGTGGTATTGGCCTGGGTAAGCGCCACATTGCCGGCGGTCGATTTGACGTAGAGGGCGCGCCCGCCGATCAGACCGGTGGCTGTTTGCCCGATATCTCCCGCCGCCTCCAGTTTGACAATGCCTTTTTGATTGCCGGGATCGTAGGTGTAACTTTCTCCGTCATAAATAACGATGCCGGGAAGGCTATTGACCGTATCGATGGTCAGGGGGCCGGCCGCCTTGAAAGAAAAATTCTTGTTCTTGTAAATGCCGCCGCCCACATTGGCAGCCAGGGATTGAACGGAATGGGCCGAAGTAGACAGATCGACCGCTCCCAGAGAGGTCACTGACAGGCCGCTGGCCGTAATGACCGCCGATTCGGTAATGCCGCCGGGGCCCGCCGTCAATTTCACCGTTCCGGTCGGAGTGGCGTTGAAAGTCGAGCTGACTGCGGCGTTGAGCGTCATCGCTCCAGCCGCTTCCAATTCAATGTTGCCGCCCCCCATGGGGCCGGTGTTGATCGGCTGGCTGACCGTCAGACTGCCTGCCGTGGTCTTTATCTTGGCGAATCCGCTATTGCTTCCAAAACTGATGCCGACAGTGCCGTCCACCGTGTCGATGGTGAGGGGCTTGCCATTGGTAAAGGTGAAATTGGCAGCGCTACCTGAGCTCATGTCGGCGGCCAGGCTATTGACCATGTTGACCATGCTCATGGCGACGGTGCCGCCGGAAGTGATTTTCAGTTTGTCCGTTGCAAGAATGGCTCCGGCAGACTGGCTGATGCCGCCCACCGCATCCAGGATCACCTGCGCCCCGCTGGTGACTCCGGTAATCGGCGCGTTCAGGTAAATGCTGCCGGCTTGGGCTGACAGAGAGAGGGTGTTGGCCGCCGTCCAGGAGACCGGATCATTCACGTAAATACTGCCGGTACCGGAGGTGCCGCCATTGCTGGAAAGTATGGTGACATTGCCACTGTTCAGGTTGCTGCCGAGCAGGGTACCGGTCACGTCGCCCCCGGTGGCGGCGATGGTGTAATCATTCGGGTCAATCAGCCAAGTGCCGGCCTGTCCTTGCGGAGCGCTGGTGTTGACGCGAGTGGAATCGGCAATCTTGATCCTGCCAGCGGAGGTTTCGACAAAACCGCCCTGGCCGGAGTGTCGTCCGCCCATGGCCGAAATCCGGCCTGCGACCTGGCCTGTGTCATTGCCCCACACAATAATTTTTCCACCATCGCCTTTTTCAATCGCGTCGGCCCTCAGCGTTGCTCCGGCGCCGAGTGAAGTCGCGCTGGCATTCGGTACGGCAGGATTTCTGCCCTGATAATCCCCCCCGACCAGAATGCTGCCCCCCCCTTGCACTCCGGAAGCATCAACGCTGGCCTGGTCGGTAATCGTCACCCGCTGACCAAGGACTTCAATATGGCCACCGGTGGAACCGCTGGCTTCGGTCAAGCTGTTTTTTTCGACCTGATTGTCACCGCCGGCCTTGAGGAAAATACGGCCACCTTCCGAGACGGCGCTACTTGCCGAAACCTTGCCGGCTTGCCGTACCAGGGCGCCGGTAATGCCGACGCGGCCTGATTCGGCCACCAATTGCCCCAGGTTAACGGCTTGCTGGTTGTCCGCATTGATTTCAACGCGGACGCCCGGCGTGGCCGTGTCAATCAGCTGTACGCTCTTGCCGGCCGCAAGGATGATCTCGCCGCGAGGTGTCTCGATATGGCCATGGTTTTCCACCCCGTTGCCGACGAGATAGACCGAACCACCCTCCGGTGTGGTGATGGTGCCGTAGTTTTGCACCTTTCCGGCACCGGGCTTGGCGGTGAAACTGAACTTGCCGGCCAGGAAGTCGGCGTTGGCGAGGTTGAGCGTCGACGCGACAAAGCCGGCCGTGTCGACCCGGGCTCCGCTTCCAACCAGAATGCCGGCAGGATTGATCAGAAAAACCCGGCCATTGGATTGCAGGCTCCCCAAAATGGCGGAGGGATCACTGCCGACCACCCGGTTGAGTACGGAACTGCTCGCCGAAGGCTGAGTGAAGCGGGTGATTTCATTGCTACCAATGGAAAACCCCTGCCAGTTGATGACTGCCTTCGAGGAGTTGGTAACGTTCAGCGTATTGCCTTGAGTGGCAAAGCCTGCCGTCCCGGCCACTACCTGCGGCCCGACGGGATTTGCCTGGCCGGTGCTGACGCAGAAGCAGCTGGCGACGGCAAGCGCAAGAATCTTGGGCGAGAAGCGAGAGGAAAATGTTTTCATGGCAAACTCCTGCACAAGGCAGCGGGTCAGAAACCCAGAGACAAATTGATGTGGCCGCGCCAGCTTCCGGCCTGGGCAGTACCATCGGGACCGCCGTTCATGACGCGGGCGGTGTCGAAGCGCAGGGCGGCTTGCCGGTCGAGGGCGTAGCGCATGCCGAGACCGGCGCTGGAAACGGTTTCCTTGGCGAACACTCCGGGCGGGGTCTTGTTGAAGGAACCGCTGCCAAAGTCATAAAAAGCGAGAAGCCGGAGATTGCCGGGAAGGGTTCCGCCGCCGAGTTCCGGAGTGTAGGCTTCGAGGGAGCCGAAGTAGCCCTTGTCCACCGCCACGACGCGTTCATGGAAACCGCGTACGGCGTTACTGCCCACCAGGCCGAACTGTTCTCCGGATACGAGCGCATCCTTTGAGTACTGCGCGCTGAGCGAGGCGCGCAATTGCCAGTCGCCGGGGAGGGACTGGGCGGTGCTGAAAGTTCCGCGAACAAGCGAATAGTTCATTGTGGCGTCCAACCGGGAAGCGCTGAAATCAGCTTGTTTGCCGTGCGGGCCGCCGGGTGCGTTGGCGCCCACGGTTGTGCTGAATTGGGTGGTGTTGCCGGGGGTGCTCCATTGTCCATTATAGGTGATGCTCAGCGGACGCAAGGTGACATCGGCTCCACCGGCACCGCACAGGCTTGCGCCGGCAATGGTGCAGGCGTTGTCGTATTCCCGCTGGTCCAGGCCAAAAACCAGGCGATGGCTGTAGGTGCCCAGCCGGGGAAGAATGTTGTTGTAGCGCAGCCCGTAGACCCGGCCGCTACCCGAGAACTGGAGCGGACCGGCTACCGTGGCGGCGGTGCCGGCACTGACATCGGAGTAGCCGACGATGAAATCCACACTGTCGCCCCATTGGTAGAGCGGCAGGCGGTAGCTCAGACTGTAGATTTTTGTCCGTTCCGGGCGTTCCAGAGAGGTGTTGTAGGAAGCCGTTACAACATGGTCGCCGTTGAACAGGTTGGCGTGTTGCAGGGCAATTCCGAAGCGGTCTTTGCCCGTCTGGACATTGCCGGTATTGTCGGCGGACACCAACAGGGATAGCGGCGAATGATCCTTGACTTCGATCCGGGCTTCCAGTTCGCTATCTTTTTCACCGATGCCGAGTACCACATCCACCTGTTTGGCAGGGTTTTCATTGGCCAGTTGCACGTTTTCAGAAAGCCGGCGGGCATTGGGTGTCTGGCCCAGGCGCAAGGAGGGCAAGGTGCTGAGGACGTTCTTTTCGTCAAAGTGCTGATTGCCGACAACCAGGACTTTGCCGATGGTTGCTTCGATAATCTCCATGCGGACTGTTCCGCCGCCCAGTTCCTGTTCCGGAAGGGAAACCTGGATGCCGCTGTAACCTTTTTCCTTGTAGAGGGTTTCAATGGCTTCCAGCGCTTTCTGGATGTCGCCGAAGACCTTGTTTTCCCCGATGTAGGGAGAAACCGCACGAACCAGCTCGCCGGCGGGAATCAGACGGTTGCCGCCAAATTCATAGGAGGAGATGTTGAATTTCACATCCTCGGCAAGGGCGCTGCCGGAGAGCGAGGCGACGAGCCAGAAAGCGGCGAGAACAGGGGGCGAGGGGCGAGGGAGGGGCATGCATGAATCCTTTTTTAGCCCCTAAAATACCATAAAATCAGGCCTAAATGACGGCCGCTGAACTTGTTTGCGCGGAGCAGAGTGCTGGGCGCAAGCTTGCGTTTCAGTTCTTCCGGCAGCGGGATGATGCTTGAAAATGCGCCCATTCGGCGGCAGTGGGAGCGTTTCTGTATTTAGGGAGCCAGTCATCTTGCGGTCAAGCTGTTGGTGCTAAAATCGGATTTATTTTGCACTGCACCATAGGCTTGCCATGGAAGAAAACGTCGCTACCGAAGTCGATGAGTTGAAAGATCAGTTGGCTGAAGTGCAAAACCTGTTGGCCAAGCATCGCGTTGTCGAAGAAATGGTGCGGCGGCAGGACATGCCTCGGCGCGACGTGGTCGAGGGGATGGTGCACAATCAGCATATTTCCGAACTTCGTACGCTTTTTTCTCGCCTGCCGCTTGTTTCCGTGGCGCTCATTCTTTCCGCCCTGTCGGAAGAAGACCGCCTGGTGGCCTGGAAGGAGGTGGAGGAAGAGCATCAGGACGATATTCTCGAACTCCTTTCCGACGATATCCGCGAAGCCCTGGTGGACGATGGGCATTCGCCGAGCAAGCGCATCATGCTCAATGCCTTTGAGCTGCATGAAGGTCGGTTGAAGCAGATTACCGTCGAGCGGCCATCGGATTTCGCCAATATCACCCCGATCTGGGTCGATTTGATCGCGCCGACCCCCCGCGTACGGGAGTGGGTCGGCAAGCAGTTCGGGGTCGAACTGCCTGACCCCAAGACCCTGACAGATCTCGAGGCCAGCGCCCGCTTCTATATCGAGGACAATGACGAGCTCCATCTGCATTCGGACTTTCTGCTCGATATGGCGGATGTTTCCCGTAACGTGGCCGTGGCGTTCATTCTGCACGATGACATCCTGTTCTCCGTGCGTTCAGAGGAGTTGCCGGTTTTTCGCTTGCAACGCCATCGGGCGCGGACCCGGCCCGGCTATGTCAGCGATGCCAAGGACTTGTTGCTCGATCTTTATGCGGCCGACGCCGAGTACTCGGCAGATGCCCTGGAAGACGTCTATGCCGCGCTCGAGAATGTCACCAAACACGTGCTGTCCACCCATTTGACTGACGAAGAGGCCGGCATCATCCTGGCCGACATTGCCAAGCAGGAAGACGTGAATGGGCGCATCCGGCGCAATGTTCTGGATACCCGGCGGGCGGTATCCTTCCTGATGCGCGGCAAGCTGTTATCCGATGCGCAGCACGAGGATGCACGCCAGATCATGCGCGATATCGAGTCCCTGGATGGTCACACCTCTTTCCTCTTCGGCAAGATCAATTTTCTGATGGATGCGGTGGTGGGTTTCATCAACATCAACCAGAATCAGCGCGTGTCCAAACTGACCAAGCTGTCCATCGTCTTCATGCCGATCAATATCCTGGCCGGCATCGGCGGCATGTCCGAGTTTTCCATGATGACCCAAGGGACGCCATGGCCGATCGCCTACGGTGCCTTTACGGTTGGCATGGCAGTGGTCGGCTGGTTGACCTACCTGGCATTGCGCCACGGAGAACAAAGGGAATTACAGCGCAAACTACAGGAAGCACGCGGACTTATGGGCCGTCCGGCGTCACCACCTTGAGGCCGACGATACCGGCGACAATGAGTCCGATGCACACCAGGCGCAGCACTTCCCGCGATTCATCGAAGAGATGGATTCCGAGCAGGGCGGTGCCGACGGCGCCAATTCCCGTCCACACGGCATAGGCAGTACCCAGGGGAAGGGTTTTGAGCGACCAGGCCAGCAGGATGACACTGGCGGCCATGGCCGCCAGTGTGCCGAGGCTGGGCCAGAGGCGGGTGAAGTTTTCCGTGTATTTGAGTCCGACCGCCCAACCGACTTCGCACAGGCCGGCCAGGACAAGAACCAGCCAGGAGAGGCCGGACCCGCTCACTTTTGGTTGGAGAACCAGGTTTCGGCTGCGCGGATGGTTCCGGCAATGTCCTCGGCGTCATGGGCTGCCGAGACAAAGCCTGCCTCAAAGGCGGAGGGAGCGAAATAGTGTCCCGCCTCCAGCATGGCATGGAAGAACCGGTTGAAAGCGTCCTTGTCGCAGGCCAGAACGGCATCGTAGGTGGCAGGGCAGGTTTCGGCAAAGTAGAGGCCGAACATGCCGCCGATATGTTGGGCAGAGAACGCGATTCCGTGTTTTTTGGCGGCCTCGGTCAGGCCATCGCACAGGGACCTGGTTTTTTCCGCCAGGGTTTCGTAGAAGCCCGGCGCCTGCACCAGTTTCAGGGGTGCCACGCCGGCCGCCACTGCCACCGGGTTGCCGGAGAGGGTGCCAGCCAGAAAGACCGGGCCGAGGGGGGCGATTTTTTCCATGATTTCCCGCTTGCCGCCAAAAGCGCCCACCGGCATTCCGCCGCCGATCACCTTGCCGAAAGTGGATAGATCCGGAGTGATGCCAAAAAGGCCCTGGGCACTCTTCAGGCCAACCCGGAAGCCGGTCATCACTTCGTCAAAAATCAGCACAGCACCGTGCTGGGCAGTAAGCGTGCGCATGGCTTCGAGGAATTCAGGCGTCGGGGCGATCAGATTCATGTTGCCGACCACCGGCTCAACGATCACGGCGGCAATCTTGCTGCCGTGCCGGGCAAAGGCATCGGCCAGTTGTTGCGCATCGTTGTAAGCGAGAACCAGCGTGTGCTGGGCGAGATCGGCGGGAACGCCGCCGGAGGAGGGGTTGCCGAAAG
>CAZHVZ010000017.1:22406-38397 GCA_964536245.1 uncultured Rhodocyclaceae bacterium
CGGAGTGGCCGTGGTAGCACCCTTCAAACTTGATCAGCAGGTCACGGCCCGTATAGCCCCGAGCCAGACGAATGGCACTCATGGTTGCTTCGGTGCCGGAGGAAACCAGCCGCACCATGTCCATGGAAGGAACCAGGGAGCAGAGAAGATCGGCCATCTCCACTTCCATTTCGGTCGGTGCCCCGAAGGAAAGCCCGTTTGTGGCAGCCTCCTGCACCGCCCGGATGACTTCCGGGTGGGCGTGGCCGAGGATCATCGGTCCCCAGGAGCCGACGTAGTCGGTGTACCACCTGCCGTCGGCGTCCTGAACGCGGGAACCGGCGCCTTTCTGGAAAAAACAGGGGGTGCCGCCGACCGAGCGGAAGGCACGGACCGGGGAATTGACGCCGCCCGGGATGTGGCGCTGGGCGCGTTCAAAGAGGCTCTGGTTGCGGGAAGTCATGGCGTGGATTCCTGAATGATGGTCGATGGCTGAAAAAGTTCTTGATATGCAGCGGCGCGCGCGGTGATGTCCGGTGCTGAAAAGAGGTCACTGATAACCGCGACGAGGTCGGCGCCAGCCGCCAATAGTGGCCCGGCATTATCGATGGTGATGCCCCCGATGGCGCAGACCGGGAGATTCAGTTCATCGCGGCAACGAGTGAATAAATGGAAGGGTGCGGCGGAGGCCGCCGGCTTGGTGGGAGAGGGGTACACGGCTCCAAAGGCGACGTAATCCGCACCGGCCGCAGCAGCCTTCCGGGCGGCAGAAAAATCGGCGTAGCAGGATGCGCCGAGAATTTTGCCCCGCCCGAGAGCGGCGCGGGCGCAGGCCAGGTCGCCGTCATTGGCGCCAAGATGGACACCGTCTGCATCCACGGCAAGGGCCAGGTCCAGGTCATCATTGATGATGAGCCTGGCACCCTGTTGCCGGCACAGAGCCGCAAGTATTTCGGCGCGCTGCCTTCTCTCGGCGAGTGAAGAGGTCTTGTCGCGATATTGCAGCCAGCGGCACCCGCCGGACAGGACGGCAGAAACGCTGGTTAGAAGCTGCGCAGTGTCCTCCCGGTCCGGAGTGATGGCGTAGAGGCCTCGCCAATCAGGGGCTCTCACCGGCATTACCCTCATCATTGCTGCGGGCCCAGAAAAGGCGGTCCGGGATAAACTGTCCCATGCCCGGACGATATGCTTGGGCGAGGGACTGCCAAGTGTATTCCTGCGCTTCGCGTACCGCTTCCTCAATGCCGGCGCCGCCGGCCAGGCAGGCGGCGGCAGCAGCAGCCAGAGTGCAGCCGGAGCCGTGGTAGCTGCCCGGCAGGCGCTCCCAGCGGTCGGCGCGCAGGACGCCGGCCGGGCCGTAGAGCGTGTTCACCACTTGCGGCGTGTTTTCGTGGGTGCCGGTGATGAGCACGTACTGGGCGCCGAGGTCGATCAGCCGGCGGGCGCATTCGGCAGCGACAGGCTCACCTTCTTCCTCATCCTGCTCAGCCAGGCGGCGGGCTTCCGGAGCATTGGGGGTGAGCAGGGTGGTTTGCGGCAGCAGCAGTTCTCGCATGGCGCAGATCATCTCGTCCCCGGAAAATTCATCGCCCCGTCCACTGGCCAGAACGGGGTCGAAAACGAGAGGGATGTCGGGATAGTCGGATACGATTTCGGCCACCGCTACAACATTGGCCACGCTCCCCAGAACGCCAAGTTTGAAAGCGGCAACCGGCATGTCTTCCAGAATGGCGCGGGCCTGTCGTTCGAGAATTTCAGTGTCAACGGGGTGAACGCTCTCGACGCCTACCGTGTCCTGCACGGTGAGAGCAGTCAATGCCGTCAGCGGGTGACAGCCCAGGCTGGCGATGGTCAGCAGGTCGGCCTGAATTCCGGCTCCCGACGAGGGGTCGCTGGCGGCAAATACAAGCACAAGAGGAGGAACAGGAATCATAGGTATCCGCACGGTTGGCGGACAGTGAAGCATTGGGTAAGATGGGACGGATTCTATCTGAAAGCC
Organism: uncultured Rhodocyclaceae bacterium; assembly: GCA_964536245.1. Taxonomy (GTDB): domain Bacteria; phylum Pseudomonadota; class Gammaproteobacteria; order Burkholderiales; family Rhodocyclaceae; genus CAZHVZ01. The sequence goes on from CAZHVZ010000017.1 coordinate 24,385, forward strand.
TGCGGCCATGACTGTCATCGAAGACTTCAAAACGTGGAAATGCCTGGTTTGTGGCCTGATCTACGATGAGACGACCGGCTGGCCCGAGGAGGGGATTTCTCCCGGAACACGCTGGCACGACATTCCCGAAGACTGGGCTTGTCCGGACTGCGGAGCGGCTAAATCTGATTTCGAAATGGTCGCTTTTTAAAGTTTCGGTTATAGTAGGCAATCGTACCAAAGTACAATTAGAAAAAATAAGCGGCTAAACAAAGACAAGAGGCGTAGAGGAGGTACCTGATTGGCGGATGCAGCAGACCTGCACGGCATCAAGGTCATGGTAATTGACGATAGCAACACCATTCGGCGGAGCGCTGAGATATTTCTCGTGCAAGCCGGATGCTGCGTGGTGCTGGCCGAGGATGGCTTCGATGCCTTGGCGAAAATTGCCGACCATCAGCCGAATGTCATTTTCTGTGACATCATGATGCCCCGTCTGGACGGTTACCAGACCTGTGCGCTGATCAAGAAAAATGCCCGTTTCAAGGGCACCCCGGTAATCATGCTGTCCTCCAAGGATGGTTTGTTTGACCGGGCGCGTGGCCGCATGGTCGGTTCCGATCAGTACCTTACCAAACCATTTACCAAGGACAGTCTGCTGCAGACTGTTGCAACATTTGCTGCGCAGGCAGCCTAATTACTGTCGTTCAGGGAGCAAGCATGCCCGTTAAGAAAATCCTGGTGGTCGACGATTCGCCGACCGAACGTTTCTATGTTGTCGACCTGTTGACCAAGGCCGGGTATCAGATTGTTACCGCCGAGAACGGTGAAGAGGGGATCAGCAAGGCCAAAACCGAAAAACCCGACCTCGTCCTCATGGATGTGGTGATGCCCGGTCTGAATGGTTTCCAGGCGACCCGTACCCTGACCCGGGATGAGGAAACCAAGGATATCCCGGTCATCGTGTGCACCTCCAAATCGCAGGAAACCGACAAGATTTGGGGGCTGCGCCAGGGCGCCGTGGATTACATGGTAAAGCCGGTCAATGGCGAAGAGTTGCTGCAAAAAATTGCGGCCATGTCCTGATGCCTGACCGGGGCGCCTGATCAACATGGCAAGAAAAACCAGCCTGCGAGAGTTTCAGCAGTATTTGGCCGAGCGCCTGGCCGGTGCGGCGCGTGGACAGGGCGCTGCTTCCCTGCTCGGCATACGCTCCGGAGAAGAAAACTGGCTGCTCGACCTTTCCGATTCCGGCGAAATTATCCAGTTGCCAAAGCTCACAGCCGTGCCATTGGTCAAGCCGGCTTTTGCAGGGATTGCCAATATTCGCGGTAATCTTTACGCGGTAACCGACTTCTCGGTTTTCCGAGGGGGGGAGGCAACCCCCTTGACCGGCAATGCGCGTCTTTTGCTGGTAGGGGTCAAGCATGGCTCCAATGCGTCGCTGCTGGTCTCCAAGATGCTTGGCTTGAAAAAGGCGGAAGATTTCTCCCCCGAGCCCCCCATGGCCGGTGCGCCGCGCTGGGGGTGCCAGCAATTCAGGGATCAGGCCGGTCAGGTCTGGCGCAAATTGACGGTTCGCGAACTGTTGGCGGACGAAAGTTTCATGAACATCGGGGCGTAATCCAGTTGTCAGTCCCCACTGCATTCATTCCGGAGAAAACGCATGGCGTTTAGTTTTAAGCTACCGAATATCGGGCTGGGCAAGAAGGACCAGGCGGCCCAGGATTTGACCATTTCGGAAAACATGGTGCCGTCTGCGCCAGCCTCGGGGAGCGGTGGGGGCAAGCTGGCTTTGCCGGGCTTCCTGGCCGGGCAGCCGGTTATCCAGCAGATGAAAATTCTCGGCGGTATTTTTGTGGCCTTGCTGCTGGCCATCGCCATTCTGGTCTACCACGATAACCGGGAGTCCTTGTACGGCACCGCTTATGTCGCCGGGTCAGGCGAAATGCGCATGCTTTCACAGCGGATTGCCAAGGCTTCGTCCCTGGCCATTCAGGGTAACCCAACCGCCTTTGCCCAGTTGAAGGAGTCCCGTCAGACCTTTTCCCAGATTCTTGAACGGCTGGCCATCGGTGGCGAAGTCGCCGGCACCAGCGTCCCTCCTTCCCCGGATGCCGTGCGCTCCCAACTCGAGACCTTGAACAAGGCGTGGGGGACGGTGGAAAAAGATGCGACCACGGTGCTCAATCAGGAAGCCAACCTGATTGCACTGGCCAAGGACGTAACGACCATTGATGCCAATAATCCGGTTTTGCTCGACCTGACCGAACAGGTGGCAGCCCTCAAGCTGCAATCGGGCAGCGGAGCACGGGAAATTTCGGCCTCCAGCCAGCTGGTCATGCTTACCCAGCGGATCGCCAAAAATGCATCGGCCATGCTGGTCGGTGACGTGATCAATCCCGAAGTGGCTTTCCTGCTCGGCAAGGACACCAATGCCTTCCGCGACATTCTGGCGGGGTTGTCCAAAGGGAGCGAAACCATGCACCTGAGTCGCCCGGCTGACGGGGAAACCCGGGAAAAGCTCGCGGAGCTGGATGTGGCCTTCAAGGAATATCAGGCCGCCATCAGCAACATTCTCGGCAACATGCAACCGCTGGTCCTTTCCAAACAGTCCGGTTCCCGCATCTTCCGCGAGTCGGAGGACCTGCTCAAGGCCACCGATGCGTTGTCGACTGCTTACCAGGAGGGATTGGTAGAACGGGGCTTCTATGTGGTCATGCTGATTGCCCTGACCGTTCTGGCTGTGGCGACCCTGGCGCTGCTTGCCAAGATCTATCTGGACGACACCCGCCGCCGTGCCGAAGAGGCCGAGCAGCAACGGCAAATGTCGGACCAGACCAACCGGGAAAACCAGGATGCCATTTTGCGCCTGATGAACGAGTTGGGCGAGCTGGCAGACGGTGATCTGACCGTTACGGCAACGGTGAGCGAAAACATTACCGGCGCCATCGCCGATTCGATCAACTACACCATTGAAGAACTGCGTGTTCTGGTTGGCCGCATCAACGATGCTGCCAACCGGGTCACCCATGCTTCCGAAATTGCCCGTCAGACTTCCAACGAACTGCTTTCCGCTGCGGAAAAGCAATCCCACGAAATTCAGGAGGCCGGCCAGTCAGCGCTGACCATGGCCCGCTCCATGAATGAGGTTTCCGGTAACGCCGGCCAGTCGGCGAAGGTGGCGCGACAATCCCTGGCCGCTGCGGAAAAGGGTACCCTGGCGGTACAGGACTCCATCAAGGGCATGAACGAAATTCGCGGCCAGATTCAGGAAACCGCCAAACGTATCAAGCGCCTCGGTGAATCATCCCAGGAAATCGGTGAAATCGTGGAGCTGATTTCCGACATTACCGAACAGACCAACGTGCTGGCGCTCAATGCCGCCATTCAGGCGGCATCTGCCGGTGAGGCCGGGCGGGGATTTACCGTGGTTGCCGAGGAAGTGCAGCGTCTGGCGGAACGTTCCGCCGAGGCAACCAAACAGATTGCGGCGATTGTCAAAACCATTCAGACCGATACGCAGGATGCGGTCTCGGCCATGGAAGAGTCTACCCAGGGGGTGGTTGAAGGGGCCAAACTGTCCGATGCGGCAGGTCAGGCTCTGGCCGAGATCGGCTCGGTTTCCCGCGACCTGAGCGGACTGATCGAAAACATTTCCAGCTCGACGCAGCACCAGGCGGAATCGGCGACCAATGTGGCCAAAATGATGCAGGAAATCTTGCGGGTTACCGAGCAGGCAACCGCTGGTACCCAACGTACCGCCGAGGCGGTGGACGAACTTTCCAGCCTGGCCACCGAACTGAAGGGTTCGGTCGCCGGTTTCAAAGTGGCTTGAGACAGATCATTCCTAAATGAACGCTGCTACAGAATTTGATCTTGGCCCGCTGACCTGGGTAAAGGGCGAAATTGACCTGGCGCTGGAGCGTGCCGATGAGGCGCTTCGTCAGTACGCCGTCAATCGGGACGCGACCCAGCTCAAGTTTTGCCGTACCCATATTCACCAGGTGCACGGCGCCTTGGCCATTGTCGGGCTGGATGGGGTAACGCAGATTACCGAAGCCTTCGAGGCTTTGCTGCAAGGAGTGGAAGAAGGGAAGTACGCATTTTCGGAAAGCGCCGGGGAGGTGGTCAATCAGACGCTTTTGGCCCTGCGCCAGTACCTGGATGACCTGATGGCCGGTGAACCGAACCAGCCCATGCGATTGCTTCCCGTCTATCATGCCCTGGCAAAAGTTCGTGGTCTTGAGCCTCCCCGTTCGACGGATCTTTTCTTTCCCGATCTTTCCCTGCGCCCGCCAAAGCGTACGGCACCAACGGCCAAACCGCCGGCGGATGCCCTGAAGTCTCTGCTCAAGACCGAACGCGCCCGCTTTCAGAAAGGGCTGCTTGCCTGGCTGAAAAAACCGGAGGAGGCACAGGCCGGGCTGGAGCTGATGCGCACCGCCTTGCGCAACGTGGAAGCGACGCAGGATTCTCCGGCGGCCCGCTCCTTCTGGTGGGTTTCTCTGGGCTTTCTGGAGTCACTAGCCGAGCGGGGGCCATCGGCCGCCTTGGAAGCACGGCAGTTGTGTGCGCGCATCGACCTGCAAATTCGTCGTCTGCTTGAAGGCCAAAGCAATGTGGCCGAGCGCCTGATGCGGGATGCCCTCTATTATGTTGCTCAGGCGCCGGAAGGTGGAGGCGGGGTCATCAACGAGGTGCGTTCTACTTACCGCCTGAGCGGGTTGGTTGCCGACACGACGGGAATGGCGCCAGCCTTGAGTCCCCACGAAGCGTCGCTGCGTCGCTTGCGGGAAGTGTTGAGTACAGCAGAAGAGCAATGGAACAAGTTTTGTGCCGGCAGTTCCGCCATGCTCAACAGTTTTGTCGAATTGGCCCGTAACAGCACCAATCTGGCCAACGAGATCGGACATACCGATCTCAAACGCTTGGCGCAGGGCTTGGCAGCCATTGCCAACTGGCTGTCCGATCAGCCGTCACGACAAAACGATACGGTGGCCATGGAAGTGGCCACGGCAATTCTGCTGCTGCAAAACGCCCAGGAAAATTTCAAACGCCTGGGGACGGATTTCGCTCAGCAGGTCGATGCCATGGTGGCGCGACTCTACGGGTGCATTTCCGGCAACATGGCCGGCCCGGATGCGGCCATACCGCTGCTCGATGACATGACGCGGCGTGCCCAGGAAAAGCTCCTGATCAGCCAGGTCGCCCGGGAAATCCAGAACAACCTCGCACAAATAGAGCAAGCTCTTGACGGCTTCTTCCGTGACCCCGGAAAGGAGCACGACTTGGCCCAGCTCGAAGGGCCACTCCGCCAGATTGCCGGCGCGTTGACCATGCTGGGGCATCTGGATGCTCTGGCGTCCTTGCGCCGCAGCGCTGAACAGATCAAGCATTTCAGCGAAGCCGGCTATACACCGGTGGATGAAGATTTTCAGTCGGTGGCGCAGGAATTATCCATCATTGGTTTCTTTGTGGACTCCTTGCAGCACGGCAACGCCGATTTTGAGAAATTTGCGCGCAAATTGCGTGGCGAAGCGGTGGATGACGAGGAGGCCGGGGAAGATGACGACGCCGCCGTTGCCGCACCGACTGTCGAAGTTCAGCTTGAGCAGCAAAAAAAGGAAACTCAGGCGCTGGTCGAAGCTCTCAAGGACAAACCGGAAGATCTCCAGCTCAAGGATGAGCTGAAGCAGAACCTGCAAACGCTTTCCAAGGATGCTGATCTGGTTGCGGACCGTGAATTGGGGGAAACCGCCAAAGCCGCCTTGAATGCATTGGAACTGGGGGATGTCTCCTCTCTCGAAGTTGATGCCGCCCTCGCTTCCATCAAGCCCGCTGCCTTGGAAGCACCGGCACCGAGTGCCGAAACGCTGCAACTGGCCCAATCCAGCCACGAGGAAATCGACGCCGAGCTGCTCTCCATCTTCCTCGAAGAAGCCAACGAAGTACTGGGTACCTTCGCTGAGACTCTCGGACAGTTGGAAGCAGATCCGCACGACATTGAATCGTTGACCACCCTGCGCCGTGCGACCCATACCCTCAAGGGGAGTGGCCGCATGGTCGGACTGACCGATCTGGGGGAAACCGCCTGGTCGGTGGAGCAAACCCTCAATCTGTGGTTGCGCCAGGAGCTGGCGCTAAGCCCGGAAATGTTCGACATGTTGCATCAGGAGCATGCCGTCTTCAGCCATTGGGTAAGGCATTTCGAAGACTCGGCAGTGCCGGCGCCAAATCCCGCCGCCTTGATTGCTTTGGCGGAAAGATTGCGTACCAGCCTGGAAGCGCCGTCAGTGATTCCGCCCGTGGCCCCGCAGCCGGCACCGCTCGTGATGGAAGAGGAATTGGCCGAAGCGGCGAGCTCGCCCGAAACGGATGTCGAACTTTCCGACCAGCTTCCCGAGCCTGCCTTTTCCAGTACCCAGACGATAGAGTTGCCAGTGCCTGAAGAGAGCAATCCGGCGCCGGCGGAAGTGATCGAGATCGAAACCGTCTTGCCGGAAACCTGGCCGGAAGATCTTGAACTGGACGCTTCGGAAGCGATACTCGAAGATTTGTCGGCGGCAGAAGAACTCAATTTTCCCGGCCCGGCTGAACCGGTCGAGATGCCGGATCCGTTGGAAGCTCCGGCTGACGATACGGTCGGCGAGCCGGTCGTGGCAGAGTTCGAGGCGTCCCCGGCGCCCCTGGCCGATGCGCCTCCCCTTGGCGTGACCAGCAGCCCGACCTTGTACGATATTTTCCGCGAGGAAGCCCGTGGTCATCTGGCGACTTTGATCGAGCAGTTTTCCCTGTTGGAAACCAATCCGCAAACGCCGACAACTTTCGAGTTTACCCGGGCCGCCCATACTCTCGGCGGCATAGCTGCGACGGTTGGGCTGATGCCCATCAACAAGGTGGCAATTACCCTCGAACATGCCCTGCTCCGGCGCGACGGAAGTACGCGTCCGGATAGCCTGGAGGGGCTGGAAACGGTCCGCCAGGCCATTGTCACTCTGGAAGACATGTTCGCGGCCTTGTCGGTGCAGCGTGCTCCCGAACCGCAGCCGGCGATGATCGAAGCTCTCGAAGATATCTATCCGCTTCCTCTGCTGCTGCAAGAGGAACACCCGGAAGAGGAGTCGCCAAGCGCTCCGGACGAGGCGGTGGCAGATAGTTCTCCGCTGCCTGAACTGGCGCAGGAAACTTCCGAGGGAATAAGCGCCCCTCGCCAGCCCGAAATGCCTTTGCTGCAGGACGAGCTGGATGATGAACTGCTCCCCATCTTTCTTGAGGAAGCCCAGGATCTGGTGCGTGGTTTCGACGAGCAATTGCGGGCTTGGCGCAGTAATCCGGCCGACACCACGGCTTCCCGTGCCCTGACCCGGCTGTTGCACACTTTCAAGGGCGGTGCCCGCATGGCGGGAGCCATGAATCTGGGAGAAATGACCCACGGTCTGGAAACTCGCGTCGAAGCGGCGATCAAGACCGGTAATGCCTCCTTGTCCTTGATTGATGAACTTGAAGTCGGGTGCGACACACTGGCTCAAGCGATTGAACATCTCCTTTCCGGAGAAAGTCCGACCCCGGCTGAAACCGAATTCGCCGCCGGCGAAGGCGCCCCGGAAGGGGGGGGCGGGCAGGAACTGACGGTGCAGGACAGCGGTAGCGAACCGGGAGATGTCGATGGCGGCATCCAGCGTCCGGTACTGCGGGTCCGGGCTGACTTGATTGATCGCCTGGTGAACGAAGCCGGCGAATTGTCCATTTCCCGGACGCGCATTGAAGGGGAAATGCGTGGCCTGAAATCTTCGTTGCTGGATTTGACGGAAAACGTCATTCGCCTGCGCCGCCAGTTGCGGGACATTGAAATCCAGGCCGAGGGGCAAATCCAGGCGCGGGTCGCCCAGACCCACGACGGCAATGCGGAATTCGACCCCCTAGAACTGGACCGCTTTACCCGCTTCCAGGAACTGACCCGCTTCATGGCGGAATCGGTCAATGACGTGGCGACCGTTCAGCAAACCCTGCTCAAGAACCTTGACGATGCCAATGCTGCCATTGTCGCCCAGGGGCGTTTGAATCGCGGCTTGCAGCAGGAACTCATGGGCATCCGGATGATGCCTTTCTCCAGCCAGGCTGAACGTCTCTACCGCATTGTCCGGCAGACTTCGAAAGAACTCGGCAAGCGGGCCAATCTGGATATCCGTGGCGGGCAGGTTGAACTGGACCGCTCGGTGCTTGACAAGATGCTGGCCCCTCTTGAGCACATGCTGCGTAATGCCGTGAAACACGGCATCGAATCGCGGAGCGAGCGACTGGCCGGCGGCAAGTCGGAAGTTGGTGAAATCACCCTGTCGCTGGCTCAGGAAGGCAATGAAATCATTCTGACCATGGCCGATGATGGCGGCGGTCTCCATACCAGCCGCATTCGCCGTCGTGCCGAAGAAATGGGGCTGCTGGCACCGGGCCAGGTGCTTGACGATGCGGCCTTGTTCGATTTCATCTTCCAGCCAGGGTTCTCGACTGCCGATGAGGTGACCCAGATCGCCGGGCGCGGTGTCGGTATGGACGTCGTCAAGACCGAGGTCAGCGAACTGGGGGGGCGTATAGAAACTGTTTCCCTGCCAGGAGAGGGAACCAGTTTCCGCGTCTATCTGCCACTCACACTGGCCATGACGCAAACCCTGCTGGTGCGGGCTGGCAGCCAGTTGTACGCCGTTCCGTCCAACATGATCGAACAGGTACAGGAACTCAAGGAAAAGTCTTTGGCCGCCCTGCGGGAAAAAGGTGAAGCCGAGTGGATGAGCAACCGCTATCCCTTCCACTTCCTGCCGCATCTGCTGGGCGACACCCAGGCACTGCCCGAGGCGCACCGCCGTTACTGGGTTCTCCTCCTGCGCTCCGGTACGCAACGCATCGCTGTTCAGGTGGACGAACTCAAGGGCAATCAGGAAGTCGTCGTGAAAAACATTGGCGCCCAATTGTCCCGCGTCGTCGGCATCGCCGGTGCCACGGTGCTGGGCGATGGTCAGGTGGTGCTTATCCTGAACCCGGTGGCGCTGGCCAGCCGTACCCCCGTGGTGACCGTGCAGTCGGCAATCCCGACGGCGCCTGCGCCGGTTCATGCCGCTGCATCCACCCTGCCGACGGTACTGGTGGTGGATGATTCCCTGACCGTGCGCAAGATCGTCAGCCGCCTGCTGACGCGGGAGGGGTATCAGGTCCTGCTGGCCAAGGACGGGGTGGATGCCCTTGAGCAGTTGATCGAGGTTCTGCCGGACGTGGTAATTTCGGACATTGAAATGCCGCGCATGGATGGTTTCGATTTTGTCCGGAACCTGCGCGCCGACAGCCGGCTGAAGAATTTGCCGGTGATCATGATTACCTCACGTACTGCCGACAAGCATCGCAACTACGCCCTGGAAATCGGGGCCAACCAGTATCTTGGCAAGCCCTACAACGAAGACGAACTGCTCGGCCTGATTGACGGCTACATCAAGGCCGGACGAACCGTCTGACGGCACTGTAACGTTCAAGGGTTCGTTGACGGGAATCTGTCAGATCAATGATGGGGGCGGGATAATCCCGCCCGATCAATACACCGCAAGCCAGTTGTTCGTGGAGCGGCATCCGCCAGGGAGCGTGTAGGTATTTGTCCGCTACCTGGCCAAGTTCCGGGAGGTAGCGGCGAATGAAACGGCCTTCCGGATCCTGTTTTTCCGACTGGGTGAGCGGATTGAATATCCGGAAGTAGGGTTGGGCATCGCAACCACTTGAAGCTACCCACTGCCAGCCTCCATTGTTCGAGGACAGATCAAAATCGTTGAGCTTTGCGGCAAAATGGCTTTCCCCCAGCCGCCAGTCGATCCCCAGATTTTTGCACAGGAAGGACGCGGTGAGCATACGCAGGCGATTATGCATCCAGCCACTTTTCTGTAACTGGCGCATTCCGGCATCAATCAAGGGATATCCGGTACGCCCCTGGGCCCAGGCGGCAAAGCCTTCCGGCCAGTCATCCCAGCTGATAGCGTCGTATTCCGGGCGATAGGATTGCCTGGTAACACAGGGTGAGTGATCGAGCACCATGGCATAGAAGTCACGCCAGACCAGTTCCGTTAGCCAGGTGGCCGCCCCTTCATCTTCTTGCCGGAGGGCATGGGCTACCAGCTGGCGGATCGACAGCGTCCCGAAGCGGAGGTGCACCGAGAGACGAGAAACTCCCTTGGCTGCCGGATAATCCCTCAGTCGGGCATAGTTTGCGAGGCGAGGCTGGAAATCTTCCCAGCCGGCTTGGGCGCCGGACATGCCAGGGGAAATGCCGAGCGTTTTCAGGCCGGAATCAAGAAACCCGATCGAGGATAGGGAGGGAATACCTCGGGCAAGCGGTGACGGCGCCAGGGAACCGGCACTGTCGTGGGCCAGCCAGTCCGAAGAGGAAAGCTTTTTGAGCCAGGCGTTCTTGTAAGGAGTAAATACGGAAAACGGCTTTCCTCCCTGCGTGACGATGGTATCGCCATCGAAAATAACGTGGTCTTTGCTGAGATCCAGTTCCCGGTTGCTATCCCGCAGGCGGCGCGCAACCAGACTATCCCTTTCCTTGGCTTGAGGCTCGTAGTCACGATTGGCGTAGACCGCATCAATGCCCAGTTCGCCGGCCAGCCGGGGTATTTCATCGACCGCTATTCCGTGCCGGACGATGAGCCCCCCTCCCCGTGCCCGCAAGGCGCGATCGAGTTCGGACAGAGAGGCATGAATAAAATCAACCCGCCGGTCCTTGCGTGAGGGAAGGGGATCAAGTATCTGGCGATCAAAAATGAAAGCACAATAGACCTCATCGGCATCGGCGATGGCCTTGGCAAGGGCTGCGTTGTCATAGTCCCGAAGGTCGCGACGGTACCAGACAAGGGCTTTCTTGATTTTCATGGTTGGTTTGTCTCTTCCCGACGATTAGAATCCTACCCATGGATAGCGTCAATCTGACTGATCATTTTCTCATCGCCATGCCTGCGATGCAGGATGCGTATTTCGCCAATTCTCTCGTCTATGTCTGCGAACATAACGAAAACGGGGCATTGGGCGTCATCGTCAACCGTCCCATTGACATGAATCTGGCGGCTCTGTTCGAAAAAATCGATCTTTCGCTGGAAAACGGCGAAATGGCCGGGCTTCCCGTTTATTTCGGGGGGCCGGTCCAGCTTGACCGGGGTTTTGTATTGCATCGGCCGGTCGGCCAATGGCAATCGACTCTGGCCATTAACGGGGAAATCGGGCTGACCAGCTCGCGGGATGTGCTGGCCTCGGTGGGAAGCCAGGGCCTGCCGGAAGAAATTATCGTTACCCTCGGTTATGCCGGCTGGGGAGCCGGGCAGCTTGAAGAGGAGTTGGCCCAGAATGCCTGGCTGACCGTACCGGCACAAGCAGGCATCCTCTTTGAAATGCCGCCCGAGGAGCGCTTGCCCGCTGCCATGCAGAAACTTGGAATCAGCTTCAGCCAGCTCTCCGATGTTGCCGGGCATGCCTGACGGAACGGTCATCGCCTTCGATTTCGGCGAAAAGCGCATCGGCGTTGCCGTCGGAGAAACCCTGCTCGGTCAGGCTCATCCCCTGGCCGTGATCCGGGCGCAATCAAACGACGAACGTTTTGCCGCCATCAGTCAGCTGCTGGCGGAGTGGACGCCGCAGCAGCTGGTGGTGGGCTTGCCGTCCCACGCGGACGGTTCGCCCAATGCCATGACCCCGCGCTGCCAAAAATTTGCCGAACGGCTGCATCGCCGCTTCCTCCTGCCGGTTGCGCTGGCCGACGAACGCCTGACGTCGGTGGAAGCGGAATCCCTGTTGCGGGAAACCGGCCACAACTCAAAATCCGCCAAACCGCTCCTGGACGCCGTGGCGGCTCAACTCATCCTGCAATTCTGGTTGGATACCCGATCCCATGCCACCACTCTCGACACCCCTGCCTGACGCGGAAGCCCAGTGCCGGCAACTGGCCGAACTGATTCGTCCCCACCTTGATCGCCAGCCGGCTCTGGTCGGCATCCACAGCGGAGGTGCCTGGGTTGCCGAGCGCTTGCGCCAATTGTTGGCCTTGCCGGAAGAAATCGGGCTGATAGATGTTTCCTTCTATCGCGATGATTTCGGTGAGAAAGGCTTGCATCCCCAGGTTCGCCCAACGACGGTTCCCTTTGACGTGGAAGGGCGCCACCTGATTCTGGTCGATGACGTGTTGTATACCGGGCGTACCACCCGGGCGGCCCTCAATGAACTGTTCGACTATGGCCGTCCGGCTTCGGTCGCCATGGCTGTTCTCGCCGACCGTGGCGGCAGGGAATTGCCGGTTGCCGCGCAATATTGTGTATGGGATGTGGATCTTGCCGCAGGCCAGAGCTTGACCCTGACCCGGGACGATAACGGCCAACTAGCCTGGAGAGTGGAGCATGCATAACCCGCAACTCAATGCCGACGGTCATTTGATGCACCTCCTCTCGGTCGAGGGTTTGCCGGGCAAGGTGATTACCCAGATTCTGGACACCGCCGCTTCCTTCATGGAGGTCTCGGAACGGGAAGTGAAAAAAGTGCCGCTGCTGCGGGGGAAAAGCGTTTTCAACCTCTTTTTCGAGAATTCCACCCGTACCCGCACAACCTTCGAGATTGCTGCCAAGCGGCTGTCGGCGGATGTCATCAATCTCGACATCAATAAATCGTCCACGGCCAAGGGCGAGACACTGCTCGACACCATCGACAACCTCTGCGCCATGCACGCCAACCTGTTTGTCGTACGCCATGCCGCCAGCGGAGCGCCCTACCTGATTGCCGAGCACCTGCATCGCATCGGGCGTGATGACATCCACGTCGTCAATGCCGGGGACGGGCGCCATGCCCACCCGACCCAGGGCCTTCTCGACATGTACACCATCCGCCACTACAAGAAAGACTTCAGCCAGTTGCGGGTGGCCATTGTTGGCGACATCCTGCATTCGCGGGTGGCCCGTTCCGATATCCACGCCCTGACCACCCTCGGTGTTCCGGAAGTGCGCGCCATCGGGCCGGAAACCCTGCTCCCCAAGCATCTCGACAGGATGGGCGTGCAGGTCTATCACGACATGAATGAAGGGCTCAAGGACTGCGATGTGATCATCATGCTGCGCCTGCAAAACGAGCGCATGAGCGGTGCACTGCTCCCATCGGCTGGCGAGTATTTCCGCCACTACGGATTGACTCCGCAAAAACTGGCGCTCGCCAAGCCAGACGCCATCGTCATGCATCCGGGGCCGATGAACCGGGGGGTGGAAATCCATTCAGCGGTAGCCGATGGTTCACAGGCGGTCATTCTGCCCCAGGTTACTTTCGGAATTGCTGTCCGGATGGCAGTCATGAGCATCGTTGCGGGGAATTGAGAAATGCAGAAACTGGAAATCCGGAATGGTCGCCTGATCGATCCCAAGAGCGGTTTCGACGAGAAGGGCAGCCTGTATGTTGCCAATGGCCGTATTGCCGGTCTCGGGCAGCTTCCCGATGGGTTTGTCGCGGACCGGGTGATCGATGCCAGCGAGTGCGTGGTCTGCCCCGGCCTGATTGACCTCAGCGCCCGCCTCAACAGCATCGGTGCCGAGTTGGCGGCGGCGGTTGCCGGCGGGGTGACCTCTCTGGTTTGCCCACACGACGCCGACCCTCCTCTCGATGAGCCGGAACTGGCCGACCGCCTGGTGCGCCGGGCGGGTGACATCGGGCTGGCCCGGGTTTTGCCGCTCGGCGGCTTGACTCTCGGTCTGGGGGGGGAGCGGCTGACTGAAATGGCCGGTCTGGCCAAGGCCGGCTGCGTCGCATTCGGACAGGCCAACAAGCCGGTGGTGGATACCGAGTCCCTGCTGCGGGCCCTGGAATATGCGGCGACTTTCGGTTTCGCCGTGTGGTTGCAGCCGCAGGACTACTGGCTGGCGCGCAACGGCATCGCTCATGCCGGAGAAGTGGCCAGCCGCCTGGGGTTAGCCGGGATTCCGGTCAGTGCCGAAACCATCGCCATTGCAACGACCCTGCAACTGGCGCGGGATA
>CAZHVZ010000018.1:0-5386 GCA_964536245.1 uncultured Rhodocyclaceae bacterium
ACTCAAGCCTTTGCTGCTGAGAGACGAGGTGACGATCTCGCTGGCCACGATGGGGGTGCGGCCCATGCCGCCGCCCACCAGCACGCGGAAGCCCACCTCGCCGGCGGCGTTGCGCTGCAGCTCCAGGCCCACGTCATGCCAGGCGATGGCAGCGCGGTCTTCCCGGGCACCGGAAATGGCGATCTTGAACTTGCGCGGCAGGTAGGCGAATTCAGGGTGGAAGGTGCTCCACTGGCGAAGGATTTCGGCCAGGGGGCGAGGGTCGATCACTTCATCGGCGGCCACGCCGGCGAACTGGTCGGTGGTGATGTTGCGGATGTCGTTGCCCGAGGTCTGGATGGCGTGCATCTCCACATCCGCCAGATGGCCGAGGATATCGGGACAGTCCTCGATTTTCGGCCAGTTGAACTGCATGTTGTGGCGGGTGGTGAAGTGGCCGTAGCCCTTGTCATAGGTGCGAGCGACAAAAGCCAGCTGGCGCAGCTGGCCGCTGGCGAGCATGCCGTAAGGAACGGCGATGCGGAACATCGGCGCATGGCGCTGGACGTAAAGGCCGTTTTGCAGGCGCAGGGGGCGGAATTCGTCGTTGGAGAGTTCGCCGCTCTTCCAGCGACGAACTTGGTCGCGGAATTGCGCAACCCGTTCGCGGAGGAATTGGCGGTCGATATTGTCGTATTTGTACATGAAAACTCCGATGGGGATCGGTTGGGCGAAATTCAGCAAAAACCGGTCAGGCGAAAATCAGTTTGCTGCCAATCAGGACCAGCATGGAAGCCAGCAGTTTGCGCAGGACATGCTCGGGCACTTTGGCTGAAACATGGGTGCCGACCCAGATGCCTGGCAAGGAGCCGAGCAGCAGGCTGCCAAGCAGGGACCAATCGACGCCGCCCAGCATCCAGTGGCCAAGACCGGCGACCAGGGTGAGGGGGACGGCATGGGCTACATCCGATCCGACAATTTTAACCGGCGAAAGTTTGGGGTAGAGAAAAAACAGGGCAGCGACTCCGAGAGCACCGGCACCTACCGACGAAATGGTGACCAGTACGCCAAGGATGGCCCCTACGGCAACGGTGATCTTGCCCAAGCAACACTTGCGCAGTTCGGATTCGTCGTGGGTGGCGGCGTATTCCCGCAGGCGGCGGCCAAAAAGGATGGCAATGGCGGTCAGGACAAGGGCAAAACCCAGGCCGTTGGAAATGATGCTGCCAATGGCGTTGCTGCCTTTCGGGAGCTGCGCCAGGAACCACAGGGTGAGGGCCGCAGCCGGGATGCTGCCGAGGGCCAGGCGTCCGGTAATGGACCAGTCGATATGGCCTTTTTTGCCGTGGGCGACGGTTCCGCCAGCCTTGGTCAGCGCCGCATAGAGCAAATCGGTGCCGACGGCTGTGGCGGGAGGCACACCAAAGAGCAGGACGAGCAGCGGTGTCATCAGCGAACCGCCGCCGACGCCGGTCAAACCGACAATGGCGCCAACAGCGAATCCGGAGAGGGTGTAGAGATAGTCCATGGTGTGCCGCTTTTTAAAGTGAGGGCATGGTAGCAGCGCATGGTTTGAAAGAAAAAGAATATTGAGTTAGATTGTTATCGTTATTGGTTATATGGTGTTTGCCATGAAACTCCAGCAACTGCGCTACATCGTCGAAATACAGCGTTCGGGACTGAATGTGTCGGAAGCGGCAGAGAATCTTTATACCTCCCAGCCGGGCATTTCCAAGCAGGTCAAGCTGCTTGAGGAGGAGTTGGGGGTTGCCATTTTCGAGCGCAGCGGCAAGCGTTTTACCGGTGTCACCGAGCCGGGCAGGGTGATCCTGGGGTTTGCCGAGCGTATCCTGCGCGAAGCGGACAATCTCAAGCGAGCCGGGGCAGAATATGCCGGCGGCGATACCGGTCGTCTGGTGCTGGCCGCCACCCATACCCAGGCCCGTTATGCCTTGCCGGTGGTGGTGCGGGACTTTGTCGCCCAGCATCCCTCGGTGCGGCTGGAAATGCACCAGGGCAGCCCGGTGCAGATTGCCCAGTGGGTAGCCGATGGCGAAGCGGATATCGGCATTGCCACCGAGGCCCTCGATCAATATCCGCAGCTGGTTACCCTGCCGGTGCGGCAATGGAGCCATTGCGTTATTGCTCCGGAAGGCCACCCTGTTCTGGATCATCAACCCCTGTCCCTGAATGAACTGGCACGCTGGCCGTTGATTACCTATGACACTGCTTTTACCGGCCGTTCCCGCATCAACCGGGCCTTTGAACGCATCGGGGCGCAACCCAATATCGCCCTTACCGCTCTTGATGCCGATGTGATCAAAACCTATGTCAGTCTGGGTTTGGGTCTGGGCATCATTTCGGCGCTGGCCTTTGATCCGCAACGGGATAGCGGTCTGGTGGCACTCGATGCCGCGCATTTGTTCGAGTCCAATACAACTCGCCTGGCTTTGCGTCGGGCAACCTACTTGCGTCGATATGACTATGATTTCATAACACTTTTTGCCCCACACTTGAGCCGGCGGGTGGTTGAAATGGCGATGCAGGGCGGCGGTGAAGCCTATCAGCTATGACTTTCGTCGTATTTTCAATGACTTGGTATTGACGTATTGTTCCGTCATCCCTCTTTTGTGGAGATTTTCGTGAACAAGGCAATCAATACCTACGCCGCAGCGGCGGTCATTTACCAATGTAACGCCAGCAAGCTGCGCATGATGGCCGGGATGATTCAGCATCGGAGTTTTGACTGCGAATGCCTCAGCGAACAGTCCGCCCTGTGGAATGATCTTGCTCCCGCCCAGCAGCAGACCTTGCGCAAGGCGATGAAAGATTGCCGGGAGGCGCTGAAAGTTTCCGCCGATCATCACCAGTCCGGCGAGAGAACACGCTGTCGGGAGGCTCTGCAAGCATTCATTGCCTGTTCCGGCAGGATTCCGAACGTGTTGCTGGCGGCAGCCTGATCGCCGGTCCCTTTTGGCAGGACCAATTTCCGGGGATGTTGTTGTCCCCGGCAGGAAAATCGCTTACTGTGGCTCCGTCTCCGTGGCTTGGTCGATGGAGTTTGGTGAGGACTGCGTATGGCAGCAGCAAAGGGGGTTTCGGTCGTACTGGTGGACGACAATGGCTCCATGCGTGCGGTATTGCGGGCGATACTGAATGCCGAGGGGTATTCGGTCGTTGGCGAGGCATCGGATGGCGCGTCGGCGCTGACCCTGATCGGGCGTTTGAAACCCCGAGTCGTTGCCCTTGATCTGGTGATGCCAGGGCGTTCCGGTCTTGAGGTGCTGCCGGAAATTTTTCAGATAAGCCCCGACTCCCATGTGCTGGTGGTGAGCGGCAGTGACGACCAGGCATCGGTCAAGAAAGCTTTTGATCTTGGCGCCGTTGGCTTTGTGTCCAAACCCTTCAATCCGGACAAAATCCTGCGGGTGTTCGAGCAACTGTTCAGTCTGCACAAACCCCGCCCCTCTTCTCCGGCCGGGACAGTTGGCGCAGCAGGCGCCCAGAAACGCTGCGTCATTGTGGACGACAATCGTTCAATGCGCAGCCTGCTCAAGGCCATGCTTGAAGAAGGCGGGATTTCCGTTATTGCCGTGGCAGCCGATGGTATGAGCGGATTGGCTGCCATTGAGCGGGATTTGCCGGATTTTGTCTGCCTCGATGTGGATATGCCCGAACTGGACGGGCTGAACGTACTCACCTGCCTGCGGGCAGTGCATCCCTTTCTGCCGGTCATTATGGTGACTTCCCATGCCGACCGGGAGACCATTTCGCAAACTCTCCAGCTTCGGGTCAGCGCCTATCTGCTCAAACCCTTTGACCAGCAAAAGGTAATGGCCGCCGTGCGCAAGACCGGCGTACTGCCCTGATCGGCTGTGTTCAGTGGGCGGTCAAGGTTTGCCCGGAGGTAACGGCGGCGACATGCGCGGTGCCGGGTCGTGCAGAATCAGGTCCGGAGAAGAGAAGGGAGCCAGGCGTTCGAGGAAATCCAGAAGTTCCAGTACCGGTGAGCTGCGGAAGAATTTTGCCTGGGGTGTCGCCATCCAGATACGATCGGCATAGACGTAATGTTCGTGTGGGGTGTCGCCAAAACCGTCGCCGTCGCGGTCGAATCCCTGGTAATCGTCCCAGTAATTGCCCCACCAGAAATCGTTCATCGGGTCGCCATTGCCGATCACCGATACCGGCCAGAGGTTTTTCTCGAAACTGTTGTTGATGGCGATATGCCCCCCTTTTTCACCATAGAAATAGACGGCGGTAATGTTGTGGGCCAGGCGGTTGCTATGAAAGACAATGCGGTTCAGTGGATTGGAGGGGGAGTCGGCCATGATGCCGTGGGCGCAGTGGACGATTTCATTGCCGGCAACCAGGGCAGCGGAGGTTTCCTTGAGGGCTACGCCGGCCCCGGAAGCATCCATGGCGTGCAAAATGCGGTTATTGCGGATGATCAGTCCTTCCGAATTGAGCACAATGACGCCGGTGGAGTTGTTTTCCAGATGATTGCCTTCCACCAGGCTGCGATGGCTGAACAGGAAATTGAATGCGCGGCGGCTGTCGCGGATGGTATTGCGGACAAAACGGTTGCGCGGCGCGTTGCTCACCGTAATGTCGCGGATTTGGGCAATGTCGTTCTCTTCGATACGATTGCCCATGCTGTACCAGAGCCGTAGTCCATCGCCCCGGTCCGCCGAGTCCACCGGCAGGGAACGGATGCGGTTGCGGCGCACAATGCTGTCATTGCTGCGGTGCAGGGAGATGCCGAACAGGACATTTTCAAACACATTGTTTTCAATCAGATGCTGGTTACCCTCGACCATCAGTCCTCCGTCGATGGCATCGTGTGAGCCGCCGCTGTTGCGCAGGGTGAGGCCGCGCAGGGTGACGTTGTCGGCCTTGATGGTGAGGACGGTTCCCTTGCCTCCTCCATCGATGGTGACAGCACCATCCCCTTCCAGGGTCAGTGGTTTGCGGATGATGGCCGGCCCGCTGTAGGTGCCGGGCAGCAGTTTTATCCGGGCTCCGGGGAGAGCGGTATCCAGCCAGGGCTGCAAGAGTTGGGCGGCCTGTCCGGGAAGTGCGAGGAAAAACAGGAAAAGGGCGGCGACTGGATTGATCATCGAGTTCTTATTTAGCCATAGATTCCCGTCCCCGGCAGCGACCCAGATCAAATTTCCAGCAACCGGCAAAGGAAACCCGTTAGCGCACAGAAATGGTACCTGCATGGTGGCCGGATTCTCTTGATTGCTCTAGACTGCTTCCCATGCAAGCCCATAAGACCCTCCGGCTCGGGAACCCCGTTCTGCTCGCGCTCCTCCTCGGTGTGCTGTGGATCTTGGCGGTTTATTGGGCCTCTACCGAGCGGCAGCGGGTGATCGACCTGCTCGTCGGCCGGCTCAGCGCTGCTTCG
>CAZHVZ010000018.1:5396-8951 GCA_964536245.1 uncultured Rhodocyclaceae bacterium
TGCCGTTGAGGAGCAGACCCTGCGTCTTTTCAAACTGGCGGAGGTGACCGTGGTTGCCATGGCCGCCTGGATCAAGGATCACCCCGATACGTATCCCGGCACGGATTCCGCTGCCGTCGCCCTGGCCGACGAGTTGCGGCGGCTGTCGGACAACTCCCTGGAAATTCGTATCGTCGATACGCAAGGAGGCGCCCATGTGATCCCGTCACCGGATGAAAAACCGGTGGCAAGCCTGGCGGATCGCGACCATTTCAAAGTGCAGCAGGATCCGAAAACACGGGGTTTGTTTGTCAGCGATGCGGTCTCCAGCCACATCAATGGAAAATGGGTGATACCGGTCAGCTATCCCGTGCTGAAACCGGGCGGTGCCGTCACCACGGTGGTGGCATCCGTCCAGATCGACCGTATTGCGCCAGCTTTTGAACTTCAGCGCTACCAGCCGAGCGGTTCGATCACGCTGATCAAGACCAACGGAGCCACGCTTTTTCGTGCCCCGGCGGTGGCGGGAGCCATCGGAAAAATGATTGGCGATACGCCGGATTTCGTCAATCACCTCAACGCCGTAGACCGGGGCCAGTATCGCACGCAGGGGGTTTATGACAAGAGCGTCCGTCTGGTCAGCCATAGTCGTCTGACCGCCTATCCGGTCATCGTGGCGGTTACCCTGAGCCTGGATGATGCCCTGATTCCCTGGCGGGAGGAGGTCTATCGGCTGTTCGGCGGGTTGCTGGTGGTGACCGTTGCCACCCTTCTTTTTGCTTCCCGTTTTCGTCGTGCCGAGCAATTGGCGCAGCGACGCCTCGCCAAAAGCGAGAAGCGCTTTCGCAGCATGATTGAACACGCGCCGGAAGCAATTATCGTATACGACCCGGAAAACAAGCGGATCATCGATGCCAACCCGAGGGCAGAGAAGATTTTCGAATGTTCGCGTAATGAGCTGCTGGGCGGTGGTATCGAGCGTTTCTATGCCACCGTGCAACCGGATGGCTTGCCTGCCGAGAAGAGCGTGAAGCAGGCAATAGACAGGGTGCTGGCCGGCGAATCTGTTCTTCTTGAGCGGCTGGTGCGCACGGCCTCGGGCAGAGAGGCTATTTTCGAGGTGCGGGTGGATGACATGTCGGAAGACGGGAGGCCTCTGGTCCGGGGGAGCTTCTACGACATCACCGAGCGCAAGGAGGCTGACCGGGTTCTGCGGGAAAGTGAGCAGCGCTTCCGCACTCTGGTGGAGACCTCGCCCTTGCCCATGCTGATCTGCGGCCTGCCGCCGGAATCGAAGGTGCTGCTGATGAATCAGCGCTTTACCGAGGTGCTGGGTTATACCCGGGACGATATCCGCGACATTGAGGACTGGTGGCCTCTGGCTTATCCCGATGAGGATTGTCGGCGGGACGTACAGGGACGGTGGACGCAGGCCATTGCCGAGATGCTGGCGGCTGGAGAAAAATCGGTTAGGCCGGTCACTGCTGAAGTGTCCTGCAAGAACGGCAGTCAGCGTTACCTTGAAATTCACATGACGGTGGCCGGGGACCGCAGTCTGGTTGTCTTCAACGATCTGACCGACCGCCGGGCCAATGAACTGGAGCTGGACCGCATTGCCCACTACGATACCTTGACCGGTGTGGCCAACCGTATTCTGCTTGGAGACCGGCTGCACCAGTCCATCGTTCAGGCCGAGCGCAAGGGGGATTTGCTGGCGGTTTGCTATCTCGATCTGGACGGGTTCAAACCGATCAACGATACCTATGGCCACGATGCCGGCGATCGTCTGCTGGTGGAAATCGCCGAGCGCCTGCGCCTTTGTTTGCGGGGTGCCGATACGGTCGGACGTCTTGGGGGGGACGAGTTCGTCATCCTTCTCCTCGGGCTGGAGCGGGTGGAGGAATGCGAAGCCGCGCTCAAGCGCATTCTGGATGCGATCAAACAGCCCGTCGTCATCCAGGGGCATCCCATTACCGTGTCAGCCAGTATCGGCGTCAGTGTTTATCCCCATGACGATGCCGATCCGGATACCCTGCTGCGCCATGCCGACCAGGCCATGTACCAGGCCAAGCACGCCGGCAAGAACCAGTACCGCCTGTTCGATGCCGAAAGTGATCGTCGCACCCGCCAGCATCGGGAAATGATCGAGCGCTTGCAAATTGCCCTGAAGCAAGGGGAACTGGTCCTCCATTTTCAGCCCAAGGTGGATATGCGGCAGGGGCTGCTTCTCGGCGTCGAAGCGCTGATCCGCTGGCAGCACCCGGAACGGGGCTTATTGCCGCCCGGTGAGTTTTTACCCCAGTTAGAAGACAGCGAAATGATCGTTACCCTGGGAGACTGGGTCATCGGCGAGGCGCTCCGGCAAGCGGCAATCTGGCAGGACGAGGGACTATCGATTTCGGTGAGCGTCAATATTGCCGCCCGGCACTTGCAGCAGCAGGGCTTCGTGGCCCGCCTCCGGGAACACCTGGCGGCTTACCCGCAACGGGTCGCCGCCGGCCATCTTGAGCTGGAGGTTCTGGAGACGGCAGCGCTGGAGGATATGGCCCATATTTCAAAGGTCATCCTGGAGTGCCGTGAACAGGGCGTGGCGTTTGCTCTGGACGACTTCGGAACCGGCTATTCATCGCTGGCATACTTGCGGCGCTTGCCGGCAGAGACCCTGAAAATTGATCAGACTTTTGTCCGTGACATGCTCACCGATCCGGAAGATCGTGCCATCGTGGCCGGCATCATTCGGCTGGCGGAAACCTTTGGCCGCAAGGTCATTGCCGAAGGGGTGGAAACCGTTGAAATCGGCCAGGCGCTGCTGGAACTCGGCTGTTCCCAGGCGCAAGGTTACGGTATTGCCCGGCCCATGCCCGGTCACCAGATACCCGTTTGGGCCGGGCAATGGCCCAATGCCGCCTGGCAGAACCTCAACCTGAAAAACCTTTTTGACATATAGGCGGGGCTTACTCCCAGTGGGCAGTCACCTCGTTGGCCCAACTGGTGGCGGTGAGCAGGGCGTGGTTGACCGTATCCGGCTCAAGTCCGGCGGCCTGGGCGGCGGCTTCGATGCGAGTCGGATCAAAGGCTTCACAGGCTTCGGCAACGGCAAGCAGGGAAGCATAGGGGCCGCTGCGGTCAAGCAGGGCGTGGCGGATGTTGGCGGGAAGATGCAACTGCTTGACTGCTTCGGCAAGGGGCATACGGAGCAGGCGATCAAGGCTGGAGAAGACTCCGGTCAGGAAAAGGTGGTCGCTTTCGGCCGCCGGGAAACGCTCGACACCGAGCAGCTCCATGATCCGGCCACGACTGAGGGCGCTTTCCACCAGCAGCCAGTCGGAAAAATCCGGGTCCTTGACTGAAAACAGCAGGACCGATATCCAGCGGGCCAGCCGTTGCCGGCCAAGCACCATGAGTGCCTGGTCGATGGAGGAAATTTCCCTCGCCAAGCCAATGGCCGGCGAGTTGAGGTAGCGCAGGATGCGGAAGGTGAGCATCGGATCCTGCTTGAGCGCGGTCGATAGTTCGGCGGATTCGGCATCGCTCTGCACCAGGTTCATCAGGTTGAGGAGGTGCAGCTTGTGCGGG
>CAZHVZ010000018.1:8961-19260 GCA_964536245.1 uncultured Rhodocyclaceae bacterium
CATGACTTCCGCCAAGGCCAGATCCGTCGACGCCTCGATCTCTGCCACGCCCGCCTTGAAGAAGGCGCCGTGGAAAAAATGGAAATGGCACTGCCGGGCAAGCTGGTAATCGTCGGCGGTTTCAATATTGGCAGCAATGAGATCCACCGGGTGGCGCACGTCGTCACTGCGGATGGCCACCGAGAAATCGCGCACGCTGCCGCCCTCGCTGGCGGCGATATTGGCGGCGGCAAATTGCGAGGCGGCCAGGGCCGCGACAAAGGCCGGGTGCTTGGGCTGGCGGAAAAAACCGATACGAATTCCGCGTTCCTGGAGGGTTTTCAGACGAGCGGTCAGGGCCTCGGAGTTTTCTGTTTCCGGCGCCAGCACCAGGAGAAGAACGGTGTTTTCCGGCGGCAGTCGGTCCAGCCAGGGATTGTCCAAGGTCGCCGTGCACAAGGGAATGAAGGCCAGAGTGCCGCCCCAGCCGTCCTGACCGGCGCTGGCGACCAGGCTTTGCAGGAGGGCGTCGTCGAGAGGCTTCTGGCGGCGGGTGGGGGCGTCGCCGAGGCCGGCATCGGTGTGTTGCAGGCGGTAAAGGTGGCCGACGAGCCGGCCCTTGCGGTCAAAAACCGCTTCCCGGCGAACAAAAGCCGACATTTTTTCCGGGGAGGGTTCACTTGCCGTATCGTGTTCGCCAGGCTGCGGTTGCGGCGCGTTGCCGTTTTTCTTGCCGCCGAATAATTTTTCCAGACCGAACATGGATTGCCTCCAGAAACAAAAATGCCTGCTACGTGTGCAGCAGGCATTTTGTCACAGCGGAGGCCGGAAAGGCTCTTCCGGTATCGATCAGTTAACCTTGGCCTTGGCTCTCAGGTCCTTGACCAGCTGCTCGACCTGCGCCTGGCTGGCACGCTGTTGCAGTTGCGGCTTGACCTGCTCGAAGGGAGGCGGCGTCAGGGCGCGGCTGTCTTCCAGCTGGATGATGTGGAAGCCGAACTCGGTTTTCACCGGCTGCTTGGTGAAATCGCCCTTCTTCAGGCGGGCCATGGCTTCGGCAAAGGGCTTGACATAGGTGCTGGCAGAACTCCAGCCGAGGTCGCCGCCATTGTCCTTGGAGCCGGGGTCCTTGGATTGCTTGGCGAGATCGGCGATTTTTTCGCCCTTTTCCAGCTTGGCGATGATCGCCTTGGCATCGTCTTCCTTATCCACCAGGATGTGGCGGGCATGGTATTCGGTATTGCCCAGATTGCTCTTGATGGCTTCGTAATCCTTCTTCAGCTGGTCTTCGCTGACCGGATTGGCACGAACGTACTCGCCGAGGTAGGCACGGATCAGGACAGCCTGCTTGGCCAGTTCCATTTGACCGATGATGTCGGCTTTTTTGTCGAGGCCCTTCTTCTTGGCTTCCTGGGTCAGAATTTCGCGGCGAACCAGTTCTTCCTTGACGGCCGCTTTCAGTTCCGGGGAATCCGGAGCGCCCTGGGCCTTTTGCTCACCGACGAAGGCGTCGTACACGGTTTGCGAAATGGTTTGGCCGTTGACCGTGGCGAAGCCCTTGTCGGCAGCGATGGCGGGAACCGAAATGATGGCGCCGGCGGCAAGCAGGGCAGCCAGACGGGAGAGCTTGTGCATTGAAAATATCCTTGAGGTGAAATTAAAACTCGAAAATTATACTTCGTCCGGGCTGAAAGCGCGGATGCTGAGCGCATGAATTTTGCCGCGCATCAAGTCACCCGCTGCATCATAAATCAGGCGATGACGGGCGACGGTATTTTTGCCGGAAAAACACGCAGCAACAATGGTCAGCACATAGTGCCCCCCCTCTTTTGCACCGGCATGGCCGGCGTGGCGGTGGGACTCGTCTTCAATGACTGAACTCAGGGGCTGCAAGGCGCCCAGCCGTTCGCGAAGCTGGGCGACGGTATCCCGGCTCACGCCGGCAACACCTTTTTGAAGGGTTTGACCGTTACTTTTTGATACACACCGGCGGCCACATAGGGATCTGCATCAGCCCACGTTTTTGCTGCGGCCAGGGATTCAAATTCGGCAATGATGATGCTGCCGGAGAAACCGGCCGGGCCGGGGTCCGGGGAGTCAATGGCCGGGCAGGGGCCGGCCAGCACCAGGCGGCCGTCCGCTTGCAGGGCCTGCAAGCGGGAAACGTGGTCGGGCCGGGCCGCCAGACGGGCATCCAGGGTGCCGGGAGTATCTTCACCGATGATGGCGTAGAGCATTATTTTTTCTCTTCCATGTATTTCGACAGCACCAGGCCTTGTGCCAGAACAAAAATCAGCAAAAGACCCATGCCGCCGAAGAGTTTGAAATTGACCCAGGTATCGGTCGGGAAATTGAAGGCAATGTAGAGATTGGCAAGACCCATGAAAGTGAAAAAGGCAATCCAGGAGGCGTTGAGTTTGCCCCAGACGGCATCAGGGAGCTGCAATTGCTCACCGAGCATGCCACGGATGGCGTTCCGCTTGAAAAGGAGGGCGGCGACGCTCATGCTGCCGGCGAAGGCCCAGTAAAGGATGGTCGGTTTCCATTTGATGAAATTTTCATCCTGAAAGACCAGCGTCATGCCGCCGAAAACCACCACCAGGGCCAGGCTGAACCACAGCATTTTGTCTACCTTGCCATGTCGAAAGGCTACCCAGGCAATCTGTCCAATGGTGGCGAGAATGACCACTACAGTGGCAATCAGGATGGGAGCCTGTTTGATGTCGGCGACGACAAACCCGAGCAGGGAAGCAAGCAATTCGGCTGCCGCTTCCGGATTTTGTCCGGACAACTTGAAGGCAGCAAAAAAGAGAATGACAGGGAAAAGGTCAAAGAGGAATTTCATGGCGGAGCATTATATACTCGACAATCCAGCCTTGGATGCGACAGGGAAGACCATGCATACCGTAGCGATCATTGACGACAGTGATATCAACCTGACCTTGATAAAAGCCCTGGTTCTCAAGCTGGGGGGGTGTACGCCGGTACTTTTTGAGCATCCGGTGCGGGCGCTGGAGTGGTGCCGGGAGAATGTGCCGGATCTGATCATCGTCGATTACATGATGCCCGAAATGGATGGCCTGCAATTTATTTCGGCCTTTCGTGCCCTGCATGGCCGGGAGGAAATTCCCATTTTGATGGTCACCGCCAATGACCAGAAAGACGTGCGCTACGAGGCCTTGATGGGCGGAGCCAACGACTTTCTCAATAAGCCCATCGATCGGATGGAGTTCTCCGCCCGGGTCAAGAACATGCTCTGCCTGCGCACCGGGCAAAAATATCTGGCCGACCGGGCGCAGCATCTGGCTGCTCTGGTGGATGAACAAACCCGGGAGATCCGTGATCGGGAAAAAGAACTGGTTTTCCGGTTGTCCCGGGCGGCAGAGTTTCGCGACCCGGAAACCGGCGCCCACATTCAGCGCATGGCCTACTATTCCCGCCTGATCGCTGCCCATCTGGGGCTGGATAGCAGTATTCAACGCCTGATTCTCGAAGCGGCTCCGATGCATGATGTGGGGAAAATCGGTATTCCGGATTACATTCTCCTCAAGCCGGGGAGGTTGACTCATGAAGAATTCGAACTGATGAAGGGCCATTCCCGTCTCGGTTACGAATTATTGCAGGGTAGTACTTCCGAAATTCTCATGTCCGCCGCAGAAATTGCCCATACCCATCACGAAAAATTTGACGGCTCCGGCTACCCGCGTGGCCTGAAGGGGGCGGATATTCCCGTCTTCGGTCGTATTGTGGCGGTCGCCGATGTCTTCGATGCACTGACTTCCGAGCGCCCCTACAAAAAAGCCTGGTCTCTTGAAGATGCCTGCGTTTTTCTCGAGGAGGGTCGGGGTACGCATTTCGATCCCCTTTGTATTGAAGCTTTTCTGGCTGGTTGGGACGAAGTGGTGGATATCCGCAAGCGTTTCCAGGACGAGGCCGAGGTCAGGCTCTAGCTTGAACGTGAACGGATTAAGCTTGATTCTGCCGCGTCGGCTTAGCCACCAGATTGCGCTTGCCGTTTCAGTTCTTTTCGCCCTGACGGTATTGTTTTATACGGCCTACACCGTCCATGAGCAAAGCGAAGAGGCGGAAAAACTGGTTACCGCCCAGACCCGGGTATTGGCGAGAGCAGTTGCCGGTGGGGTATCCCAGCGCATGCTGCGAGAGGATTATCGGGGGCTTAATGCCATCCTTCTGGAAATAGTCGGCGATTCCGATAGCCATTAGGTCCATGTCATAAATGAGCAGGGGCAGGTCCATGCCGGCATTGTCAAGGATGCCGCCGGCTATCACCGGGCCGTGGACAAGAGTGTAAGGTTGTCGATTCCCCAAGGGGATGCCGCCACGGTTGAAAGACTGGCCAAGGGGGAATTGGTAGTCTGGCAACCCTTGCTGGCGGATGGCGTGATGGGCTGGGTACGCCTTGAGGTCGGGCTGGCTCCCGTGGCAGCCATGCGCAGCCATATCTGGCAGGACAGCGTAATAACCGGAAGCCTGGCGATTCTTGTTTCCGTGTCCTTGCTGCTTCTGCTTCTGGCTCGTCCCATGCGGGTTCTCGGTCAAGCAACCGCGTTTGCCACCCGCCTCGATCAGAATCGTGGCCGCCAGATGCCGGAGTTTGTCGATAATCTTGAAATCCGAGAACTGGTAACTGCCCTGAACCGTGCTTCGGTCAGCCTGAAACATCAGGAAGAGCGCATCGAGGAACAGAACCGTTTTCTCAAGAGCCTGACTGATGCACTGGGAGAGGGCGTGCTGGCCACCGATCCGGAGGGGCGCTGCACCTTCATCAATGCCGAAGCGGAACGCCTGTTGGGCTGGACGCGTAGTGAACTGCTTGGCTGTGACGTGCATGATACCTTGCACGGCCACACCGCATCCGGCCTGGTCATGGATCGTGACGAGTGTCCGATGCACGCTCCGGTGGCGGCGCAGCATGTTTTTCGTTCTGATGTGGACGCTTTTTCCCGCAAGGATGGCAGCATTTTTCCCATTTCGGTGGTGTCGGTTCCCATTTTCGAAGGGGAGCAGTTTGTCGGAACCGTAGCCGCCTTCCAGGATATTACCGCCCGCAAGAGTGACGAAGAGTATTTGCTGTCCACCAGCTCCCGCCTCTCGGCCCTGATTGAAAGCATGCAGGCCGGGGTGTTGGTCGAGGACGAGCGGCATCAGATGGTAACTGCCAATCAGGCGCTCTTCACGACTTTCGGGGTGAGCGACATGTCGGTGGAGGCGGTCGGGCAATCCTCGCGGCAGATTTTTGAATATTGCTGCAGCAGCATGCTCGATGCCGAGGCTTTCGCGAGCTTGGTGCGGCGCTTGATTGCTGCCGGGGAGCCTTCGTCCGACCACGAACTGGCCCTCTGTGATGGGCGAATACTAGAATTCGACTACGTCCCGATCTATATTTTCCCCTTTTCTCCGCAGCCCGATGAGTGCCGGGGCCATCTCTGGTTGTTCCATGACATTACCGACCGCAAGCGGGGTGAGCTGGAGTTGCAGCAGGCCAAGGAAGCAGCGGAAAATGCCAATCGTGCCAAGAGTGATTTCCTGGCCAACATGAGCCATGAAATCCGTACGCCGATGAACGGCATTATCGGCATGACCGACTTGACCCTGGAAACCGAGCTGAATGGCGAGCAGCGCCAGTATCTGGACATGGTCAAGTCTTCGGCGGAAGCACTGCTGGTCATCATCAACGACATTCTCGATTTCTCCAAGATCGAAGCCGGCAAGATGAGTATCGAGCAGGTGGATTTCAGTCTGCCCCGCCTGATGCGTGACACCCTCAAACCACTGGGTATGCGCTGTGAGCAGAAGGGGGTGGAACTGATCATCGCCCTGCCGCCGGATATACCCGAGCAGGTCAGCGGCGACCCCAGTCGATTGCGGCAGATTCTCATCAATCTGGTAGGGAATGCGGTCAAATTTACCGAATGCGGCGAGGTGGTGGTGCGTGTTGAACTGGATAAAGCCTCGTCCGGACAAGCCTTTTTGCATTTTTCGGTGGCGGATACCGGAATCGGCATTCCGCCGGAGAAGCAAAGCACTATTTTTGAGGCGTTTTCCCAGGCCGATTCGTCCATTACCCGACGTTTCGGAGGAACCGGCCTGGGATTGACCATCTGCGCCAAGCTCGTGGAACTGATGGGTGGGCAGATCTGGGTGGAAAGTATTCCCGGCGCCGGGGCGACTTTTCACTTCAGCATTGCGACAACCGTGATTGCCGAGCACCGCCCCGCTTCGCCTCTGACTTCCCTGGCGGGCAGTCGGGTACTGGTGGCCGACGACAACGTGGTCAATCGGGAGATGCTGGCTTCGCTGCTGGCCGGTTGGGGAGCGCGTCCAACTCTGGCAGCCAGTGGTCAGGAGGCCTTGGGAGCGCTCCATGCGGCCAGGACAGAGGGCGATCCTTACCGCGTCGTACTGCTGGATTCCTACATGCCGGAGGTGGACGGCTTTGCCGTTGCTGACGCCCTGAAGAGCGAGTCCGGTCCGCTGGGCGGCAGCACCATCATGATGATTTCCTCGGCGGGCCTGCGAGGGGATGCCGCCCGTTGCCGTGAATTGGGAATTTCCGCCTACCTGACCAAGCCGCTTTCGCCGGATGAACTGCTTGAAGCCATCAGCACCCTGCTCGGTCGGGCACCGACTGCCGAAAAACCACTGCTGACCCGGCATTCCCTGGAGGAAAACCGGCGCAAGCTGAATATACTTCTGGCTGAAGACAGCGTGGTCAATCAGAAACTGGCAGTCGCCTTGTTGAACAAGCGCGGGCATGAGGTTAGTGTAGCGGTCAATGGAGAAGAGGCGGTGCGCCTGAACGAGGAAGCGGACTACGACCTGATCCTGATGGATGTGCAAATGCCGGTCATGGACGGTCTGGAGGCAACCGCCGTGATCCGGCAGCGCGAGGCCGGGACCGGACGCCATGTACCGATCGTGGCGATGACGGCCAATGCCATGCCGGGTGACCGGGAACGCTGCCTGGAGGCGGGCATGGACGGATATGTATCGAAACCGATTCGACTGGATGAACTGCTGGCGGCCATCGCAGTCAGCCAGGAAGGGGAAAGCAGGAAATGATCAAGGAAAGATTTGAACTGGACAAAAAAACCATTCTCGACCGTCTGGGGGGGGATGAGGAAATCTTCTCCATGATGCTGAGCATGTATCTGGATGAGTTTGAGAATCACTGTCGCCAGCTGGCGGAGGCCTTGGCAGCGGGAGATCAGACGCGTTTGCAGCGGGAGGCACACACCGTCAAGGGCTTGCTGGCTACCCTGGCCGATGATTGGGGAACCGAGCAGGCCTATGTCATCGAACAGGAGGCGAAAGCCGGCAATCTGGCCGGGCTTGACGAGAATTCTTCGGTCTTGCAGGCGCGCTTGCGCCAGGTTGCGGCGGCGGTTAAAGGTCTGACTACCGTTTAAGCCGGTCGGTCAAAACGGCCACTGCAACAAACTGGCGGCGCCTCCGGCACCGCCAGCCGGCTGGTAGGGAATGATCCCGAGCAAGGGGGCCGGCAAAAGCCGGCTCAGGGTATCGATGTTCTCCTGTCGGCGCGCCATGGCCGGGTCGATGCTGTTGGCCACCCAGCCCGCCAGGTGGAGTCCGCGCCGGGCAATCGCTTCGGCGGTCAGCAGCACATGGTTGATGCAGCCCAGGCGCAAGCCGGCCACGACAATCACCGGCAGCCCCAGGGCCACGGCCAGGTCGGCGCTGTCGCCGTCTTCGCCGAGGGGGACGCGAAAGCCGCCCACCCCCTCGACAACCAGCACATCCGCTGCGGCCTGAAGACGGGTAAAGGCTTCCTGGATCGGCGCAAAACGGATTTCCCGGTTTTCTTCCCGGGCAGCCAGGTGCGGCGCCACGGCCGAGCGAAACAGATAGGGCGCGACCCATTCCCGTGGCAGGTTGCGGGAACTGGCCGCACAGAGTTGTTCCACATCCTCGTTCAGACCGGCAGCGTCTACCCCTGCTGCCACCGGCTTCATGCCGACCGCCACCAGACCCTGCTGGCGGGCGGCATGGAGCAGGGCGCAGCTGACAAAGGTTTTGCCGATTTCGGTATCGGTACCGGTGACGAAGCAGGCGTGTTTCATTTTTCTGCGTGGACCGTGATGACATCGTAGGTGAGGGGCAAACCCTGCTCCTGGCGAAAGGCTTCGTAAGCTTTTTCGACACCGCGCCAGGATTCGCGGCTCATCAGGCCGCGACGGCGGCCAGCACCGACCTGGTTGGCACCGATGGACTTGATGGCGCGCAGGGCAGATTTCAGGTCGGGATAATAGGCAATCTGGGTTTCGCGGCGAATACGCAGGTCAGAAAATCCCGAGGCGGTGGCGGTACCGGCAATCTCGTCCGGGGCAAGAAAGTGGATGGTGTGCTGGTAGCGGTCCGTAACGCCAAAAGCCCGACGCAACTCGGAGAATGTTTCCGGGCCGAGGGTCGCCATCGCCAGATGGCCCCCCTTCCAGAGCACACGGCAGGCTTCGCCGAGCGCGGCCGGCAGGCGGCACCATTGCAGGGTCAGGCTGGACCAGTAGAGGCCAACCGAGGCGTCGGCCAGGGGCAGCTGTTCGGCATCACCAGCGAGACGGTAGGCGGGCAGGCGAATTCTATTCAGCATCGCTGGCGAGAGGTCGAGGCCGACCAGGTTGGCCGGCGGGAAGCGTTCGCGCAGCATGCGCAGGGCGTAACCGGTGCCGCAGCCGACATCGAGGATGATGCCCGGCGTCATCATTGCCGGCAGGCCGAGGGCCAGCCGGCTGCATACCCGGCGCTGAATCTGGGAGGCCGAGTCGTAACTGTGGGCGGCGCGGTCGAAGGCGCGACGGACCGCTTCTCTAGCTGGCTGGGTCATTGAGGAAACTTTTCAGCCTGGCGTGGAAGTCCTGCGGGTTTGAGGCAAAAGGTGCATGGGCACAGTCGGCAAAGCTTTCCAGGCGCGCCCCCGGAATCAGTCCGGCCAGGGCCTGGGCTGCGGCGATGGGCATCAGCGGGTCATTGGCGCCGTGACAGAGCAGGGTGGGGGCGGTCACCCGGGGGGCCGCCTGGCGCAGATCCACATCGCGCAGCCAGCTTAGTCCGGTGGCCAGTGTCCGGCCCGGCGGACGAGGGTCGGCCATATCCAGCAGCTGGCGGGTAACGGCCTTGTTATGGGCATCTCCCCGATTGAAACCGCCGACGAAGCGCGGCAGCATGGCTTCAATGTCTTCGGCCACGGCGGCAGTGAATTCGGCGAGCACCTCCGGCGGCATGCCGTGCGGCCAGTCCGGACGCTGGACAAAGGAAGCGGTGCCGGCGACCAGCGCCAGGCGGGCGACCTTGGTCGGATGGCGGGCGGCAATGGCCAGCGCCAGCATGGCGCCGAGAGACCAGCCGCAGAGGATGGCTCCCACCGGCAGTTGTTCGGCCAGGGCATCGGCGGCGACATTGAAGTCATCGAGCAGGGGAGCCAGTCCATAACCGGGCAGGTCAATGATGCGGCCGCCGAGGGCGGTGACGGACGCTTGCCAGGGGCCGCGCCCGAGGCACCAGCCGGGAAGGTAGACGATATTGGAGTTCATGCCAGTTCACGCAATACGGAAATGAGTTGGTCGATGTCGGCTTCGCTGTGCGCCGCCGACAGGGATATACGCAGGCGGGCCGTGCCCTGGGGGACGGTGGGCGGGCGAATGGCCGGTACCCACAGGCCGCGCTCCCAGAGCGCCAGGGAGAGAGCCAGGGCGGCGCTGTTTTCGCCCACCAGGAGCGGCTGGATGGCAGTGGGCGAGGGGAGCAGCGGCCAGGGCAATCCGGTGAGGCCCTTTTGCAGGCGGGCGATGAGCGCCATCAGGTGCTGCCGCCGCTGGTCATCGCCGGCGATGATTTGCAGGCTGCGGCTCAGGGCGCAGGCGACAGCTGGCGGTGTGGCGGTGGTAAAAATGTAGCTGCGGGCGCGCTGGATCAGTGTTTCGATTGCGGTTTCCGAGCCGGCGACGAAAGCTCCGGCCACTCCCGCCGCCTTGCCCAGGGTGCCCATGAGCAACAGGCGCGGCTGGCAGGACAGGCCGAAATGGGCCAGGCAGCCTTCGCCACGCGGGCCGAGAACGCCGAAACCGTGGGCATCATCGACCACCAGCCAGGCATCGAAACGTTCGGCCAGGGCGAGCAGGGCGCGCAGGGGAGCGAGGTCGCCGTCCATGCTGAAAACGGCGTCGCTGACAATGATTTTGCGCCGGGCATCGGCGGCGGCCAGTTGCTTTTCCAGCATCGCCAGATCGTTGTGGGCATAACGCCGGGTCGCGGCGCCCTGGGCCTTGGCCAGTTGCACGGCGT
>CAZHVZ010000018.1:19270-20843 GCA_964536245.1 uncultured Rhodocyclaceae bacterium
ATCAGGGAAGCGTGGTTGAGTTTGTCGGCAAAAACAGCACAGCCGCGTTCGGCCAGGGTGGGGACAACCGCCAGATTAGCCAGGTAGCCGGTGGAGAAGGTGATGGCGCGGGGAAAACCGACCAAGGCGGCGAGTTCCCGCTCCAGGGTTTCGTGCGGCAGGAGATGGCCGCTGACCAGGTGGGAGGCGCCGGCTCCGGCGCCCCAGCGCCGGGCACCTTCGACCATGGCCGCGACAATATCCGGATGATTGGCCAGGCCGAGGTAGTCGTTGCTGGTGAAGGCCAGCAGCTCCCGCCCCTCGACAACCGCCCGGCAGCCGCAGGGCGAAGCGAGGACGCGGCGGCGGCGGGCCAGGCCGGCGGCGGCTAGCTCTTCTAGGTCGTGGCGCAGGCTGTCGTCGATCATGGCATCGATACGTATGGGCAGGTCATCAGTTTAGACAAGGTGAAAATGCTTGCGCCCCGGCAGGCGGTAGGTCTCAAAGTCGGCCCGGTCCAGGGTCCAGATTTTGTTGCAGCCGGTTTTCAGGGAAGCGACCACCAGCGAGGCATCGGCCAGATCCATGGGGCAGTCGGCGTAGCGGTCTATCCAGTCGATGGCGGCGACCAGTTCGTCGCGACCCAAAGGCAGCAATTCGAGGCCACCCCGTTCAATCCATCGGTAGAAGGGGAGGGAGGCGCTGACCGGGCCGCACAGGTGAGCAAATTCGGTAAGCACAGCCCAGGTGGTGAGGAGACGACCCCGGTGGCTTTTGAGGGTGGCCGAGCAGGCGGGGTGATGTTTATCCCGCTTGTTGGCCAGGGCCACCAGGGGGCCGGTGTCGACCAGGAGGATTTCCATTACTTGACCGGCTGCCCGTGTTTGCGGGAAACCGCTGCCCGAACCCCATTCCGGCTGTTCTCGGCGGCATTCTCTTCGAGTTCGATGGAACCGATAAATCCGGCATCGCAGGCCAGCTCATAGGGAGTTTTAACCGGCGCCTCGGCGGTGAGGTGGGTCTCCAGGAGTTCGATGATGACTTCCGATTTGCTCCGGCGGTTTTCCAGGCAATAGCGGGCCAGTGCCTGTTCGAGACGGGGGGGGATGCGAACGGTGGTGGTCATGGCGTCGTTCTCCGAGTTTGTATTAACGGTAATACAAAGCCGGGGCGGGGGCAAGTCAATTTCATGGCCTCAAGTGATAGCGGTGAGTGCTTCGTCGAGGGAGTCAGCAATGGCTTGCCCCAAATGGGCGATTTCCGCATCGCTGACGATGTAGGGCGGCATCAGGTAAACGGTCTGACCGATGGGGCGGACCAGGGCTTGCCGGGCCAGGGCGGCGCGGTAAAAGCGGCGGGAGAAGGCGGGGTCGGCGGTGTCCACGTCGAAGGCGAGGATCATGCCGCGCTGGCGCAGGTGGCGCACTTGC
Organism: uncultured Rhodocyclaceae bacterium; assembly: GCA_964536245.1. Classification (GTDB taxonomy): domain Bacteria; phylum Pseudomonadota; class Gammaproteobacteria; order Burkholderiales; family Rhodocyclaceae; genus CAZHVZ01. The sequence goes on from CAZHVZ010000018.1 coordinate 20,680, forward strand.
CGATGGTCGGCCAGGGGGGCCAGCGCCTGACCGAGGCGGGCGGCGCGCTGCCGGTTGGCGGCCAGCACTCCGTCTTCCTCGAAAATGTCCAGGGTGGCCAGGGCCGCCCGGCAGGCCAGGGGGTTGCCGGTGTAGGTGTGGCCGTGGAAAAAGGTCTTCTGGGC
>CAZHVZ010000018.1:20853-21459 GCA_964536245.1 uncultured Rhodocyclaceae bacterium
ATTGGCGTTTGGTGTGGGAGAGGATTGGCGGCCGGATGGCGGGCTGTTGGTGGGGGTTGTATGTGGGGGTTGGGCCGCTGCCGACGGGGTTTTCGTCGCAGATGAGATGGACTTCGTAGCGGTCGCACAGGGCGCGGGCCAGGCGCAGGTATTCCGGGTCGTACATGACCATGCCGGCGGCACCCTGGACCAGGGGTTCGACAATCAGGGCGGCGATGCTGCCGGCCTGCTCGGCAAGACGGGCTTCAAGGGCGGCGGCGGCGCGCCGGGCGACCTCGGCCGGACTTTCGCCGGGGGCCGCCTGGCGGGAATCAGGCGAGGGAACGATGCCGGCGCTGCGCACCAGGGGGGCGTAGGCATCGCGAAAGATGGCGACATCGGTCACCGCCAGGGCGCCGACGGTTTCCCCATGGTAGCTGCCGGCCAGGCAGAGGAAGTTCCGCTTTTCCGAACGGCCGCTGTTCTGCCAATAGTGGAAACTCATCTTGAGGGCGATTTCCGTCGCCGACGCCCCGTCCGAGGCATAGAAGGCGTGGCCGAGGACGCCGTCGGTCAGGGCGGCCAGCCGTTCCGACAGTTCCACCACCGGCTGGTGGGTAAAGCCGG
>CAZHVZ010000018.1:21469-31217 GCA_964536245.1 uncultured Rhodocyclaceae bacterium
GCGCTCAGCGCGGCATTGAGCAGCGGTGCGTAGGTTTGGCGAAACAGCGGCACATCCGTGACGGCCAGCGCCCCCAGGGTTTCGCCGTGGTAGCTGTGCGCCAGATGGATAAAGCGGGTTTTGCCCGGATGGCCGCTTTGCTGCCAGAACTGAAAACTCATTTTCAGGGCAATTTCTGTTGCACTGGCCCCGTCAGAACCATAAAAGGCATGCCCCAGTCCAGTGAGCGCGCCCAGCCGCTCCGACAGCTCGACCACCGGCTGGTGGGTAAAGCCGGCCAGCATGACGTGCTCCAGGCTTTCCAGCTGCTCCCTGAGGGCCGCATTGATGCGCGGGTTGGCGTGGCCGAAGAGATTGGTCCACCAGGAGCTGATGCCGTCCAGATAGCGCTGGCCGTCAAAATCGTGCAGCCACGCCCCTTGCCCCCGGGCGATGGGGATCAGCGGCAAGAAATCCGGTGATGGCGCGCTGGCGTGGTGCTGCATCTGGGTGCACGGGTGCCAGACGGCCGCCTGGCTGCGGGCAAGCCAGTCCGCGTTGCTCATCAGTGCAGGACTTGTGACGAGCTGGCCGGCTGTTCCGGCATTTCGGCGTGTACCAGTTCTCCCTCGGCATTGGGGTACATGGGGGCGCCGCAGTCGTCGCAGAATTCCATGGGGAAGTGATGGTCGAGGAAAACCACATCCTTGACGCCGCATTCCTGGAGCACGCTTTCGATTTCGCCGGCCGCATCGGTGGCTTCATCCTCGGCGCCGAGGAGGGGCCAGACGATACCGTGGAAGGTGGCGTCCTGATTCTTGGGGCCGAGGCCGACGCGGTATTCTTCCATGCGGCGGTCGTAGAAGGGGCCGACAATGGCGCGGATGTCCGCCGGCATCAGGCCGAGGGTGGTTTGCAGGAAGGCCACCGAGGCTTTCAGCGAGTAGGGCCGCGAGTTGCGGTCGGCGTTGCGGCAGGCCGAATGATAAGCGTCGGCCAGCAACGGCTGCCAGGCGCAGCCGGTGAGGACGGGTTCCAGATTGGGGCTGCCCTGTTTGAGCCATTCCTTGAGGGCGGATTCCTTGCTGGCATCCTTTTCGTTCCAGCGGAAAACTGGTTGTCCCCTGGGAACGGCCACGGCCCCGACGAGATAGCGTACATCGGAAAGAAAGCGGTTGGTTTCCGGCAGATTGGTGGTGTCTACCCCCAGGTGTTCGCCGGCCTGTATGGCTGTGCCGAGCGCCTGGAGCAGGGACCAGGTGTCGCAGAAACTGCGCGGCAGCTGGTCGGGGCTGAACAGGTAGTCGGCCAGGGCGAGGCGATTGTCGGCAGCAAAGACATGGGCGCCGAGCTGCACCCGCAGGGCGTTCAAGGTGCTCTGCGGCAGGCTGCCGGAGGGAATGGAAAAACGGGACCAGGCCAGGATCGGGGCAGCGAACAACTGAATGTCGCAAGGCTTGCCGGAAATATCCAGGCGGGCCGTTTCAGCGCGGGATTCCACGGTGTCGGCCAACTCGTCGTGGGCGCGGGGGTTGGTTTCAAAAAGACGGTCCAGAGCACCGTTGATATCGTCTTCGCTGCCATGTTGCAGGAGTCCATCGACCAGTTCGGCCAGACGAGCTTCCCACCAGGCATCTTCGAGTTTGCCGCCAGACTCGGAAAGGCCGGTGGCCAGGCGTTGCAGTTCGGCGGCATCGCGTGAAATGCGGTCACGGGAGGCGAAGCGGGTGCGTTTCATGGGGTCGATTCGGAGTAATGTAAGCCGTGATTTTACCAAGTCGGTAGAATCTGACGGCTCGAATTGCAGGAGATTCACATGCTCATGGTGCTGTCGCCGGCCAAGTCGCTGGATTTCACCGCCCCGCCGCAACCGGCGGAGGCTTCCCAGCCGCGTTTTCTCGACCATTCCCGCATGCTGGTGGAGCAGCTGCGCACCCTGTCTCCAGCCGAAATCGCCCGTCTCATGGGGGTTTCCGATCCGCTGGCCGTGCTCAACTTCACCCGTTTTGCCGAATGGGCGCCGCCTTTTACCCCGGACAATGCCAAGCAGGCGGTATTGGCCTTTGACGGTGACGTTTACGATGGGCTGGATGCCGGACATCTGTCGGCGGATGATCTGGATTTTGCCCAGCGCCATTTGCGCATTCTTTCCGGATTGTACGGAGTTCTCAAGCCCCTTGATCTGATTCAGGCTTACCGGCTGGAAATGGGAACTCGTCTGGTCAATCCCCGGGGCAAGGATCTCTATGCCTTCTGGGGAGAGCGCTTGCTCGAAGCGGTGAATGGCGAGTTGCTGGAGTTGCCTCGTCCGGTTCTGGTTAACCTGGCTTCCGAGGAATATTTCAAGGCGCTGATCGGGCGCAAGCTGAAGGCAAAGGTTGTCCAGCCGGTGTTCGAGGACTGGAAGGGGGGCCGGTACAAGATCATCAGCTTCTACGCCAAACGGGCGCGGGGGCTGATGGCACGCTTTGCTATTGTCAATCGCCTGACCGAACCCGAAAGACTGAAGGACTTCGACAGCGACGGCTATGCCTTCGCTGCTGAGGTATCCGATGAGGAACGCTGGGTATTCCGTCGGCGGGAGTCGTGATCGGGGCTGATTTGTCCGCCAAATCGGTCTATGATGTGCTGATAGGAATGTGATTTTCGAGGAGTCCGTCATGCGTCGTTTGCTTGTTTTGCTGGCTGCCTTGCCGGCCATTGCCTGTGCCCAGTACCCGCAGCAGGGCGGGCCAGCGCTCTATCCCCACAACAAAAACCAGAACCAGCTGCCGCCGGGAGCGGTGATTTATGACCAGGGCGGGGGGGGCATTCCCACCAGCGGCAACGAGCAGGCCAAGCAGCTGGATGTCAACAAACCCGGCTATCGGCAGCAGGGGCCGACGGTATACAACCGGAGTTACGATAAACATGGCGCCACCACGGTCATCAACGGTCCCGACGGCGTAACCGTCTGCCGCGATCAATACGGACGCAAAAGCACCACGGGCATCTGCTACTGAGCTTCTGCCAGAATCTCGCCGGCCAGGGCCGGTAAAACGATCCGGAAAGCGAGACCCTGCCTGCCCTTGAGGCGGAGCAGGGCGTTGTCCTTGCTGACCAGCAGATCGGCTCCGCTGCGGGCGGCAAGTTCCAGGAATTTCTGGTCGTCCGGATCCTTGCAGCGGGGCAGGCGCGGAGGGGGAGCTTGGGCAATCAGTGTGACCCCTTGCCGGTAGCGGGCAAGCAGCGCTTGGCCACGTTCCGGGCACAACGCAAATTCCGGGTAGCCGACTACCCGTTGCAGCTCATCCAGAGTGCTGGCGTCAGCCAGGCATTCGATACGTCCCTCGGCCAGGGCTGCGGCAATGGGCTGCACGTCCCGGTCGCCATAATGCAGCAGGTCGAGAACGACATTGGTATCGAGGACAAGGCGTAGCATCCGGCGGATTATAATGCTGCCCTTTCCTCCCAACGGCTCCTTCCTGTGTCCAGAATTCTCCTTGCCCCCATGGAAGGCCTTGCCGACAGCATCATGCGTGGCGTGCTGACGGCTGTTGGCGGCTACGACTGGTGCGTGACCGAGTTTGTCAGGGTTTCCGGCAGTGTCTTGCCGAATCGGGTTTATTACCGCAGCGGACCGGAGCTGCTCAACGGCAGCCGGACGGCGGCAGGCACTCCGGTGCGGGTGCAGTTGCTGGGTTCCGATCCGGCTTGCCTGGCTGATAATGCCGCCCGCCTGGCGACCCTCAACCCGGCGGGGATCGATCTCAATTTCGGCTGTCCGGCGCCCCTCGTCAATCGCCATGGTGGGGGCGCTGCGCTGCTCGGCGACCCGGAACTTCTCTACCGCATTGCTTCGGCAGTGCGGCAGGCGGTTCCGGACGGCATTCCCTATACCGCCAAAATGCGTCTTGGCATCAACGATCCGTCGCCGGCCCGGGATTGTGCCCTGGCCTTGCAAGCCGGGGGGGTGGAAGAATTGGTGGTGCATGGCCGAACGCGGGTCGATGGCTACCGTCCGCCGGCCCGCTGGGAGGATATCGCCCGGGTGCGGGAAGCCGTATCCATCCCGGTGATTGCCAACGGCGAAATCTGGACCGTGGCGGAATACGAGGCTTGCCGCCAAGTCAGCGGCTGTTCCGACATCATGCTTGGCCGGGGCGCCATTGCCGATCCCTGGCTGGCCCGCCGGGCGCGCGGCGAGACGGTGGGGGGCTGGGATGCCTTGCGGCCGGCCGTGGCCGACTACTGGGCCGGTGTGCAGGGAAAAATCTCGCAGGTCAAGGCGCCGGGGCGGCTCAAGCAATGGCTCGGCCTGGTGCGTCGCATTTATCCCGAGGCGGAAGCGCTTTACCAGGTGCTGCGTCCGCTGACCAGCAATGCCGAAGTGGGCCGGGCGCTGCATCTGGCGGGCATTGCCGCTTTCGAGCATGGGCCGGCATGAGCGATCCCCGGCAGGTCGGCAATTCGCGGGCCATTTTCAGCGCCCAGGACGGGGTCCATACCGACCTTGAGGCCTTGGTCCGCCGTCACCTGGACCACCCCTATCAAAAGCCGATCGCCGATTACAACCGGGCTGCCTTCGAGAAGGCTCTCGAGGCCTGGAAGAGCTTTGACGAAGGTGCGCCGCTGGTCCTTGATTCCGGCTGCGGGGTCGGCTGGAGCACCATCCACCTGGCCCGCCGGCATCCCTCGGCGTTTGTCCTCGGTGTGGATCGTTCCCTCGATCGTCTGGACCGGGGGAAGCAGGGGGTCGGAGAATTGCCGGCCAACGGGGCCTTGGTCCGGGCCGATCTGGTGGATTTCTGGCGCTTGCTGGAGGCGTCCGGCAAGCGGCCGGCTGCCCATTACCTATTGTATCCCAATCCGAGTCCGAAAATCGGTCATCTTGCCCGGCGCTGGCATGGTCATGCGGTTTTTCCCACGCTCGTCCGGCTCGGCGGGTCTCTCGAATGCCGCAGCAACTGGCGGATCTACATTGAAGAAATGGCGGCTGCCCTGACCATTGCCAGCGGGCTTGCCGTGGCGTGTCAGCCCTGGCAGCCGGAAACACCGATGACACCCTTTGAAAAAAAATACCTGGCCTCCGGCCACGGCCTCTGGCGCTGCCAGATCAATTTGCCATGATTCGGCGATGAACCCTTGTCAGTCCTGCGGAGCCTGTTGTGCGGCCTTTCGTGTTGATTTCCATCCGGCGGAGCTGGAAGGGGGAGCCTTCCCGTGGGATAGCGGTGTTCCTCCGGCCCTGACGGTTCCGGTTACGGCCCAACTGCGGCGCCTGCGGGGGAGCGATGATTCGCCTCCGCGTTGCCTTGCCCTTGCCGGCTGCATTGGCGAGGCCGTGCAGTGCACTATTTACGCCCAGCGGCCTTCCCCGTGCCGGGAATTCGAACCCGAACATCCCGCCTGTAACCGGGCGCGCCGCCGCCATGGCTTGCCGCCTCTGGCGACATGAAACAGCCGGGTCCAGGCTGAATTATCCGTGGCGGGATTTTTTATGGCTGGCGGGGGCCAGCAGGTGAGTTTCGATCAACTCAGCCGGGACCGGTTTGGAATAGAGGAAGCCTTGCAGGTAGTCGCAACCGGCTTCGATCAGCAGGTCACGCTGGGCGGGTGTTTCGACCCCTTCGGCCACGACCTTCATGCGCAGACTGTGGGCCAGGGCCATGATGCCGGTGACAATGGCTCTGGCGTCGGCATCTTCGGTAATGTCCTGAATGAAGGAGCGGTCGATTTTCAGGTTGTCCGCCGGCAGATGCTTGAGGTAAGAAAGGGACGAGTAGCCGGTTCCGAAATCGTCAATGGAAATGCGCACGCCGAGCCGGCGTAACTGGTGCAGGGCGCCCACCGGCTCCCGCGCCCGTTCCATGAGCACGCTTTCGGTAATTTCCAGGGCCAGGGCGTCCGGCGGCAGGCCGCTGTCGCGCAGGGCGGCTTCGATCACCTGTTCGAGGTCCGGCTGCTCAAGTTGCTTGGCGGAAAGATTGACGGCAACCCGGAAGTTGGTCAATCCGGCGTCCAGCCAGGTTTTTGTCTGGAAACAGGCCATGCGCAGGACACGTTCGCCGAGCGCCAGAATGAGTCCGCTTTCTTCAGCCACCGGAATGAATTCCAGTGGGGAGACGATGCCCCGTTCGGGGTGCAACCAGCGAACCAGAGCCTCGACTCCGGCTACGGAACCGGTCAGCGGATCCACCACCGGCTGGTAGAAAACGGTGATCTCGTCCCGTTCGAGGGCGCGGCGCAGGGCGTTTTCCATTTTCAGCCGGTCGGAAATCACCGATTCCATCGACGTTTCGTAATAGCAGAAGCCGCTGCCCGTCTGCTTGGCACGATACATGGCCGTGTCGGCGTGGCGCAGCAGGGAGCTGACGTCCGGTCCGTCGGCGGGGTAAAGGGAGATGCCGATACTTGCCGAGACGAAAATTTCATGATCATCGATTTGCAGCGGCGCCGAAATGGTGCGGCAGATGTTCTGGGCCACGCTGGCGGCGACACTCTGATTGGGTAAATCATTGAGGAGGACGGTAAATTCGTCTCCCCCCAGCCGGGCCACTGCATCGTCGGTTCTGACACAGCCCTTGATCCGTTGCGCCATGACTGACAACAATCGGTCCCCCACTTCGTGACCAAGGGTATCGTTGATGTATTTGAAACGGTCAAGGTCAAGGAAGAGGACCGCCAGGTGAGTGTTGTTGGCTTCTCCCCGTTCAATGGCGCGGGTAAGCTGATCAATGAACTGGAGGCGATTGGGCAGACCGGTCAGGGAGTCGTTGTAGGCCAGGTGGCGGACGTGCCGTTCGGCGCGGGTGGCATCAATGACGCGGCGTACCCGCTGATTGACGACCGAGAGGTGAATGGGCTTGGGAATGAAATCGCTGGCTCCGACATCGAAAGCCCGCTCAATGGAACTGCGGTCTTCCAGGGCGGTAATCATGAGAACCGGCAGGTCTTTCCACAGGGCATGACGTTTCAGCGCGCTGCATGCCTGAAAGCCATCCATGACCGGCATCAGGGCATCCATCAGAATGGCGTCGGGGGTGGTGTTTTCAAGCCATTGCAAGGCCAGTTCGCCATTGCCTGCCTCGGCCACGCGGAAGCCGCCCCGCCGCAAGGCGTGGCGCAGAGCGGAGCGGGTGCTGCGATCGTCATCGACCACCAGAACGAGGGGAGCGTCGTCGCCGACCCGAGGCAGCTCGGCGGTAACCGAATTCTCCATGTGGCTGGTGAGAGCCGGCTCAACCAGAGCGAATTCCGTACGCAGGCGGGAAACCAGTTTGCCGGTATCTGACAATGCTCCGGCTTCGGCATGCAGTTCTATTTCCCGTGCCACATCGGCGACCGCGCCGGCCCCCAGATTGCCGGCGGCACCCTTGATGACATGGGCCACCTGGCGCATGGCCGTGCAGTTTCCTTCGATGGCTGCAATTTCCAGCTGGGCCAGATAGGAAGGCATGTCTTCCAGAAAAGGACGGATGGCTTCACTCAGGGTATCCCCCAGCGCTTCGCGCAAACGGGCCAGGACGGCGGTATCGAGAGGCAGACCGGCGACATCTCCGGCGATTTCCGTGTTTGGCAGCTGTGGCGAATCCTGCCAGTTCAGCCAGTGTTGCAGGCGGGCGGTCAGGGTTTCCAGGGTAAGCGGCTTGGCCAGGTGGTCGTCCATGCCGGCCGCCCGACAATGCTCGATATCTGCCGGTTGCGTATTGGCGGTCATGGCAATGATCGGAATGTGTTGACCGCTTTGTTCCTCCAGGCGGCGAATATTGGCCGTTGCCTGGTAGCCGTCCATTTCCGGCATGCTGATGTCCATCAGGATCAGGTCCCAGTTGCCGTTCTGCCAGGCAGCAATGGCTTGTACGCCATTTTCTGCAACGCTGGACGTGCAGCCGAGCAGACGCAACATGCCGGCGGCCACGACCTGATTGGTGCGGTTGTCTTCGACGATCAGAATGCGCCCACCCTGGTGCGGCGTTACGCTGATGCGCTCCTTTGCCTGGGGTTGGGCCTGGCCGACAATGCACGGAATGGTGAACCAGAACTGGCTGCCCTGACCGACGTTGCTGGTGAGCCCGATTTCGCCGCCAAGAACACGGACAATCTGCTTGCAAATGGCCAGTCCCAATCCGCTGCCGCCGTAGCGACGGGTCGTTGAGGGGTCCGCTTGAGTGAAGGAATCAAAAATGGTGGCCTGATCTTCGCCGGCAATGCCGATGCCGGTGTCGGTCACGGCAAAGCGCACCATGTTTCCGCTTCGGGTAAGGCTCAGGATAATGCTGCCCCGCTCGGTAAATTTGACCGCGTTGCCGAGCAGGTTGATGACCAGTTGGCGGATGCGTGCCGGATCACCCCGCAAGTGCTCGGGTACATCCGGAGAGCGTTCGACATTGAGTTGCAGCCCCTTTTTTTCGGTAAGGGGGGCGAACATATGGGCGACGCCATTGACCAGGCCTTGTACTTCGAAGTCAATGATTTCCGGTTCCAGGCGCCCGGCTTCCAGGCGGGAGAAATCAAGAATGTTATTGATCAGCTCCAGCAGGTACTGGGAGGAGTCCCAGGCCAGATCAAGTAGTTCGTGCTGATTGGCTTTGAGCGGGGTGGTTTTCAGCATGTCGAGCGTGCCGATCACGCCATTCAGCGGGGTGCGGATCTCGTGGCTGACGGTGGCGGCGAAATCGGCTTTCAGCCGGGCAAAGCGCAGGGCGCTGTCACGCGTTGCCCGCAACTCCTGTTCCCGTTCTTCCAGCGCGGTCATCATGCTGTTGAAGGCGTGAGCCATTTCCGCCAGATCGCGGGGGCCGGACAGTTCGGCGCGCAAGCCGGTTTCGCCATTCTCGGCGCGGGCCATGGTGTAGGAGAGTTGGGAGAGGGGGCGGGTCAGTCGGCGAGTGAGGCGGCGCAGGACAAAGAGAAAAAGAGAGGCAAACAGCAGGCCGGCGGTAAAGTTGATCAGGAATACCTCGCGCACAAGGCGGGAGAGGGTTGCTTTGCTCTGATCGATGCGTACGTAGCCGAGGAGGACTTCCTTGGCCTCGGTCATTTCAAAAGGGGAGTCGCTTTTAGCGGCAGCACGGACCGGTGCGACAAAACGCCAGATATTGCCGTCCTCGTACTCAAGGTAGGGGATCTGCGTGTCGCGAATGGGGATGTTGCGTTGGCTCCCCGTGCCAGCGGCCGTCGGCATGGTGTACTTCGACGCGGATGACATCGGGGAATGCCTGGGCGGCAGTGACTGCTTCGGCAACATTGTCGGTGGACCCGAAAATCAGGGCGAGCCGACTCTGGGCTGCCAGGCTGTGGGCAATCCGTTCGCCTTCCTGCAACTGGTTGGTGCGCAGCTGCCGACTCCCCAGCCATGAAGTGGCCAGGGCGGCAAGAAGCGAAACACAGACGACTCCAACCGCCGAAAACAGCATCAGCTGCCGGCGGAAGGTCGTTTCCTTGAAGCGTTTCAGGACCAAGGAGGGAGAAAGAAGCATTACCGGCTAATGCTCCGGGAAGACCAGATCAAAGCCCTGCAAGGCAATGCTCTGATTCAATCCGAGGTGGCTTGCGGTGCGGGTGTTGAAGGCGGTGAGCACATCCCGCAAGGGGAGTACGGTTTTCGCTGCCCCGCTCCCGGAGGCTGCCACAATGGCCGAGGCGGCCAGGTTGCGGCCCAGTTCCAGATTGTTCGGGTAGAGCGCAAAGAGGGCGCCGCGTTTGACATGGGCCACATTGCTGGAGAAAACCGGTACCGCCTTCGCCCAGGATTCCTGCAAGACCAGCGGCAGGATGGTCGATTCGT
>CAZHVZ010000018.1:31227-38282 GCA_964536245.1 uncultured Rhodocyclaceae bacterium
CGTCCACCGTAATACTGTCCTGGGGCAGCCAGACGGCATCGCGCTGTTTGTCGGCGGTGGCAAAGAATTCCTGGTAGAGAAGGGCGGCGGTCTTCAGGTCGCCGGCTTCCTGGGCGACCAATTCGATGCCCTGTGCTTTTGCCGCTTCTCGCGCCAGGCGGATGAGCCAGGCATTCTGGCGCGGCTCGTAGGCAACAAAAACGCGCTTGACTGCGGGGGCAATGGTTTTCAGACGGCTGAACAACAGGGCAGGGTCCGGCGCCAAACTGAGAACGGATGTGCCACGGGTGTCCGTTTCCGGAACGGATATGACACCGCTGGCAATGATGCCGATTTCCTTGTTGAGGGCGCTGGCGGCTCGCAGCCCGTTGCGCCCGAGGGCGATGACTACCCGGATATCCTGTCTTTTCAACTCGTTGGAGAGATCCTGGGCGTTGAAATTGGCACCGATGGCGTAGCTGGCGACCTTGGCGTTGGTTTTTTCCTCCACGCCCTCGATGATTTTGGCAAAGACGCTGCGGTAGGGTTCTCCGATATCCGGATAGATGACGGCGATGCTGCTTATATTGCCGCCCGCCGCCAGACGCAACGGACCGCCGATCTGACTGGCGGCGAGCAGAAGCTGCGAGGTGATGGACTGGGGTTCCCTCCCGAGTGGCATGCGTATGATCTCGATGTCGGGCATCGCTTCCATGCCGGCCACCAGTTTGGCAAAACTGCCCGGCGCCAGTTCATCCCCTTCGGAATAGATGAGGGCGACCCGTGTTGCCGTGGCGAAGGCGCTCTGGGACAGGGCAAAGAGCAGGAGAAGGGTGCGGAAGAACAAACGAGGCGTAATCATCTCAAACTCACAGATTGTCGTTTGCCGACAACCGGAAATTCCAGTGTGGCATGGGCAGGTCGTGGAGGGGGCTTGAGCCGGGCCGGCTTGGTTCAAGCACGTTTCGATCGAATAAATGGTGTGATGATGCAGCTAAATCTCTTTCCGGATTCTGGCGGTCGGTGTGTGAGCCAACAGCCCGCATTCCTTTGCCGGCGCCAATCAAGGCAGCCATGAGCAGGGGCGGGCAGACGTGGAAATCAGCGCAAATACCGAAAATTTTCTGCATGAATTTGAAAATCGTAGCCAGTTAACTGTTCATTATAGACTGTAACGCCCCTGAAACCAGAAGCTGCGGCGCGCCATGGGCAAATCGTTGACCAGAGCTGATCCGAGCAGGGTCGGCTCAAATACCGGTGTATTCAGGGCGTTGCGGAGGGAGGCGGAGAAATCCCAACCCTGTTTCGGGCGATCGGTGCGCAGGGTCAGGTCCAGGGTAGTGGCGTCGGCAATCTGGTCACGGGGATCGCCGAAGGGGCGGTTGCGGTCAGCAATGTGATTGACCTGGGCATTGGCGGTCCACCCCGGCATGAACTTCCAGTCTGCCCGGGCATAGACATGATGGCGCGGGGCATAGCCGGAATCATGTTCGGTCAGCAGGTTTTCCGAGCGCTGGTAGGCGTAGTGACCGGAAAGTTTCAGGCTGGGCGATAGGGACCAGGCAGCTTCCAGTTCCATGCCACGCCCGACCTGGTTGCCCGAATTCTGATAGGAGGTACCCAGCAGGCGGATGATGTTCTTGGTGCTGTAGCGGAAGACATTGGCCGATACCACGGCATCCTTGGACATTTGCCAGGTGACAGCGCCTTCCAGGGTGCGGATGGTTTCCGGCAGGAGAGACGGATTTCCATTGGCGACCGGGTTGATGCCGTATTGCTCATTGAAGGAAGGGGCACGGAAGGCTTCTCCATACATGACCTTGGCCGTCAGGTCATAGCGGATATCCCAGACCAGGGCCAGACGGGGATTGGTGGTGCCCCCGAAATCGGAATAGCTGTCGTGGCGCAGCCCGGCAGTGAGCGTCCAGTCCTTGGCGAATTTCCATTCATCCTGGAGATAGGCGTACTTGACGATACGTTGCTGCGGGCGAATGAAAGGCTGTATTTCCGAGTAGTCGCTGACCGGCCCGGTTGGAATGGCGACTCCGGCAGCGTTCAGGAAAAAATTCTTGAAGGTGCGTGTCTTGAAAAGGTTCAGGTCGTCGTGGCCGAGGCCGACGCGGAGCTGGTGGCCGGCAAAGCCGGAATAGGTGGCGAAAGCGGAAAGACGGTATTGCCGTTCCCATTGGTTCGGCCCGCCGATCATGCCGTTCTGGAAGGTATTGGCTCCCACCTTGGCGCCGGGCGGCAGGAGCATGGCATTGTCCGGATAGGTAAAGGTGTATTGCAGGTAATTGGCGGCGAATCCGGCGCCAATATGCTCAGTCAGTTTCGGGTTGGCCCAGGAAAGACTGCCGGTCAATACTTCGGCCCGGCCCTTGGCGCCGGTAATCAGTGCAGAATTGATTCCGGCGCCGGTTTCCAGATTGTTGCGCAGCTGGTATTGGGTGCCCAGCCGCCAGTTGTCGTAAGCCAGGCTGATATTGCCATCAATGGCTTCATAACCCGTCTGCAAGGGGCCGGGAGCCAGGCTGGCCCGGGTGCCGGCGAGACGGTCGCTACGGGTCTGGGCATCGGCCAGGATGGTGCCGTCGTAGCCCTGGCTCTGACCGACACGCAGATAACCGGCCACGTTCACCTCGCCAAGCTTTCCGCCGTGCTGGACTGAGCTGTCCCAGGTGCCCTGGCTGCCGCCGCGCAGGGTGATGGCGGTTCCCGGGATATGTTCGGCTGTCTTGGTGATGATGTTGATTACCCCGGCATAGGCATCCGCACCGTAAAGGGCCGAACCGGGGCCGCGAATGATTTCGATGCGGGCGATATGGTCGATGGCGGTCCCGCGCCAGGCTGACCCCTTGTCGCCGTTGAACATGGTGGTCATGGGGACGCCATCTTGCAGGAGCAAGGCTTGGGGATTGGTCTGGTTGCCAGTGCCGACGCCCCGGATGAGGTAGACCGACGCGTAGCGGACCGAGGCTCGGGAAACGTGAATACCGGGAACCGTCTCCAGCACTTCGTCCAGATCCGAGGCGCCGATGGCCGCAATGTCGTCGGCGGTTACGACGGTGGTGACGGAAGGCGCGCTGCGCAAGGATTGTTTGGTGCCGGTGGCGATGGAAACAAAATTCCTGTCGCCGTAGGCCATGCTGAGGTCTTCTTCCTCCATGGCAAAATCGTCGTTCGATTGCTGGGCAACCGTGCTGCTTGTGAACAAAGCGGCAACGGATATTGCCAGCAAGCGAATTGTCAACATTGGATTTTTCCCGGAGACTCCAGCCTTTTTCGGTGCTAACCGACCTGGTTTTTTACGACCATAGAATATATTCCATTATATGGCAATGGTTATTCCAGTGCGATGGCCCTGACCGAGGCGCCAGGGTCGCGGTCAGTCTGCCGCAACGATCAAAGGAACCAGCATTTCCTGAAGGCTGCTGCCGGCATGAACGCCAGCATGGTCATAAGGCTTTTCGTCCGGCAGCCAGTCCTTGATGGTCCAGTCGTCTTTCATCAGCATTACATAATCGCCTGCCCGGCTGGCCAGTTGCGGGTGGGCTGGGCCGGGGCCGAACCACCCTTGGGCGATGAAATCAGTTGTCCGGATGAGGGTGCAGGCGTGGCCGAGGTGCTTGTCAACATAGGCGGCGAAGGCAGGCCGCTTGCTTTCTTCAACATAAGCGTAGGCCACCCGGCGTTCGCCGCAAAGCGGGCGGCTGAGGAGTCCGGACAGGGCCGGGTGATCGCCGAGTTCGATGAGGCGCTCTTTCGGTGCGTCGATAAAACCGTGGTCGGCGGTGACGACAAAGGTGGTGCCGCTGCCGGCCAGCCTTTGAATGCAGGCGGCCAGTGCCTGGTCGAGCCGGGCGAGGTGTTCGGCTATTTTGGCATGGCGCGTGCCGAGGGTGTGCATCAGGCTGTCCAGCACCGGGTAATAGGCGTGAATGTAGGCGGGGCGGACAGAAGGCGCGTTGGCCGCTTGCAGCACAGCCTGTTCGATCGCGGTAAAGAGGCCGGCTGTTCCCTGATAGCCGATGGTTTGGGCACCCCGGCTGAAAAAGCGGCTGAAGGGTGAGTCGACAATGTTGAAGGGGGAAATCATCCAGCAGCGCCCGCCATTCATTTCGGCAATACGCTGGCTGAGCGGCGGCGCATCGAACAGTCGTGGCGGCAGGGCAGCCTCGTTCCAGCCCTCGGGCGTGCCGCTGCGCGGCACCAGGGGGAGAACCGAGAGGGTTTCGCCCAGTTCGTCAAACCACATGTGCCAGCCGGTGAGGGCATGGGCCTGGGGCGGCAGGCCGGTAAGAAAGGTAGGGATGGCACTGGCCGTGGTGCTGGGAAAAACCGAGGTCAGACTGCCGAGGCGGCGGCGGGCGAGCAGGCTGTGCGGTGCCAGGCGCAGGAGGAGTTCGTCGCCCAGTCCGTCGATGACGAGAAGGACGATTTGCCGGGCCTGGGCGAGATCGTCATGCTTGAGGCCGCAGGCCGGGTAGAGCGGCTGGTAGGGGCCGGTGGAAAGTCCCAGCGCTTCGCCCAGGGTGGTCATCAGGTTGAGCAGGCTGCCGCCCTGGTAATCCGGTTTGCCCATGGGGCCTAGCGTTTGCAGCAACGGGCAAGAGCCCCGTACAGTTGGCGCACGTCGACCGGCTTTGCCACGTAATCCTGCATCCCTGCGGCCAGACATTGTTCCCGGTCATCCGCCATGGCGTGTGCGGTCATGGCGATGATGGGCAGGGTGTCGAATTGCGGAACGCTGCGAATGCGCCGGGTGGCGGTGATGCCATCCATGATCGGCATCTGGATATCCATCAGCACGGCGTCGAAATCGTGCGGCTTGTTTTCCAGCAGGTCCACGGCCTCGCTGCCGTTCTGGGCGATGGTCACACCGATTCCCGCCTTCTTGAGAAAACTGGCTGCCACCTGCTGGTTGAGGCGGTTGTCTTCGACCAGCAAGACGCGCAGGCCTTCCAGTTGTGGTGAAGAGACCGGGTTGATCGGTGCGGCCTCGGCAATCGGGGGTTCTGCCAAGGGGAAATCAACCTCGAAATGAAAGTCGCTGCCCTGGCCGGGGCTGCTGTCTACGCTGAGAACGCCGCCCATCATTTCGACCAGGCGACGGGAAATGGCCAGGCCGAGGCCGGTGCCACCAAAATTCCGGGTAATTGAATTGTCGGCCTGCTCAAAGGCGGTAAATACCCGGATGCGTTGTTCGTTAGTGAGGCCGATCCCATGATCGATGACTGAAAAACGTAGCCGGGTATGCCCGCTGTCAGGCTGACCTTCGCTCCGTTGCACGGTAACGCCGATGCTGCCCGCCGGGGAAAACTTGATGGCGTTGGAGACCAGATTGTTGAGCACCTGGGCCAGGCGCAGAGGGTCGCCGATGAGATGGCGGGGCACCTCACCGGAGCGTCCGACGGAAAGATGAAGACCCTTCTGGCGGGCGCTGATGTCGAACAGGTTGCGCAACTGGTGCAGGGATTCGTCCAGATTGAAGGGGATTTGTTCAAATTCCAGCTTGCCGGCTTCGAGCTTGGAAAAATCCAGCACGTCGTTGAGGATGCCGAGCAGGGAAACGGCCGCAGCATGGGTTTTGTCCAGGCGATCCCGTTGTTTGGGATCGGTTTCTTCTTCCATGGCCAGTTGGGTCATGCCGATGATGCCATTCATCGGCGTGCGGATTTCGTGGCTCATATTGGCCAGAAACTCGCTCTTTGCCTGGCTGGCGGCCTCGGCGGCATTTTTGGCGAGGGTCAGTTGGGCTTCGGTGGCTTTGCGGACGCCGATTTCCCGGCGCAAGCGGGTTGTCAGCCGGCGGAACTGGAGGGCGGCGCCGCTCACCACGGCAAGGGCCAGCAGGCTGCCGAAGAGGGACCAGAGCAGGGCCGGCGAGAGTCTTTTCTGGTTGGGGTCGTAAAGGAAGCCGGAGAGGTCGAAATTGGCGGGCAGCTTGCCCTGGCTGGCATAGACGTCCGCCACATGGCGCCAGCGGTCGGGGCTCATGTAGCCGGGTTCGACCACCTCGCGCAGGGTCAGGTCGGCGATGCGGGCGGCCTCAAAGCGGAGCTGTTCTCGGGTCTTGTTCTGGCTGTTGTAGCGGGAGTAGATCAATTCGACCACCTTGTCCGGATTTTTCAGCGCGTAATCCAGCCCTTTCAGGGTCGCCGTGCGGATCGCCCGCAAGCGCTCGGGCGCATCGGCCAGTTCCCGTTCCGAGGTAAACAGGATATTGCCGAACAAGTCGATTCCCGCACTGCGCGGTGACAGCAAGAGGTAGCGATCTTCCTGCCCGATCAGGTGAAAACCCTCGTTGCTGGCATAGATGGCCATGGCGTCAGCCTGGTTGCTTTCCAGGGTCGCCATGCCGAAGCCGGCGTTGGGCAAGGTTTTGTACTGGTCGCGCCGCAAGCCGTTGGCGCTGAGATAAGCGTGGATCTCATCTTCAGTATCATGGGTGGTGGCAATGCGTTTGCCGGCCAGATCGTGCACGCTGCGAATGCCGGCGCGGCGGTTGGCCAGCAAGGCGACGGCAGAATGCTGCATGAGCGAAGCAATGGCCACTACCCGCTTGCCGTTGGCCCGTTCCACCACCAGCGACGAGGCCAGTATGCCGTACTGCGCCTTGCCATCCACCACATCGGCGGCCACATCGATGCCAGGTGCCCACTCCTTGAGGGTGGCAATGAAGGGGGCGAATTCGAACTGATAGGTCCACGAGAGCTGGATGGTGACCGCCGCGTTGCGCTTGCCGTCGCTTGCCTCGACCGGGCTGGCAAGCAGGCAGAAGAGGGTGAGCAGCAGGCCGGGGAGCGAGCCTGTTTTCCAACAAAGGGGGTTGAAAATTAGGAAGCGGTGATTTTCGTTCACAGCAAGGCTTCTAAAAGATAAAATATATAAGACTTGAGGCAAGAGGGTTTCGGGAGGTGTTCCGACCGGATTACCCGAACGTTCCTGTCTCAGCCATGTCGTAGAATAATCGTTTTTGACGTGCATTTGACCTGTATCGTCGTTTCTCTGCGTAACCCTCAACGAAAGGAAGTCGCCGTGCTTGAAGCCTATCGCGCCCACGTCGCTGAACGTGC
>CAZHVZ010000019.1:0-2151 GCA_964536245.1 uncultured Rhodocyclaceae bacterium
CGCCAGACGCCAGCCGGCCTGCCGGACGGCAAGGGCGAGGGAAATGGCGTAATGGCTGCGGGAACTGCCCTCCAGTCCGTGGAAAAGCACCAGAAGCGGAGCCTCGGCCGGCCCGTCTACAAAATCGACGTCGATGAAATCCCCATCCGGGGCTTCCCAGCGGCTACGGCGATAGAGCGGGGGCGGCGGCTTGATGCCGAGCGGCCACAGGGTCTGGGCATGACCGCCGGGCAGCCAGGCCGGTGCCCGATAAGGTCGGAAGGCCGGCGTCAATGCAGAATCCGTGTATGGCCTTCGCTCAGGGAGGGCGTCTCGCCGGCAGCCGAGGCGTGCCGGCTGACCAGCCGCCAGCCGTGCGCTCCCCGGGCATAGACATGGGTCACATGCAAGGGGCCGTGGGGCGTCAGGTCGTCACCGACGAAGAGGGTTTCGGTGAGATGGTGGATGACCAGCAACATGCCCTGCCAGTGGGCAATTTGTTCAACCTGAACGCGCAGGCGGGTATTGGCGAAAATACTGCTCCAGCTTTCCCGGATCAGGTTGAGTCCGACAATCTGCACCCCCGTCGGGTGCACGCACAGGGAATCGTCGTCCTCCGACCAGACGGCCATCAGCGCTTCGACATCGCCTTTCGCCAGGGCGTCGTAGAAAGCCTGTTCGGCATCTTCCGGAGTTGCATAGTGGACAGGTCGGGTCATCGGGCAAGCCGTTTCAAACAGGAGGCGAGAACCGGCTCCGGATGCAGCGTGTTCAGGCAGTCGAAATGGCCGAGGGGACATTCCCGCTTGAAGCAGGGGCTGCAATCGAGATGCAGGCTGAGGATGTCGGCCTGCTCCGACAGGGGGGGCGTAAAGCCGGGAGAAGACGAGCCGTAGAGGGCGACCAGAGGCCGGTCAAGAGCCGCCGCCACATGCATCAATCCGGAATCGTTGCACACCACCAGCCGGGCCAGGGCAAGGAGGTCGATGGCCTGGCTCAGGGAGGTGGCGCCGCAAAGATTGACGCAGGCGCCGCCGGATTGCGCGGCAACCTCTCCGCCCACGGCGGCATCCTTGGCCGAACCCAGCAACCAGACGGTGTAGCCGTTTTTCGCCAGTTCTTCGGCCAGACGGGCGAAATGCCGGCTCGGCCAGCGCTTGGCCGGGCCGAATTCGGCTCCCGGACAAAAGGCCACCAGTTTCTCCGGGGCTTCCAGGCCGAGGGCATGCAGGGTGGCAAGCTGCTGCTCCGGGGTGGAACTCAGGCGGGGCGGGGCAATCGGCCGTGGCAGGGGGCGGCCCGGCGCTTCGGCGAGTTGGGCGAAACGCTCGACCATGAGCGGCAGAAGCGCTTTATCCAGAGAATGGCGCCGATTGATCAAGCCCAGGCGCGACTCACCGGTAAAGCCGATGCGCTGGGGAATTCCCGCCAGAAAAGGAACCAGCGCCGACTTCAGGGAATTGGGGAGAACATAGACCGCAGCGTAGCCTTCGCCAGCCAGGCGGCGAGCCAGTCGCCAGCGGGACTTGAGGGAGAGTTCGCCATGCCCGAAGGGACTGTCGATGATTTGCCCGATCTGCGGCATGCGCGCCAGCACCGGCGCCACCCAGCGCGGCGCCAGGGCATCCAGCCGCAAACCCGGTTGAGCCGCATGCAGGCGCTCAAACAGGGGCTGGGCAAGAATCGTGTCGCCAATCCAGGACGGGGCGACAACTAGAGCTTTCATCAACGGTCTGCGGCGAGACTCCCCTCGCCGCCGGGTCAGTTAGTGGTGACCTTTGGGCAGTTCGCCCTTGAAAACGTATTTGGTGCTGCAATAGGGACAAACCACTTCACCGGTCCGGGTGGCATCGAGAAAAACACGGGGATGCTGTGACCAGAGCGGCGCGTTGGCTTGCGGACAGTGCAGGGGCAGATCGTCGGCGGTGACGTCCACATGGCGATTGGTTTCGGACATTTAAGGTTCTCCCTGGAATGCGGATCAGATGTAAGCCAGCCAGCTATCGTGTTCAGGCGAGCGGCCATAGACCACATCGAAATATTTTTGCTGCAACTGGGCGGTGATCGGACCGCGCCGGCCAATGCCGATCTGGCGACCGTCGAGTTCGCGGATCGGCGTCACTTCGGCAGCGGTGCCGGTGAAGAAGGCCTCGTCAGCGGTATACACTTCGT
>CAZHVZ010000019.1:2161-4384 GCA_964536245.1 uncultured Rhodocyclaceae bacterium
CCAGTTGCAACACCGTGGCGCGGGTGATGCCCTCCAGGCAGGAGGTCAGGTCCGGGGTGTACAGCTTGCCCTTTTTGACGATAAACAGGTTTTCACCCGCCCCTTCGGCAACATAGCCTTCCGGGTCGAGCAGCATGGCTTCGTCGTAACCGTCGTTGGTCGCTTCGTTATTGGCCAGGATGGAGTTGATGTAATGGCCGCAAGCCTTGGCCCGGACCATGGAGATATTGACATGGTGGCGAGTAAAACTGGAGGTCTTGACGCGGATGCCGCGCTCCATGCCTTCTTCCCCGAGATAGGCACCCCACGGCCAGGCGGCGATGGCGATATGGACCTTGGCGCCCTTCGGCGAAACCCCCATTTTTTCCGAGCCGTAAAAGGCCAGGGGACGCAGATAGCCGGATTCGAGGTTATTGGCGCGGATCACTTCCTTGTGCGCCTCGTTCACCGCCGCCTTGTCGTAGGGCATGGCCATCTGGAAAATATGGGCGGAATTGAAGAGCCGATCGGTATGGTCTTCAAGACGGAAGATGGCCGTTCCGCGTTCGGTCTTGTAAGCGCGGACGCCTTCGAATACGCCCATGCCGTAGTGCAGGGAATGGGTGAGGACGTGCGTGGTGGCCTCGCGCCAGGGCACCAGTTTGCCGTCTTGCCAGATGAATCCGTCACGATCTGCCATGGACATGGTCTTTGTCTCCGTCTTGCCGCTTGAAAGCCGGTTATTTTAGCTGAATTCCGGGCCGAATTCAGCGCCCGGAGTCCGGTAAAATAGCGTTTTTGCAGGCTGGACTCGCCGGGAAAAGAACCATGATCTGGAAACCCAATGTCACCGTCGCCGCCGTAGTGGAACGGGACGGCAAATTTCTCCTGGTGGAGGAAGAAACCGAGGCCGGCCTGGCCTTCAATCAGCCGGCCGGACATCTGGAGTGTGGCGAATCACTGATCGATGCAGTCATCCGCGAGGCTCTGGAAGAAACGGCCTACCATTTCAAACCGACCCATCTGGTGGGCATCTACAACTGGCGGCAGGCGGAAAGGGATATCACCTACCTGCGCTTCGCCTTTGGGGGTGAACTGCGCGGTTTCGAGGCCGGGCGCCCGCTCGACGCCGGAATTGTTGCCGCGCGCTGGCTGACGCTGGACGAGATCCGCCAGTCCCGGCCCCGCCATCGCAGCCCGCTTGTCCTGCGCTGTATTGAGGACAGTCTGGCCGGAAAACGCGCCCCTCTCGAGCTGATCACCCACTACGAATGATAGCTCCGGCTTTTGCCCTGCTGCTCCTGCTGACCGGTCATGCGCTGGCTGCCGGGGAGCGCGTCAACATCTGCTACAACTACGACTGCGCCGCCCAGGCGGCCATCGTCTACCAGCCGCAGCAGATGAACGAAATCGACACCCTGCTCCATCAGGCAGGAAACGCCGCCGAAGAACGGCAGCTCCTGGCGCAAGCCCTGGGCCGCCTCTATGGCTGGGCCGGCGAGCAGTCGCCCATCGGCAACGACCGGGGCGGCAACTACGCCGATGGCGGAGTCAGCGGCGGCATGGACTGCATCGATCACTCCACCTCCAGCAGCCGTCTGCTGCGCCTGCTGGAAAGGCGGGGCGCCTTGCGCTGGCACCGGGTTCTGGAGCCGCAGCGGCGGGTGCTCGCCCTGGTTCTTTTTCAGCACTTCTCGGCCGTCATCGAGGAGGCGCCCCGGCTGGACATCCCGAGCCATGTGCCGGTGATGCTGGCCCATTGCAATTGCCAGTTCGCCATGGACGACGTGCCGAAAGCTCCGGAAAATCCGGCCCGCTTTGCCGTGGATAGCTGGTTTGTGGATAACGGAAAGCCTGCGGTCATCCTGCCGCTGGCCGAATGGTTGGATGGTGGAGGTCCGGATGTCGAATAAAACGGTGGTCGTCGGTTTGTCCGGCGGAGTTGATTCCTCGGTGGCAGCGCTCCTGCTCAAGCGGCAGGGATGGAAGGTCATCGGCCTCTTCATGAAGAACTGGGAGGACGACGACACCGAGGAATATTGCTCGTCGCGCCAGGACCTGATCGACGTCATGAGCGTTGCCGACCGTATCGGCATCGACGTGGAAGTGGTCAATTTCGCCGCCGAATACCGCGAGCGGGTCTTTGCCGAATTCCTGCGCGAGTACCAGGCCGGGCGCACCCCCAATCCGGACATCCTGTGCAATTCGGAAATCAAGTTCAAGGCCTTCCTCGACCATGCCCTC
>CAZHVZ010000019.1:4394-6471 GCA_964536245.1 uncultured Rhodocyclaceae bacterium
GCTCAAGGCCGAGGACGGCACCAAGGACCAGAGTTATTTCCTCTACCGCCTCAACCAGGCGCAGCTCTCGAAAACCCTCTTTCCCCTGGCCGACCTCTACAAGCGCGAAGTGCGCAAAATTGCTGAAGCCGAGGGCCTGCACATCGCCGGCAAGAAGGATTCGACCGGCATCTGCTTCATCGGCGAACGCCCCTTCAAGGACTTCCTCGCCCGCTACCTCCCGCCCAGCAAGGGTGAAATCCGCCGCCTCGACGATGGCAAGATTCTCGGCCAGCACGACGGGCTGATGTTCCACACCCTCGGCCAGCGCAAGGGGCTGCACATCGGCGGCGTCAAGGAAAAAGGCCAGGCCGGCGGCGGTGATCACGACGCCTGGTTCGTGGCCGGCAAGGATATGGAGAAAAACATCCTTTACGTGGTGCAGGGTCACGACCATCCGGCGCTGTTCCGCCCTTCGCTGATCGCCGAGCAGCTATCGTGGACCGCCGGCGATACGACCGCCGACCAGCCGCGCCCGCACTGGGTCTATACCGCCAAGCCGCGTTACCGGACCGAGGACCAGCCCTGCGAAATCGAAACCATCGGCAGTGAAAGCTGCGAAATCCAATTCGCTGAGCCGCAGTGGGCGCTCACCCCCGGCCAGTCGGTTGTGCTGTACGAATCACGGGTTTGCCTGGGCGGCGGCATCATCCGATAAAAAAAGGGGGCAAGCCCCCTTTTTTACTGTTCCTGCTCACGCTCAGTCCCGAGGCATGGTTTCGACAAAGGAAGGGCGCAGCACCAGCTTGTCGTACAGCTTGCCGAGATTGGGGTGGCCGGTTTTCCAGTCAATGTCCGGGAAACGGAAGGCGAGATAGCCCAGGGCGGCGCCAACGGCCACATCGGCGAGAGAAAAATGGGTCCCCATGCAGAAACTCTTGTCGCCCAGCTCCCTGGCCATGAATTCCAGGCTGCGGCTGACCTTGTCGCGCTGCCGGGCGATCCAGTCGGCGCTTTGCTCTTTCTTGGGACGCTTGGCTTCCATCACCGCCGAAGCGGCAGCATCGCAAATCCCGTCGGCCAGCGCCTCCCAGCGCTTGACTTCGGTGCGCTCACGGTTGGGCGCCGGATAAAGCTTGTTGTTGGGAGTGACGTTGTCGATGTATTCGACGATGACGCGGGAATCGAAGAGCGGGGTTTCGTCATCCAGCACGAGGACAGGCACCTTGCCGAGGGGATTGAAGTTGGGAACCTTCGAATCTGCCGTCCACGGAGAATCAATCTCGAAATCGTAGTCGATTTTCTTTTCCGCCAGAACGATCCGCACCTTGCGGACGAAAGGGCTGGTCAGGGAGCCGATCAGCTTCATTACATGCTCGTTAATATCAGATGGGCTGATTATAGCGTATGGCGAGGCTTGCAGCAGGCAGGTAAAATTGCGGCCTTACCGAGAAGGATGATTTGATGACTTGCAACCCCCTGACTGCGCTGTCTCCGCTGGATGGCCGCTATGCCGCCAAAGTCGATGCGCTGCGCGCCCATTTTTCCGAATTCGGCCTGATCCGCCGCCGCCTTCAGGTGGAAATCGAGTGGCTCAAGGCGCTGGCTGCCGAACCGCATTTTGCCGAAATCCCAGCCTTTTCCGCCGCCACGGTGGCCGAACTGGATGCGCTCGTCGCCAATTTCGGCCCCGAGCAGGCAGCCCAGGTCAAGGCCATCGAAGCCACCACCAACCACGACGTCAAGGCCCTGGAGTACTGGATCAAGGATCAGACCAAGGGCAACGCCGAAGTCACCAAGGTCGGCGAGTTCATTCACTTCGCCTGCACTTCGGAAGACATCAATAACCTGTCCCACGCCCTGATGTGCCAGGGCGCCCGCCAGGACGCCATGCTGCCGATGATCGACCAGCTGATCACCCGCCTCCGGGAACTGGCCCATGCCAACGCCGAGGTGCCGATGATGAGCCGCACGCACGGACAGCCGGCTACCCCGACCACCCTCGGCAAGGAAATGGCCAATGTTGCCTATCGCCTCGCCCGTGCCCGCGAACGCATCGCCGCCGTCGAACTGCTGGGCAAGATCAACGGTGCCGTCG
>CAZHVZ010000019.1:6484-8304 GCA_964536245.1 uncultured Rhodocyclaceae bacterium
TGGGAAGGCTTCGCCAGGCGCTTTGTAGAGTCCCTCGGCCTCACCTTCAATCCCTACACCATCCAGATCGAGCCGCACGATGCCCTGGCCGAACTGTTCGATGCCTTCGCCCGCGCCAATGGCATTCTTATCGACCTCGACCGCGACATCTGGGGCTACATTTCCCTCGGTTTCTTCAAGCAGAAGGTCAAGGCCGGCGAGATCGGCTCTTCCACCATGCCGCACAAGGTCAATCCGATTGATTTCGAGAACTCGGAAGGCAACCTCGGGCTGGCCAATGCCGTCTTGAAGCACCTTGCCGAAAAGCTGCCCATTTCCCGCTGGCAGCGCGACCTCACCGACTCCACCGTGCTGCGCAACATGGGCGTCGGCCTCGGCTACAGCCTGCTGGCCTACGACTCCCTGCTCAAGGGCCTGTCCAAGCTGGAGGTCAATGCCGACCTCATGAAGGCCGACCTGGACGCCAACTGGGAACTGCTGGCCGAGCCGATCCAGACCGTCATGCGCCGCTACGCCGTAGCCAATGCCTACGAAAAACTCAAGGAACTGACGCGCGGCACCCGGGTGTCCCGGGAAGGTATGCAGGCTTTCGTTTCGACGCTGGAAATTCCCGCCGAGGCCAAGGCCGAACTGCTCAAGCTGACTCCCTGGGACTACACCGGCAAGGCCGCCGAACTGGCCAGACGCATATGAAATGCAGCCAATGCGGGCAGGAGGTGCCGGAAGGCGCCATCTACTGCCCGTTTTGCACCGCCGACGAAGGCGGCGACCGGGATGTCCGGCGAGGGGCGGTACGGGGCGGCTTGATCGGCCTTCTCGTCGGCCTGCTGCCGGTTCTCGGCCTGCTGGCCATTTACGGCCCGGAACGCGGCATCAAGGGAATCGTCTTTGCCGTGCCGGTCGCCACATTCACCACCGGCCTCATCCTGGGCATGGTCAAAGCCAAACGAAACTGGAAGTAATGGAATGAGTATTTTTGCTGAAAATCTGAAAAAGCTGCCGGGAATTTCCCATCTGGCCGGCATCAACCTGCTCGATGCCGAGGGCAATGTTCTGGCTTCGATCGAGAACAAACCGGGCAGCCAAGGCTCCCTCGCGGTGTACAACCACCTTGCCCAGACCTACGGAGCCATCACTCCGGAAGCGGCAAAAAAGGGGCAGGAACTGTTTGCCGAACATACGGAAGATGCCCGCAACCACCCTGGCAAGCACCCCAATATTGACCGCCTGATCGCCATCGAAGCGACCGGCAATACGCTGCGGGCAAAGCACGTTTTCGCCCTGTAGGCGCCAAGGCAATCCGCCGCCCGGCAAAAAGGCGAAGGACATCCCGCCGCCTTTTCCGTCAAATCGGGCGGACTATTTCTTCAGCCAGGCTGCCGCATCGAGAGCAAAATAAGTCAGGATGCCGTCGGCCCCGGCCCGCTTGAAAGCAAGCAGACTTTCCAGTACGCAGGCTTCCTCGTTCAACCAGCCGTTCTGCGCCGCCGCCTTGAGCATGGCGTACTCGCCGCTCACCTGATACGCGTAGGTCGGCACCCTGAACTCTTCCTTCACCCGGCGGACAATGTCGAGGTAGGGCATGCCCGGCTTGACCATGACCATATCCGCCCCCTCCTCAAGATCGAGGGCGACCTCTTTGAGCGCCTCATCGGTATTGGCGGGGTCCATCTGGTAGGTGCTTTTGTTGCCCTTGCCGAGATTGCCGGCAGAACCCACGGCATCGCGGAAAGGTCCGTAGAAGGCTGAAGCGTATTTGGCCGAATAGGCCAAAATCCGGGTGTAAATCTGCCCGGCCCGATTCAACTCATTGCGGATAT
>CAZHVZ010000019.1:8362-17115 GCA_964536245.1 uncultured Rhodocyclaceae bacterium
AAACCGGGGAATTCCCGCTTCAGGGCCTGCACCACCCGGGGCACCAGGCCATCGGGATTGTAGGCCTCTTCCGCCCCCAGGGATTTGAGCGAGGCATCCACCACCGGGAACAGGGCCAGGGCCGGCACGCCCAACTTGACGGCACGTTCCGCCGTGCGCAGCAATCCATCCAGGGACTGGCGCTCGACACCGGGCATGGACGAAACCTTTTCCACCCGCCCCTGACCATCGAGGACAAACACCGGGTAAATCAGATCGTCCGGAGTGAGCACCGATTCCCGCATCAGGCGGCGGGAAAAATCGTCGCGACGCATGCGACGCATACGGGTACCGGGAAAGGCTCCTGTTGCTTTCATGTCCAACCTCAATCACAAATCACAAAATATTTTTGCCTCCGCCGGAACTTTCAAAACAGTCCGACGCTCTCAGTAACAGATGGCACGCGCTATCTCCCGCTTCACCTCCCTGAGCGGGTGCCCTGACCACGTCAGGGCATTTTGGCCCCCGGATCCCCCTTTTCCGGGGGCCTTTTTATTCTTTTCTCTCTCTTGCCATCTGCGGTGACCGCCTTGGTGACCGGCACAGGCTCTTTCTCAATCGGCCATTCCATGCCGAGCCACCCGGCAAGAACCTGCTCTGCTTCTTCGATGCCGGTTTTTTTCAGGCTGGAAAAGAGCTGTACGCTGCAATGCTCCCCCATCCTGGCCAACTCGGCCTTGACCGTTCTGAGAACTTTCGTCTGCTCCTGGCGGGACAATTTGTCGGCTTTGGAAAGCAGCACGTGAATCGGTCGTCCGGTTGGCCGGTACCAGTCCATCAAACGCACATCAAGATCGGTCAGGGGACGCCTGACATCCATGATGACCACCAGTCCGACCAGGGGGCTGCGCCCCTGCAAATAGGGCCCGATCAATCCCTCCCACTGGGAGCGGACGGCCTCCGGCGCCTTGGCATAACCATAGCCGGGCAAATCCACCAGGTATTTTCCCTGAGCCAGGGTAAAGTAATTCAAATGCTGGGTGCGGCCAGGCGTCTTGCTGACATAGGCAAGACGGACACGCCCGGCCAGGGTGTTGATGGCAGAAGACTTTCCGGCGTTCGAACGACCGGCGAAAGCAACCTCGCAGACAGCGTCATGGGGAAGGTCGCGAAGGTGTGCAACGGTCGTATGGAAGACCGCCTTTTGCAGAAGAGGCATATAAAACTCTATCGATCCGCCAGGAGGCGTTGAAGTGTTATAGAATAGCAGGTTTGTAGCCCAGATTCCCGGCCATTGCGCCTCAAGGACACGCGACACCCGCGCAAGGAGTTAATAAATGATTCGCACCACGGCACTTGCTGTACTTCTCGCCACCAGCTTTGCAAGCAACGCAAGCGAAGAAGCCAAAAAGGCTGACCCGGCCAAGGGTAAAGTCATCGCAGAGACCATTTGCGTGGCCTGCCATGGCGCCGATGGCAACAGCCCGGCTGCGGCCAACCCCAACCTGGCGGGACAAGGGCAGGATTACCTCTACAAGCAGCTCACCAATTTCAAGTCGGTGGATGGCAAACCGGCCCTGCGCAACAACGCCATCATGGGCGGCATGGTCGCCGCACTGTCTGACGACGACATGAAGAACGTTGCCGCCTGGTTCTCCAGCCAGAAGCAGAAGCCCGCCCAGGCCAAGGACGAAAAGCTCATCGCTGCCGGCCAGAAACTGTGGCGCCAGGGTGATTTCAAGAAGGGCGTCCCGGCCTGCGCCGGCTGCCACGGCCCATCCGGCGCCGGCCTGCCGGCCCAGTATCCGCGCCTGGCCGGTCAGTTCCCGGAATACACCGAAGCCCAGCTCAAGTCTTTCCGCCTGAGCGAACGCAACAACGATCCGGAAAAAATGATGCGCATGATTGCCGAAAAGCTTTCCGATGCCGACATCAAAGCCGTTTCCGAATTCACCGCAGGCCTGCGTTAAGCATTCCGACCCCGAAAAAGGCAGCCGAGGCTGCCTTTTTTGTTGCGGGTGCTTGGCACTGACTCCGCTGCGGGATAGACTTCAACGACCCCACTCGAGGAGAACCCCATGAAGACGCTCAAACAGTTCCTGTCCGGCAATCAACGTCCGCTGGCTGTCGTTTCTCCCAATGACACGGTATTCCATGCCCTGACCGTGATGGCGAAACACGACGTCGGCGCCCTTCTCGTTCTCGACGGCGAACAACTGGTGGGTATTTTTTCCGAGCGCGACTATGCCCGCAAGATCATTCTGCAGGGCAAGTCCTCCAAGGAGGCTTTGGTTCGCGAAATCATGAGTGACAAGGTGGCCTATGTCACACCGAGCCACAGTCTGGACCAGTGCATGGCCCTGATGACCGAAAAACGCTTCCGCCACCTGCCCGTACTGGATACGGACGGAGGAGTGCTGGGCATGATCTCCATTGGCGATCTGGTCAAGGAAACCATCAGTTCCCAACAATTTCTGATCAATGAGCTTGAACGCTACATTTCCGGATAGGAAGGCCGCGTCGTGACGATCGACAGCACCACTCATTTCCGCATTCTTGAGGATATCGCCAAGGATCTGTCGGGCGAGGTCAATTTCCCGACCTGCCTTGATGCGGCGATCATGATCCGCAATACCCTCAAGGACCCCGATGTCGCTCTGGACAAGGTGGCGTCGGTGCTCAGCGTCGAACCCCTGGTCACCAGCAAGCTGTTGCGGATCGCCAATTCGGTCGCCTACAACCGGTCGGGCCGCAACATCAACGATCTGAAGGCCGCGATTACCCGCCTCGGCTTTGAGGTGGTGCGCACCACCTCCCTGGCGGTGGCCATGGACCAGATGCTCAAATCGCGCAACTTGGCAGGTTTTGACGCCATTTCCAAACAAACCTGGGAACACTCCCTGCAAGTCGCCGCCATTGCCCGTGTCCTGGCCCGCCGCATCGGCGGGATCAACGCCGACGAGGCCATGCTGGCCGGCATGGTGCACGATATCGGCATATTCTATTTGCTCTACCGGGCCGCCGAGTACCCGGAATACCGTAACAATTACGATGCCGTGATGGCGCTCATTTCCGGCTGGCACGAGAGCATCGGCGAAAGCCTGCTGTACGTGCTCGGCCTGCCCGAGCATGTTGTGGAAGCGGTGCGGGACCATGATCGCATCCACAGCGTGAAAACACCGACCACCCTTAAAGACGTCCTCTACTTTGCCAATATTCTGGCCGGTGACAACAGCACCTGGATGATCAAGGCGGCCAGAAGACCCGACGATCCCGATATCATCGCCGATCGGGAACGTTACGCCGATCTCCTGGAAGAAGCGGCGGATGACATTGCCGAGCTAAGGGCTGCGCTGGCCGCCTGATACAGGCTGCCAACCGTCACCGCAGCGTCCGCCGGGGAAAACTTTCCTCGTTTTTCCTGTCCAATCGTCACACCATCCCGTCGATCCCTGTAAGGTTTCTCCCTCTGTCGCGACCAATGGTTAACACTCAGGCCAAGGAAACCGCCATGCTCATTCGTCGCCCCCCGGACATAGCCCCCTCCGAAATCACTTCACCGACGGTCTATGCCGGCCGCCGCAGCTTTCTCGCCACACTCGGCGGCGGTCTGGCCGCCATGGCGCTGCCAGACCTCGGCCACGCCGCCCAGACTGCCGGCAGCCGGGGCCAGCGCCTGGACGGCGTGCTTCCCGGCGTCATTTCCCTTGACGAAAAAGTGACTCCCTACGAATCGGTGACCTCCTATGGCAACTTTTACGAATTCGGACCGGACAAGGAAAGCCCCGGCAAACATGCCCACCGCCTGCGCACGCGGCCGTGGACCGTCACCGTCGATGGCGCGGTCAAGGTCAGCCAGACCTTTGCCATGGATGACATCCTGAAATGGGCGCCCCTCGAAGAACGCGTCTATCGCCTGCGCTGCGTGGAAGGCTGGAGTGCGGTCATTCCGTGGGTGGGAATTCCCTTCTCCGAACTGCTCAAGCGGGTCGAACTGACCGGCAATGCAAAATTCGTTGAATTCTGGTCCCTGGCCGATCCGGAACAAATGCCCTATGTGCGTGTTCCTTTTCTCGACTGGCCCTACGTCGAGGCCATCCGTCTCGACGAAGCCATGCACCCGCTGACCCTTCTCGCCGTCGGCATGTACGGGGAAGTCATGCCGAAGCAGAACGGAGCGCCGATCCGCCTGGTGGTGCCCTGGAAATACGGCTTCAAGGGCGCCAAGTCCATTGTCCGCATCCGCTTTGTGGAAAAGCAGCCGGCAACGGTGTGGACCAAAACCGCCCCCGACGAGTACGGTTTCTACTCCAACGTTAACCCCGAGGTTCCGCACAAACGCTGGAGCCAGAGCCACGAGCGCCGCCTTGGCGAGTTTTTCAAGCGCCGTACCCTGCCCTTCAATGGCTATGCCGAACAGGTGGGGCAGTTGTACGCCGGCATGGATTTGAGAAAGAATTTTTGACCATGACCTGGCAAGCCAATCCAAAACAGATCAGCCTCATCACGCTTGCCCTGCTGCCCGCTGCACGGTTGGTGATGGCTGCCGTGGACGGAAATTTCGGCGCCAACCCGGTGGAATTCGTGCAACGGACCACCGGCACCTGGACCTTCAATTTTCTGCTCGCCACACTCTGCATCACGCCCTTGCGCACCCTCACCGGCGCCCACTGGCTGACCCGCTTGCGGCGCCTGCTCGGCCTGTTCTGCTTCTTCTACGCCAGCCTGCACTTTCTCAGCTTCATCGGCTTCGATCATTCCTTCGAAATGGAAGCCATCGCCAAGGATGTTTTCAAGCGCCCCTTCGTCACCGTCGGCTTTGCCGCGTTTCTGCTCCTCGTTCCGCTTGCCGCCACCTCCAATCAGGCAGCCATCCGTCGCCTGGGCGGAAGACGCTGGCAGGATCTACATCGTTCCGTCTATCTCATCGGGATACTTGCTGCCTGCCACTACTTCTGGCTGGTCAAGGCGACCGCCCTGATCTACCCCTTCCTCTATGCCGTCATGCTGGTCATCCTGCTCGGCTGGCGGGTCCGGGAGCGCATCCGGAAATCCGGCCCCCACCCGGTCGGCAGCGGCATCGGCCTGCCCCCAGGGACCGGCATTCAGCCCCTGCGTTTCTTCCCCAAAAAACCGGAATAGTCAGCTTTTCCCGCCCCGCTTCAGGGGCGGTTCAAAACGGATCACCGAACGGCCATCCGCCGCTTTGGAGGGCTGGGTTTTCCAGGCATGGCCATAGACCACCTCGATGGTGGCCGGCAGCTTGCCATCCCGACGCAGGGCGTCGTAAGCGTCTCTGGCCCGCTGCCAGACGCCCTTGCCGGTCAACCCGTGGTTGCGCGAGCGCATGGCGCAAGCCGCCCCGGCAGACCGCAGCTCAGCCAACAGGACATCGAAACGATCATAGGTCAGGGTCAGCACTTCCATGTCCATCACCGGGTCGGCAAAGCCGGTTTCGACCAGCATGTCGCCGATATCGTGCATGTCGGCAAAGCGCTGGGTATGGCTGTAGCCATCGCCAAAAACGGAACGCAGTTCGCGGAAGGTATCCGGCCCGAGAGTGGAAAACATCAGCAAGCCGCCCACTTCCAGAACACGATGGGCTTCGGCCAGGGCGAGAAGGGGATCATCCAGCCAGTGGAGCAGCAGATTGGACCAGAGCAGACCAGCTGAGCCCGTTTTCAGAGGCAGGCACTGACCATCGGCGGCAATGGCCAGGACACCTTCCGGCTTGCGAAAAGGCAGCCAGCGCTCCCAGACCGCCGTTTTCGGCGCCAGGGAAGCGAGCATCTCCGGCGCCAGATCAACGGCAATCTGCCTCGCCCCTGGATAGCGGGCGGTCAGCCCCGGCAGGCTGGCCCCTCGGGCGCAGCCAAGATCGACCAGGCAGGCAGGATCGATGCGCACGTAGTCCAGGCGCTGCTCCTTGCGATCCACAATGCCATTGGGCGCGATTTCGCGCCCCAGAAAGGCTGCCGCCCCGGAGTTAGGGGCAACCCGTGAAAAATTCCGCCGCCCCTGGCGGCGGTCGACAAAAGCGGTATTCAAGCCGGATTAAACCGCTTTCAGGCCGAGGCGCCGGAACAGGGATTCATCCCGCTCGACATCCGGATTGCCGGTGGTCAGCAGGCGCTCACCATAGAACATGGAATTGGCTCCGGCCAGAAAACACAAGGCCTGCAACTCGTCGCTCATTTCTTGCCGGCCAGCAGACAGACGGACCCAGGAGGTGGGCATGGTGATGCGGGCAGCGGCAATGGTGCGCACAAACTCGAAGGGATCAAGACGGGACTGGCTGGCCATGGGCGTCCCTTCAATCGGCACCAGGTTGTTGATCGGCACCGATTCCGGAGGCTGCGGCAAGTTGGCCAGCTGAACGATGAGTGCCGCACGGTACTTGCGGGTTTCACCCATGCCGATGATGCCGCCCGAGCAGACATTGATACCGGCAGCACGGACCTGATCCAGGGTATCGAGGCGATCATCCTGGGTGTGGGTCTTGATGACCTGGCCGTAGAATTCGGCATCGGTATCGAGATTGTGGTTGTAATAGTCGAGGCCGGCTTCCTTGAGTTTCTCCGCCTGTCCCTCCTTGAGCATGCCAAGGGTGACGCAGGTCTGCATGCCGAGTGCCTTGACCTCGCGCACCATTTCCAGAACGCGGTCGAGATCGCTGTCCTTGGGGCCGCGCCAGGCCGCTCCCATGCAGAAACGGGATGCCCCCTTGTCCTTGGCCGCCTGCGCCGCTTCCAGCACTTCGCCCAGGGGCATCAAGCGCTCCCGCCCGGTTTCCGTATCATAGCGCGCGGACTGCGAGCAGTAACTTAAATCCTCCGAAAAACCGCCGGTTTTTACCGACAACAGGCTGGAACGCTGGATGGAATTGGCATCAAAATGGGCACGATGCACCGTCTGGGCACGGAACAGGAGATCCATGAGCGGCATGTCGTAGAGTGCCTGCACCTCGTCCACGGTCCAGCGCTGCACCGCGCCGGCGGATCTGGGCTGGCTGGCAGCCGGAGCGGAAACAAATTCAACGGGGGAAACGTGCATGACAATTATTCCGGACGGTAGTGAGAGAATGGGCACTGCGCGGGAAACCCCGTCAATGCAAAGCAAAAGCGACAAGCAAGCGGATCAGGCAAAGGTGAACCAAACCGAGATGGCGAGCCCAAAAGGCAATCCATAATTATGAATTATCCAGAAGGCCGGGCAACGTGTCAATTTTACCCGATTCTCTTTCCCAGCCGCTTCAACAGCTGATCAGGCACCTGCTCCCCTGCGCCTGTCTGCTCTGCGGCGCCGAGAGCAAAACCGAAGCGATTTGTCCGGCCTGCGCCGCCGACCTCCAGCCGCCCCCCCCCCCAGCCTGCCCCCCATGCGCTGAACCCACCCCCCCCGGCGCACACTGCGGCCGCTGCCTGACCACGCCTCCCCATTTCGACGCCACATTGGCGGCCTTTTCCTACGAATTCCCGGCAGACCGGCTGATTCAACGGCTCAAATACGGCCACCAGCTCGCTCTCGCCCCCTGGTTCGCCTCCCGGCTGGCCCCGCTGCTGACCGACACCGAGGCCAGCCGTCTGGTTCCCCTGCCCTTGCACACGGAGCGTTTGCGGGAGAGGGGATTCAATCAGGCCGGCGAAATTGCCCGCTCACTGGCCCGGCAACTCTCCATTCCGCTTGACCTCAAGCATTGCCTGCGGTGCCGGGCAACCGGCGTTCAGGCCGACCTGCCGCTCAAGGAACGAGTGCGCAACGTGCGGGGAGCATTCGAGTGCTCGGCGGATTTTTCCGGGGAGCACATTCTGCTGCTCGACGATGTCATGACCAGCGGTGCGACGCTGGATGAATGTGCCCGGACATTGAAACTGCACGGCGCGGGGAAGGTGACGGCGGTAGTGGTGGCGCGGGCGTTGCGGCACTAATCGGCGGCCGCCGGGCTGGCGGGCTGGCGGGCTTTCCGCTCAGCGTAGCTGGCCAGATCCTGGGGCAGGCTGCCGGTCGCCAGGGCCCGACGAAAGGCTTCTCTTGCCTCGGGCCGATGGCCTTCGGTTTCGAGCGCCATGCCGAGCCCGATCCACCAGCGTCCATTGGTTTGAGACAGGCGCAGGGCATTTCGAAAATAGTCGGCAGCTTCACCAGGTTTGCCCAACCGCTGCTGCACCGCACCGGCAAACGCCAAAAATTCTCCATCGTTCGTCGCATAGAGCAGGGAGGGCTGGAGAGCACCCCAGGCAGCCAGAGGGTCATTGCGGTCGATTTCCAGCCGGGCCAGACTCATGGACCATTGGAGCTGCCTGGGATCGTTTTTCAGCCCCTCACGCAACACCGAGCGGGCTTCGTCCAGCGCATTCTGCTCGATCAGCACCTTGGCCAGCATCTGCCGGGCGGGAAGCAGGGCGGGGTCATGCCGCAAGGCCGAGCGCAACGATTGGGCGGCATCGCTATTGCGTCCGCGACTCAGTTCGTCAACGGCACGCCGGTAATCCTCGCTTGCCCGGTCATCCGTCGAGACACCGCGTGCGGTTTTCAAAATTCTCTGATCAACGGCCTCTGCCTTGGCTTTGCCGGCTTCTTTCGGGACCGTCGTCAGAGCTGTGACCGTTTTTGGCTTTTTCGCCTTCCCTTCGGCAACGGGGGCTGCCGCCGGCTCGGTTTTTGCCGGTGCCGGGGGGAGCGTCAATTCGGATGGGGCTACCGGCAGCGGCACAACCGGCGTTGCCCGCCGGGCGGCGGGCGCAGGCGCCCCCCGCACCCGGTGGGGCCCACAC
>CAZHVZ010000019.1:17125-37854 GCA_964536245.1 uncultured Rhodocyclaceae bacterium
GGGGGGGGTGGGTTATTTTGGGGGGGGCCCCCGGCCGGGGCAAAACGGGGGGGGGCGGGGGGGCCGGGCCCGGGGGCCCCCCCCGGAACCGGTGGCGCACTCCCGACGGCGGGCGCAGGCGGCGGCAGCACCGGGTCGGGCGCTTTCGCTTCGGCGACGGCGGGGATTACGGCTTCCTGAGCAGGTACTCCCGTCGTGCTGCCACGCCAGGGCGTCAGCCCTTCACTTTCCGCCCACCACAGGGCGGCGCCGGCTCCTCCCAAAACCAGTATGCCGGCCACCAGCAACCATTTTGATCTACCCTCTTTGGCGCGACTGGTCATCCTGATCTGCCCCGACAAATCGGCAACTTCAGGATGACCTGCCTGGCGGGCATCCAAATCCTGCAACATCCGGTTAATCAGGCTCACCTTAGACTCCTACCACCAGAAACGCACCCGGACACCTTCGGTATCCCGCGCCGCTGCTTTGACATGCTTTGACTTGACCACTCCGCCTCCCTCGCCAAAAACGGCAATCAAGGCCTTGTTGGCGAGAATATTGACGAGACGGGGAGTGCCATGGCTGACCTTGTAGATCGCCTTCATGGCTGATCGGGAAAACACCCCCGGCTGAACGCAACCGGCGATACGCAGGCGATGGGCGAGATAAAAATTCACCTCTTCGCGGGACAGAACACCGAGGCGGTAGCTGAAGGTGATCCGCTGCCGAAGCTGGCGGATCGACGGGTCATCCAGATGGACATCAAGCTCCGGTTGGCCGAACAACACAATCTGCATCAGCTTGCGCTTCTCGGTTTCCAGATTCGAAAGCAGTCTCAGCGCCTCCAGGCTTTCCTTGGGAATCGCCTGGGCCTCGTCCAGGCAGACCATCACCCGCTGCCCACGCCCGGCTATTTCCAGCAATGCCTCGTTGATGGTTCTGGTCAAACTGAAGGTGGGAATGGATTCCGGAACAGCCAGGTGCAACTCGGCAGCCAGAGCGGCGAGAAGCTCATCGGGCGGCAATCCCGGATTCGGAAGGTAGGCGGTGACCCAGTCGGGAGAATCCTGAAAGGCGCGCAGCAGACGCCGGCAAAGGAGCGTTTTTCCCGTTCCGACCTCGCCGACGATCTTGACGAATCCCTCTCCGGCCCCCAACGCAATCAACAGCGTATTGAGCGCCTCTTGCTGAGAGCGGGCATGAAAGACAAAGGAGGTGTCGGGGGTAATCCCGAACGGCGCCTCCCGCAATCCAAAGTGTTGCAGATAGGGCACCGCCACCGGCTTGGTATTTGTATTGACCTCTCCGGCAGACTCAAGCGCCGAAAAGCAGTCGAGCGCCGCGTTTTTCATCGGGGTATCAGCGGATCGGGCATCCGCTTCCAGTTGCGAGGGTCCATCTCGCGTAACCGCCCCTCGGTTTCGGTCAAGTCCTGCTGCCAGTCAGCATCTTCATTGATGACAGTGGGTTTGATCAGGACCACCAGCTCACGCTTTCCCTTGCTGGCCACCGCCTGCTTGAACAGGTGTCCAACCAGAGGAAGGTCGCCGGCACCCGGCACCTTGATATCCTGCTCGGTCTGGCTCCGCGTCATCAAGCCGCCAATCGCCACGATCATGCCATCCCGGACGCGGACGATGCTATCCGTTTCCTTCACTTTGGTTGAAGCATAGGGCAGGCTATAGATGCCCAGAGAGCCGAAATTAATGATTTTTTCCCTTTCGGTCACCTCCGTGATCGAAGGCCGTATATGCAGGGTGATCTGACCGCTTTCGTCGATCTGAGGCGTCACATCCAGCGCGATGCCCGAGAAAAAGGGCTGGGTCGTGATCGTCGGGGGATTGATCGAGTTACTTGAAGTCGTTCCAGTACCACTTGAACTGTACGAAGGAGGAGTGACCGCCGTAACGTAATAATCATCGGTCCCCACCTTGAGAACAGCCTTTTGATTGTTCAACGTGGCTATTCGCGGGCTGGACATGACATTCACCGTACCTTGCGTCTGCATGAATTGCAGCAGGGCGGCAAAGTTGTCGGTTTGGAACGCGAGGCCAAGAGCGCCTCCGACGTTAAATTTTTTCAGCACCCCAAACGTGCCGGTAAGGGGACTCCCTGATCCGACAGCTGGAGGGAATGCCCGAATATTGTCCGTATCGGCATTCATGGACCAACGGGGCTTATTGGTGTTATCCAGCATCTGCCAGTTGATTCCGCTTTGGAAATCGTCCCCCAAAGCCACTTCGACAATCTTGGCCTCGAGCATGACCTGGCGCTCGACACTGGCCTGCATGGCCTTGAGAAGACGGCCAATATCCCGCAACTCGGATGGCATTGCCCGCACCATGACGACGCCGGACTGCTGGTTGATGACGAAATTGCGTGCATCCGGACAATGAACCTTGTCCATCCTCTGAATGATCGCCTGAGCCATCATCGCTGAAGCCGGGCTGGCTCCGCTCACCTGTCCGGTGGCGCGCTGAACGTCAAATTCGCAATTCAGGGTTATCGCTATGGCCTGGGTCAGGTCAAACCAGAAATCGCTCGCCTGTCCGGTAAATACCGTCGTTGCCTCGCCTGCGCCGACAGATGCGCCCCCACCTCCGCCTGCCGCTCCCGCCGCTCCCGCTGCCGCACCGGATGAACTGCTGACCACATTTCCCGTCATCACCCTTGTCGCTGACCCGCCGCCCCGCTTGGTCGCCAGATAGCTGACCTGAAACAGTTTCGTTTGCAGGGAGTTTGGTTGCACCGTAATTCTTGTTCCCTGGACCGAAAATTCATAGCCATAGATTTCCCGCACGCTCTCGAGTGCCTCACGGACCGTGACATTCTTGAGATTCAGGGTCAAGGTTCCGCTCAGATCAGGAGGTAAAACCATGCTGTAGCGGGTGCCCGACACCAAAGCAAGAAAGACCTGTCCGGCCGGTGCGGAATTCACCGAAAGGTCAAAACGGGGTTCAACCGCTTGGGCGGATTTCGGAAAATCCAGCTGTACCGGCGGCAGGAGCGATTCATTGAACGATTCGGCAGGAGCCTTTGCCTTGGCAGCAAGGCCGAAGCTACCCTGAATGGTGTCGTAGGTATCGCCGCTTCTCATCAGCGGTTCGCTACAGGCGCTTACTACCAGTGCAACGGCCGCCAGGGAAATCCCCCTGGCTGCGCCCACATATTTGGTCATGACCTGCCCCCTGTGTTTCCTCGTCCAGCCGGTCGCTCCCTGGCTGGCACCATTTTTTTCTCAACGGCGGGCGTCAGACGTAATAATTCCCGCTGCCCCTCTTCGCCGCTTAACACCACTTCCGATTCGCGAATCGCCAAAACCCGGACCCCGCGTATCGCATCGCCGACACGTAGCCGTTCACCGGCGATAACCGCCACAGCGCCCTCTTTTCCGCGCAATACCGCTTCCAGGCGCAAAGTCGGCGCAGCGGCTTCCCCCCCTTCGGCCAATGGCGCAGCAAATGCCTCGGGCGGACGAGTCGGATCGCGGAAGCTTTCTGCCGCCGCCGGCCCGACCACCCACGTCATTATGCTTAGCAGGATCAAATGCGTCCGCTTCATAGCTCAATCCAGACCTTGTCAGTACTCAGCGTGAAGAAGACCAATGTCAGGACCGCCTTGGCAGGCTCGGGTACGGTCAAGCTGGCGCGATGCCAGAGCACCTGCTGGGGCTGCTTTTCCAGCTCCATCAAATACGCCAGCAAATCAAGGTAGTTGCCCTGCAAACGCATCTCAAATCCATGGCGGTAAACATTGATATCGCCGGTCGAAATGGCAAGAGGTGCCGCCGATTC
The DNA here is from genome assembly GCA_964536245.1 of uncultured Rhodocyclaceae bacterium. Taxonomy (GTDB): domain Bacteria; phylum Pseudomonadota; class Gammaproteobacteria; order Burkholderiales; family Rhodocyclaceae; genus CAZHVZ01. The sequence goes on from CAZHVZ010000019.1 coordinate 20,902, forward strand.
CCCCGTCACTTTCTCCGCCGCAGCCCCTTGCTCTGCCAACAAGGATTCGACCGGCAAGGTTTTCAAGCCAACAAGGCGAACCCCCTTGCTTTGCTTCAGGATGGAGTCCAGCAAATCGACCGTCTTGTCCGCCGGCACCAATGATTTTTTGTAACCGGTCAAACGTTCCTCGGTATTTTCAAGGCGATGCTTGACTTCCGAAATTTGCTGACGGAGGGGTACATTCGGATCATTTGCCACTTGCGCCTGCAATATCTGCAACTGCTCCTGCAAAGCAGCCAGTTCCTTTTCCTGCTGGCTGGCCTGGCGGGCAAAAGTGGCCGTCCTGGCATTGATCGGCACCACCCAGATTGCGTTTCCGATGTAATAAACAAGCGCCACCGCCGCCAGTGCCACCAAGGCCTGCTCCCGCCGGGAAAGCGCGGCCAGCTTTTCAGAGAGCATTTGCCAACGGGCGATGACTTGCTTCATTGCTTGCGCTCCGCCTCTGTTTTAGCCGCCAGGACTCCGCTCAGCACAAATTCCACATAGGGTTGCCCGGAAGCTGCCGCCTCGGCGGCCTCCCCTGCCCCCCCCTCCTTGCGCACCGGGTCGACACGCTTCATGTTCAGAGCGCCAAACTGCCGTCCACGAAAAGCCTCTTCATCCTGCAAACGGGATACCAGCTTGGGCAATGCCGACTCGGACAAGACGTTCCCCCGTACCTCGATCGTGCGCCCGCTGGCACTGATATCAAATCCGGTCAACCACACCCCCTCACTCACCTGCCGGGCAAAACCCTGCATGAATGACGCGAAGCCCTTCCGGTTACCCGTCCCTCCCCGCTCAAGCATGTCGGCCACACGCTCCTTGGCTTGCAAACGGGCCTGCGTAGCCGACAACTCCGCCTCCAGCACAGGGTCGATGCGACGGTTTGCCTGCAATCCGGCCAAGGCCCCCAGACTATCCTGCGCCTTGCGCAGGTTGGCCTCAACCAACTGGAAGCGGTGCATTTCCTTTCGCTCCCGGAACATGCCGATCCCCGCCGTCGCAGCGACCAGAACAACCATTCCGGCACAGGCCAGCGCGATATTCCTCAGTGTCAGCCAGTCTTGACTGGGCTTGAGAGAGGAATCAAGCAGATTGATCTGCTGACTCATGCACTCACCTCGTCACGCAGCGCTGCGCCCAAGGGCAGCAGCCAGCGTGCCTGGTCCGCAGGAGAACTCAAGGCCGGCGTTCTGGAAAAATCTATTACGCTCGACAGATCCATGATTTCAACCGGAACATAAAGGTTGGCAACCAAAACGTCCCGCAAGCCTTCCATGCCCTGCCAGGGAGCCAGCACCAAACGACTGATCGTCATGAAACTGTACTGACGATCAAAGGCATCCAGTGTCCGCTGCGCCTCCAGGGCCACGCGCTCGTACAACTGCTGGCAACGCTCGGGATCGGCACTTTCCAGCTGCCCCGGGCTAACCTCTATCCGGCGACTGGCGTACAGTTCGCCTTTAAAGCAGACAACCAGCGAAGCGCCGCTCTCGTCAAATCCGAGCAAGGCAATTCCCCGGTTCTCTTCGGCGATCAGGCTGGCCACGTTGCGCAAGGCCAGTTCAGGGATATCCACCGCCTGCAAATCCAAGCCCGCCTTCTCCAGGCTGCCGACTCTCGCCGCTACGGCATCACGTCTTGCCACCACGGCAAAACACTGGCGAGGGCGCCCCGGAGCATATTGTTCAGTGGGAATATCCAGCACGTCGCAAATGGCCTCATCGACAGGATATTCGAGGACATCCTTCAATTTCCAGCGAATTGCCTCCCGCCACTCCTCCTGCGGAACACCCGGCGCTTCAAGCTGAACCAGCTGATAACTGCCTGGCTGCATCAAGGTGCTGGCCTTGCGCCGTGCCAGAGCCAAGGACTTCCCCACTCCGGCCAGAGCTGCCGGGTCGCTTCCGGAACCCGGTTCTGCATGGGCGAACGTAACCGCCAACCCCGCACCGGACCGTACAGCGTGCAACAGGGCAACCCGGCTATTTTCCGGATAAACCCCCAGCCAACCAGGAGAAGAGTGACGAAGAAACGGCAGCTTCATGAATGCTCAGGGTGTGCGCACCAAGCCCATTAGTAACAAATTACTTTAAGCTTAACCCGCAACCTTTGATTTAACAAGGATTTTTTCAACAGGCAGCCTAATAGTTCTCTCGCTGATAGATTGTTTGTGTTGTGCTACGCGCCGCCCCAAAGGTCGCCCTCGCCCAGGGGTCGCTTCCTCCAACTCCGGAAGTGCATGTCCAGCGCCGATCTGCCGTTGAGGCATAACTCAGATGGGTAAGGTCGCCGGACACGCTTGGCGCAGCCCCCGAAACGCAGGTCTGGTCCGGCGCAGCCGCAGCCCCGGAGAGATTCAGACCGATGTTGATCCAGCCCGCCGTGCCGCCGGCAGAGGGAATTCTCAAGGTTCCCTGACCAGCGGCCAGAGTCTGCCCGGTCCCGCTCTTGATCGCCTTTGGCACTCCGCTCAGGGTCACCGTTGCCTGCAAAGGGCCACTCCCCACGGCAATGTGACCATCCTGCAAGGTCGTGCAAATATCATCGGTATTGGTCACCCAGGCACCTGCCTTGGAATACTCGGCCACCACCGGCATACGCAAGGCCGTGCTGCTCGTTCCGACGGCGTTCAACAGCTTGAGGCGGCCATAACGGACCGCTACCGGATTCCCGGTGGAATCGATCACTGGCAAATTGGCGACGGTGGCACCCAGAGAATTCTTCAAACATGAATTGGTTCCCGTACAACGGTCCGGATCCCCGGTGGTGGTCACCAGAAACTGCACGGAATAGGGGCCATCCGCAGCCCCGTTGAGCGGATTGGCCGGAGCGCCGGAGCGTCCGAACTGGAGCCCGGTGCCGGAGTACCCGGCAACACCGGCGACCCAGGTAAACGGTGTCGTCCATCCCGTTACCCGTGAACTCCGGTCCGTCCCTCCATCCATCGCCTTGATGCCGGGGGTTGCCAAAGTCGGAGGCGGAGCCAGCGCTCCGATCTGAATACTGTCATATTTGCTCAAAGGCAGATCGTTCTTGCTGCGCGCCTGCACCTGCATCTGCGCAGCGGGAAATCTCTGCCCCATATAGGTAAAGGCGGTTCTCCCGGTGGCGGCACAGCCCGCAGCGCCGATGGTACAACCCGGAGGAGTTGCAGTGTTGGCCAGACACGCGGGGGTCACACTGCCCAGCACATCAAAATGATGCGGGGCGAAACGGCCAATGGTGACATTTGCCTGATTGGCGACATTGCAGCCGATCTTGCCGGAACTGTTGGCCGTATTGGAAAAACTGTTGACCACGCAATCCGGGGTTGCACCCGCATTGTCCCCGGAAGCGGTTACAAATACCGTATCCGCCACGGCCCCGGCCTTGACCACAAAAAGGCCGTAATCATGGTACTGGGCGGTAGCAGAAATCACTGCGCTGCTGGGTGTGCTGAAATTCACGTTATTGATGTTACTGCTACTGGCTTGCTGCAACCGGGCCGTGTAATCCGTTGCGCCGACATGGGTCCAGACATTCTGGCTGGTCGAGGTCGAGTCCAGGATGACATCGCCTCCCGTAACACTCGTCCCGATATACCCTGTTCCGCCATTGGCCATCAGGGTAATGTCCGTTCCCGCGTCGGCAACCGGCGCTCCGGCAAGCCCTGCATTGTTCAACTGGGTGGGTCCGCTCCAGCCGGTCAAGGCAAACCCGGCAGGCCGGATGGCGAAAACATCCAGCGAGCAAAGCGTCAATGTCCCCTGGGTGAAGCGGACCCGGACATTTTTTGCTGCCACCGTATTATTGGCCGCCAAGACAGTGTAAGTGGCATAGGAACCGGCATTGGTCGGATACCCCCCGGAAAACGTGATCGTTTGCGCCGTACCGGTCAGTCCCGCCTTGGCAGTGGTGCTCGAACAGGTATTGTTGGAAGCCGTAAACGTCGCACCATCCACCAGATCCACGCTCACCTGCCCATTGAAATTGCTGTCCAGCGCCCCGCTGGTCTGGGCATTCAGGGCAAGCAGATCAAAACTGATGTTCTGGCCGGTGGCCTTGGTGTACAGGCGATTGCCGCTCGCCGCACAGCGTGCCGGGGACCCCGTCGGATTACTACAGGCATCCAGACCTTTCGCCGTACACGCCACATTGGCGGCAGTAAAGCTGCAACTCTGGGAGAGACCCGTACGATTCCAGCATTTTGTACCATTCAATGGAACCGTACTGGGACTGGACACCCCCAGCGTATAAATTCCCCCGGTGGCAAACTGAACCTTGATGTCCTGCTTGAGATCCCCTGGCGCCTCGGAAAAAGCCGGAGTCCAAGTCGCCGTGGGCGAGGTCGGGGTCATCGTCCCGCTCAAGGCAGAATTCAGATATTGCCCGGCATCGCAGGGAACATTGGCCGTGGAACACCCCAAGACCGTGACGGTCGAGCACATGTTGGTGCTGCTGCCGTCATGCTGAATTTCGATGTGGTCATAGGGCGGCGTGGAAGGGGAGCCACTGACGAAATCATAGCTAAAGTTATAGACCCCCGCTGCGGTGAAGTCGTATTCAATCGCCACCCCGGTATCAATGTAAGTAGTCGAAACCGTATTCGGCATCTGCTGCCCGGTCCAGATCGAACACGCTGCAAGCGGTGCCGTTTTGTCCCAGAAATTCGCCCAACCCGAAACACAATAACGCGGCACCCCGCCGGAGCGCTCACGAAAGGACTCCACAACGGTGACCCCGGATGGCACACTGGTACTCGAAGTACAAACCCCGGAAGGAGGAGGGTAGGTTCCCAGAACCCGATGCCCGTTGGTATCCGTATAAGTTACTCCGCAACCCAAGTCGCTGCCGCCAAGATAGGTATCCACCACCTGATAGTAACGAACCGGATTGGCCGCCGATACCGCAAAGCCCGGCGGAATAGTGAGCGTGACATTGGCGGTAATGAAGTCGTAGGGGTAGGCGTAAGTCCATACCACACTGATCTGCGGACCATTGGTCACCCCCAGGCTAAGCGTAGCCGACTGCGGATTGCCAGCTACGGCGGGGTTAGGCGGACTAACCGCAGAAACAGAATAGGTGTTGTACATGGAATTTGCCGACCAGGTGGACACGGTATGGCTTGGCCCGTAAAGGAGGCCATTGGCAAACAAGAATATTCCATTGTCAAGGGAGTTGCTGGGCGGAACGACCCCCGGGCTATAGAGCTGGCCGGTATTATTTAGCCGCCGAACCTGGATTTTCGACGTATCTTCGATATAGACATGCAGCCCGTTGGTGGCATTGGTCCCCCCTGTCGAGTTCAGCTCGGTGACCACGGCATTCGCCCAGCAGGGCAACAAAAGCACCACCAGCCAAGCAATCAGCAATCTCCCCATCATTCCCTGCTCCTTTTACTGCACCGTGGTCGCCTGCCACTGCCTTTCAATATAGCCTTCGCCCGGAGTGTTGTTGGGACAACGGTTATTGGTGGTATCCGGCTGGCTACAGGCGGTTGCCGTTATCCGGAAAAAGGTCAGCACCACCCCGTTTTCATCCGCCGCTGAACTCTCGCACAATACCGTTACGGTAAACCCCTCGACCGCAAAGGAGGGCCAGCTGGCTGGCGTCGGATCCGTCCATGGACGGGCCACGGTACCGCCCGGTACGCAACTGCTGCTTATCCTGGCCCGGTACAGCCCCCATTCCGCTCCGGCCCTTGCCGCATAAAGGGCCTGACTGCCCCGCACATCCAGGCCGGACTCCATTTGCTGGGTACTGGCAAAATGGACAAGGAATCCCGCCAGGGTCGAGAGCAAAACGAGAACCATGATGGCCGAGATCAGAGCCGAACCGTTTGTCCGCTTCATGGCGCGTTGCTCACACTGACATGGTGCACCAGCCGCGCCTCATCCTGGGAGGAGATCGCTCCGGCGTCGTTGCTGGTGGCGAAATCAATCCGCAGGGACACCACCCCGATGTCCTGATTGACCGCCCCATAAAACATGGTGCAGGCAGATAATCCGGTGAGCACCGCAGTTCCCGTCCCGGCTCCCGGAGTCGGTTGGGCAGCAGTGATGGGGTAGCCGGAATAGCGGCGCAAAACACCATTGGCCGGATCGCAGATATAGGTCACCGCCCCGGAAGACAGAAAATACTGGCGACTTTCAAACTCCGCAGCCGTCGGGAAGGTTGTTGTCGAGGGAAAGGTGATGGTTGACGCACTGCAAACAGTACATGCCGCACGGCTGCTCATGGCGCCGCCCGGCGCCAGATAGGCATTGGGCTGGCTGCTGTCCGTGGCACTGACATTGCCGACGATCACCCACGCGGCCCCGGTTGAATTCGGCAAAGGCCCCAGGGCATCAAAGGCGGTGATGGCCGTACCGAAAAGCAGGGGGTTACCGGCCCCCGCGCCGGTAGGCATGACACGGTAGCGCCCGCCGCCGGTCGACAACAGAAATTCCAGATAGGTCAGCCCTGACGCACTGGTAAGGCGCACGCTGTTGGGCACGGCAAGGCGGATTTCCCTTGCCATGCGGCGCAAGGCATTGTCTGCCCCGTCGGACAACTGCGCCCGCTCCTTGCTGTCAAAATACCCCTGCACCGGCAATTGAATCAGGGATGACACCACCGAACCGATGATCCCCAGCACAACCATGGAGACCACCATCTCAATCAGGGTAAAGCCGCCGTACGCGCCACGCTTCATGGCAACGCCCGTGGAGCAAAGCGAGCGCGAAAGCCCGCCAGAACGATCATTGTTTTGGGGCCGGTTGCCGTCACGGCAATCCGCAGCGCCTCTCCATCGGTGGCAGTGCCTGCCGCCGTTCCGTCAATCAGGCCAAAAGCCGCGTTTCCCAAAGTAGCGCGGGTTACCGCCACAGACAAGGTATAACCCGTCGGAACAACCGCTCCCAGGCAGGTCGTCCGCACATCATTTCCGATGACCGCATAGCCGTTGTAGTCATCGACATTGTCAAACGGACAGGTATCGGCAACACCGTTCACCACTTCACTGCCAAGAGGGATGGTGGCATTGCCGCCGGTCGAGCATTGGGTTGGATTGGCGGGAAACGCCGGGTCATTCGGGTCGCGGAATACCGCATCGTAGAGAGGATCGTCCTTGTCGCAAGCCGTATGCGGAGCCCGCAACACTTCGTCCATCAAGGCTTCTGCCAGGGAGAGGGTCTGCTTGGTGAACAGCGGATCGAAACTATCCACCAGGGCAACCCGGTAAACTCCCAGCAATCCCAGCAGCCCGACGGTGATCACAACAATCGCCACCACCAGTTCAATCAGTGACAATCCACGCTGGGGAGGGCAACCCGGCCTAGTGCACATAGCCCGACGACCCTTCTATGGTCAGAGTGAAAACCTGGTCACCGGTCACCTGCAACTGAACCGTCCGCACCGCTCCCGTGCTGTCAATGGACTGCCCCTGGCCGTTGAAGACCACCGGCGACGTTGCCCCCCCCAGCAGAGAAAGACTGACGCCGGTCGGCGTGGCCAGGGTATTCAGCCCATTGCCGGGCAAAAGCAAGCTTTGCGTGGTGGCGCACGGCGCTGCATCATCGTCAAAGGCTTTCCTGGCGCGGGTCAAGGTCAACCCGCTGGCCGCCACCGTTACGCAAACCCAGCGCCGTTGAGCGACGGCTGTTTGCCGGGCATATTCCAGCGCGGAACGGGCACCATCGAGATAACCCCGGGTGCTCCACGCTTGCACTCCGATAAAACGCGGGACCGCCACCGCCGCCAGAACACCGGCCAGAATCATGACTACCACCAATTCGATCAAGGTAAAACCCTTTACCGGACCGGACAGGGGAACAGACCTTGTGTGCCTCATAACCAGTTTCAATAGCCGCAAAGAAAACAGATCGCGATACGGATGGAGCGCCGTGATTTCAGGAACCACACCCGTCACCTCCCTGCATTTTTCGATACATCCAATGCAGAAAGCCCTAGTCAAGTATAGTCCCCACGGCTTGAATGACTGCTGAAATTCTCCGGGCCAAATCGGATTCCGGACACACACAACGATCAGTGCCCTCAAGTCGCTCCCGCCAGTAGTTCTCAACAGCAAATAACCCGCCACGTGGCGGGTTATTATTGGCCTTCAATCCTGATGATGGGGCAACTTAACAGTCCGACGCATCCCTCGTGTACACCGGCGGAGCCGTAGCGGTTGCCGGGGTATAGGCAACCAGACAATTTGCCGGCGTTTTGGCGCCGGCAAGCCGAAGATCGGCAGCGCTCGCCGTGATATCCGTACTTAAATCCATGGCGGTGGCCAGCGTTGTACCATTCGAAGCAAAGCCATACACGGTGGCAACAGTGGTCGTTCCGTAAATGGTGACTGTCCCGGTCGCACCGAGTTGATTGGAGGATGCCGCCTTGGCATAGACCATCGCATTGGCACTGCGCATGGAGCCTTCCGTAGCCTTGATAACCGCCACTCGCGCATCCTTTCCGAGATCGACAAACTTGGGCAAAGCGGTTGCCGCCAAGACGCCAAGAATCACGATCACCACCACCAACTCGATCAGGGTAAAACCACGCACATTTTTCATCACCGACTTCTCCTCAAAGCAAACTATCAAAACCATTCATAGGGCGTTACAGGCAACAGAGCAAGATTTTCCACCCCGGATTTTCTGCCATGGTCACGCCCCTGCACCCGCCAGCGCACTTCATTGCGCGAACTCCCGTCCAAGCGCCTGAAATGGGAGTCAATATTAACTTTATACACCATTTCACCTGTACTTTGGTCGAAATACCAGCTACCTCCCTTGACTTCCCGTTCATTCAGCTCCTTGAACTCCCCCAGATACCCCGGCGGAGGCGACTTCAACCAACGCACGGGATTGGCTCCGACCAGATCGTCCGCTTCCCGCCCCCGATTTTTGATCAGACGGTCTGCCAACTCACTGAGCAGCCCCGTGCGCATGTACATGATGGTCAATTCCATTGAGAATTTTTCAGCCTGTTCTTGCTGGATACGCACGGAATTGAGAAACGTCCCGACAAGGATGGCGAAGAGTGCGGCAACCACGCCAAACTCTATTTGTGAAATTCCTCGCTGATATGTGCCTGATTTCCGGATCATTGCTTGCCAAACGCCGCCCGCCCCAGATCCCAGATCGGCAGGAAGATGCCCATAGCAAGGATGAGAACGAGAATGCCGAGAAAGACGATAAGAATTGGTTCGATTTGCTGACCGAGCGTTTTCAGTTCGTACTCGACCTCACGCTGATACATTTCCGCAATTTCCAGCATCATGTCATCCAGCGAACCGGACTCCTCGCCAACCGCTATCATCTGCAAAACGACCGGCGTGAAGATTCCGGCGGTGATTGCCGAGCGCAGCACGCTTTCACCGCGCTCAACGCTTTCCCGCATTTTGATGACCTTGTCGGTCATGAATGCGTTGTCCATGGTTTCGGCCACGTTGGTCAGCGCCTGAATCACCGGCACGCCGCTCTTGGAGGCCAATGAAAAGCTGCGGGCAAAACGGGCCAGGGTGGCCTTGATGACAATCTTGCCGGCAATGGGAATGCGCAGCTTGAATTTATCCCAGGCGAAACGGCCGTGAGTTGTCGCCGTCCACGAGGTAAATGCGAACACCGCTCCGACCACCCCGGCCAGCATGTGCGGCCAGTAGGCCACCGTAAAATCGGAAAAGGCGATCAGCATTTTTGTCATGAACGGCAGCTCGGCTTTGAAGCCGGCAAATACCTTGGCAAAAGCTGGAATAACGTAGATATTGACAATAATGATGGCAATGGCCATCGCCAGCACGACAAACGATGGGTAGCGCAAAGCCGAGCGGACCTGCTCGCGCATGAAACGCTCGAATTCCATGTGGTAAAAAAGGCGCAGGAAAACCTCTTCCAGCATGCCGGTCATTTCCCCGACCCGCACCATGTTGAGGTAAAAAGCGGGAAATATCTTGGGGTGCCGGGCCAGCGAGACGGACAGCTCACGACCGGAATCAAGGCTTTCCCGGACATCCTGAATCACGTCCTTCATGGCCTTGTTGGCGGAGGATTCCTGCAGGCCCGCCAAGGCACGCATGATGGGAACACCCGCTTTGAGGAGCGTGTAGATTTGGCGGGAGAAGAGCAGCACGTCCACGTGCTGCACCTTTTCCTTGAACAGGTCCGGCAGGGCAATCTCCACACTGCCACCAGCGGCTTTGCCCGGCTTTATTTCCAGCGGGGTAATCCCGCGCCCGAGCAGATCATCGGCCACTGCCGACGGCCCTGCCCCTTCGAGCACACCCTGTACCGGCTTGCCGCCGCTATCTCGTCCGCGCCAGGCAAAATGCGGCACGCCTAAGCCTCAAACTCGTTGCTGATGCGCATCGCTTCGGAAACCGTAGTCCGCCCGGCCACGACAAGACGCACGGCATCGCGACGCAGGGTTTCACCGGCCATTTCCTGACGGGCAATTTGCATGAAGCGGTTGGGATCGTCGTGATTGGTCGCTTCGACCAGCTGGTTGGTCATTTCCAGAAACTCATAAACCCCGGTTCGCCCCTGGAAGCCGGTATTGGCGCAATGGGCGCAACCGCGCCCGTGCCAGTACTGATTGGCATCAACCCGGTCCGCCAGTTCGTAGCGCAGCCATTCGTGTTCATTGGGCGCCAGAGTGTAGGGTTCACGACAATTCTGGCAGATCACGCGCACCAGACGCTGGGCCAGCACCATGTGCACCGAGAGCGCCACCATGTAACGGGCAATTCCCATATCCAGCAGACGGATGGGGGTGGAGATGGCGTCGTTGGTGTGCAGGGTGGACAGAACAAGGTGGCCGGTCATGGCGGCGCGCATGGCGATTTCGGCGGTTTCCTGGTCGCGCATTTCGCCGATCAGCACAATGTCCGGATCTTGCCGCAAAACCGTACGCAGCACGCGGGAGAAGGAAAGGTCGATCTTTTCGTGCACCTGCACCTGATTGAGGCCGGCGAGACGGTATTCCACCGGGTCTTCGACGGTAATCACCTTTTTGTCGGTGCTGTTCAGCTCATTGAGCGCCGCATACAGGGTGGTGGTCTTGCCGGAACCGGTTGGCCCGGTAACCAGGACCATACCGCTCGGGCGATGCAAGGCGTGGCGAAAACGATCAAGCACCCGCTCCGGCATGCCAATCTTTTCAAGCATCAAGAGACCGGTATTCTGGTTGAGCAGCCGCATGACGATGGATTCGCCATATTGGGAAGGCAGGGTGGAAATACGAACATCCACCGAGGCATTGCGTACCTTGATATTGAAGCGGCCATCCTGGGGCAGGCGTTTTTCGGAAATATCCAGGCCAGACATCAGCTTGAGGCGCAAGGAAACGGCGGTGGCAATCTTGGCATCCGCCTCGGTCTGGACATGCAGCAATCCGTCGATGCGGAAACGAATGCGCAGCCCTTTTTCCTGGGGCTCGACATGGATGTCGGAAGCCCGCAGACGCATGGCTTCCTCGAACACCGTTTGCAGCAGCTTGACCACCGGGGCATCTTCGGTACCGGCGGTAAGACCAAGAATGTCACCGAACTCAACAGGAATGTCGCCCATTTCGGCGGTCAGTTCCTTGGCCAGACCGGTGATTTCCTCGCCCCGGTGATACACCCGGTCAATGACGCCCAGCAACTGGGTTTCGGTCACGACCGCCAGGTCAATATCGCGCTTGACCAAGCGGGTGATTTCGTCATAGGCCTGCAAATCGGTGGGATCGGAGAGACCGATGCGCAGACGGCCATCCGCCGTCTCTTCCATGACCAGCGCCCGGAAACGGCGAGCCGGGCCTTCCGGCAGCAGCTTGATGAGATCCGGCCTGGGGGTGAAATTTTTCAGGTCGATGTAGGGAACGCGCAACTGCCGGGCCAGCGCCTGGGAAATCTGCTCCTCGGTGACGAATCCGCTATCGACAAAAACCCGCCCGAGTTTGCGACCGGTTGCCTTTTGCTGGGCAAGGGAGAGTTTGAGCTGTTCTTCCGTGAGCAATCCCTGCTCGATGAGCAAGTCACCCAGCCGGACTTTTTGCGGGGGGGGCATGCGAACCTCCAAAACCTACGAATCAACCTTACGAATTTAGATCAAATTCGTGGTTTAATTAACTGAATTTTATGATTAATCGCGAAGTTACGCCTTTTTGAGCAGCCTGACAAGTGTTTGCCGTTGTCCTCTACCAGCCGGAAATCCCGCCCAACACGGGCAATATCATTCGCCTGTGCGCCAACACCGGGGCCGAACTGCACCTGGTCGAGCCGCTTGGTTTCGATGTGAGCGACAAGGCCTTGCGCCGGGCCGGACTGGATTATCACGAATATGCCCGCGTCGTCCGTCATGCCGACTGGCCAGCCTGCCGGGCAGCCTTGGCGGGACGGCGGCTGCTGGCGATGACCACCAAGGGCCAGCACAGCCCCTTCGCCAAGACGCTGGCGGCGGATGATGTGTTCGTTTTCGGTCGGGAAAGCAGCGGCTTGCCGGCAGAAGTGCTGGCCGACATTGCTCCGGAAAATCGTTTGCGCCTGCCCATGCTGGCCGGACAGCGCAGCCTGAATCTGTCCAATGCCGTGGCGGTTACCGTCTTTGAAGCGTGGCGGCAGACGGGATTCCAGACCGCCGGCTGAGGGACAAGCGGCCGCTAAAGGGCTTCTTCCTTGGCATCCCTGGCCATTAACTGCTCAACCGCCGCAACGGCCGTCAGCCGCCCTTCCAGAATGCCGGCCACCGCTGTGGAAATCGGCATATCGACGCCCAGTTCCCTGGCCAGACGATCCACCTCGCGGGCGGTGTAAACGCCTTCGGCAACGTGGCCGAGCTCTTCAAGGATCTGCGGCAGCAATTTGCCGTCGGCCAGGGCCAGCCCAACCCGACGGTTGCGGGAAAGGTCTCCGGTGCAGGTCAGCACCAGGTCACCCATACCGGCCAACCCCATGAAGGTTTCGCGACGCGCCCCCAAGGCCAGACCGAGACGGGCAATTTCGGCCAGACCACGGGTGATCAGCGCGGCGCGGGAATTGAGGCCGAGACCCAGTCCGTCGCAAACTCCGGTGGCGATGGCCAGAACATTTTTGACGGCCCCGCCGACTTCGACCCCGACGAGGTCATCGTTGGCATAGACCCGCAGGCGGTTGCCGTGCAGTTCGCGGGCACAGCGGCGGGCAAAGGCGGCGTCATTGGCGGCCAGGGCCACGGCGGTGGGCTGGCCGGCGGCAACCTCTTCGGCAAAGCTGGGCCCGGACAGGGCGCCAAACACCGCCTGGTTGCCGAGCACCTCGCCGACCACCTGGTGCGGCAGCTTTCCGGAACCGGCTTCAAAACCCTTGCAAACCCAAAGCAAGGGGGTTTTCACTCCGAGGTTGCGCAATTTGGACAGTGTCGGACGCAGGCCGACAATGGGTGTCGCCAGAACCAGCAACTCGGCGCTGCGTACCGCGTCGGGAAATTCGGTGGAAATCAGCACATTGTCCGGCAGGGTGTGGCCAGGCAGGAAGGTAGCGTTGCCACGGGTGGCCCCTAGTTCGGCGGCCACCTCCGCCTCGCGGCACCACAGGGTGACCTGGTGGCGGGCGGCAAAGCTGATGGCCAGCGCCGTCCCCCAGGCTCCGGCGCCGACGACGGTGATCTTCACAGGCCCCAGACCTGGGTCGTGCGCACAAAACCGCTGGCGCCGTCGCGATGGCGGACCTTGGCCCAGCCCTGGGAGGCAGGCTCAAGGAGTTCGAGGGCCAGCCACTTTTCGCCTTCAAACAGCACGGGAGATTCGGCCTTGTCGGACTGCCGGATTTCTGCCTTGGGAGCGGTCACCACCAGGGTGCGCCGTTCGCTCAGATATTTGCTTTCCACCCAGGCCATGGTGCCCTCGGCATCGCGCACCTTGACCCAACCCTCAAGCCGGACCACCGTTTCAAGGGGGGTTTGAGGCTTGAGGAGGTAGAGCTTCTTGCCTTTCTGCGACGGCGCATCGTACATGACAATGGCGCCGGGCGCTTCCACCGAGCGGTAGTCGATGGCCTGCGCCGGCAGGGCGCCGAGCAGACCGAGAAGGGCGGCAAGAAGTGGGCGTTGCATGGCTTTACTGGACGGTGTCGTTATTGCTGCCCGGCGCCTGCTGTTCGAGACGGGACATGTACATGGCCTCGAAATTGACCGGTTGCAGAACGATGGGAGAGAAGCCGGCGCGGGTGGTGGCGTCGGAAACCACTTCGCGGGCGAAGGGGAAAAGCAGGTTGGGGCAGGCGACAGCAACCAGCGGCTCCATCTGCTCGTCGGGAATGTTCATGATGCGGAAAATGCCGCCCTGGCCGACTTCCACCAGGAAGACCGTTTTTTCGCCGATTTTAGCCGTGACGGTGACGGTCAATACGACCTCAACCACTCCTTCGCCCAGGCTGCGGCCTTCGGTATTGAGCTGGATTTCCACCTGCGGAGCTTCGCTTTCGAGGAAGATTTCCGGAGCATTCGGCACTTCTACGGAGAGATCCTTGACGTAAATTTTTTCAATGCCAAAAACCGGTGCGTCGTTTTGTTCCATGGTGTTCTTTCAGTGGGGATGCAGTAAGTAAAAACTATTCGCCAGCCAGCAGGGGCTTGAGCTTGCCGGCGGTGTCGAGAGCAATGAGATCGTCGCAGCCGCCGACATGGGTATCGCCAATGTAGATTTGCGGTACGGTGCGACGCCGGGTTTTTTCCATCATCAATTCACGCTGCTCGGGCAAGAGGTCGATGCGGATCTCTTCAATCGAGGCGACCCCCCGGGCGGCGAGCAACTGTTTGGCGCGAATACAGTAGGGACAGACCGCCGTGGTGTACATCAGGACACGCGGGGTGGTCACTTCCGTGTTCCCTTCTTGATCGGCAGGCCGGCGCCGACCCAGGCGTCAACGCCGCCTTCCAGATTGTAAAGCTTGCTGAAACCGAGTTGCTTCAACTGTCCGATGGCCTTGCCGGAGCGCATGCCGGTGGCACAGCAGACGATGAGTGCCCGGTCCTTGTATTTGTCGAGCTCCCCGGCCCTCTCTCCCAGCTTGGCGAGGGGAATATTGCGGGAATCCGGCACATGGCCGTCGGAAAACTCGGCGGCTTCCCGCACATCGACCACCTGGGCATCTTCCCGGTTGATCAGGAGGGTGGCTGCCGCCGGATTGACCGCCTGCCCGCCGGAACGAACGAACATGGGCATGATCAGGCCGGCTGCACTCATGACCACGACGGAAATGAGCAGAATATTTTGATTGATGAATTCCATAACAGTCTCAGTTTGCGTCCGGCCCGCAGAACACTTCACGCATCATTCCGATGAGTTGCAGGGTGCGGGCATCGCCGACGCGATAATAAACACGGTTGGCGTCGCGGCGGGTCAGCAAGACGCCCTTTTCCCGCAGAATGGCTAGATGCTGGGAGATGTTGCTCTGCGAAGTCCCCACGGCATCGACGATTTCCTGGACACAGGCTTCCTGGTCCCCCACTACGCAAAGGATCTTGAGCCGCAACGGGTGCGCGATGGATTTCAGGGCACGGGCCGCCGTTTCGATGTGCTCCTGCTTGTCGATCAGGCTGAAAGCCGGTTTTTCCACGGGAAAACCTCTTTGGAGTTAATCGGTCATTATAAAATAAGGTTTTGCGTTTTCGCAGGCCTTAGTGTTTTCGTTTACAAGTTTACCTTCGCTCCGCATCCTGTCCCGGACGACCTTGCTCAGCGTCGCCTTCCTGCTGTGCCCTCCCGTCCAGGCAAAAAACCGGACGCCGCCGAATCATCCGCCGGCCCATACCCAGCCGCCCGCGCAAACCGTGGCAGCCCCGGAAATCGCCGACAAGCAGTCCGACCTCAACGAATTGCGCAGCCGTATCGAGGCGCTACGCAAGGAGGTTGCCCAAAGCGAGGGAAGCAAGTCTGAAGCCGCTGACCGCCTGCGCGAATCGGAGCGCCAGATTTCCAACCTCCAGCGCGAACTGCACCAGCTTTCCACCCAGCGCAGCTCCCTGCAAGGCAAGCTCAACGAGTTGAGCCGCCAGTCCCGGGAACTGGAAGGCACTCTCGAGCAGCAGCAATCCCGGCTGGAAAAACTGATCTACCGCCAGTATCTGCAAGGCACGCCGGACTCCCTGCAACTGCTCCTCAACGGCAACGACCCCAACCAGCTGGCGCGGGACCTGCACTATCTATCCACCATTGCCCGTTCCCGGGCTGAACTGCTGGGCGAAATCCACGCCACCCTGGACCGCAAGAAAGTCCTCGCCGCCAGCGCCCAGGAACGAGCCGACGAATTGCTCGAAGTCGAAGCCGAACAGAAAAAACAGCACACCGAACTGTCGCAGCAAAGAGCTGAACGCAAGGCGGTGCTGACCCAGATTTCCGACAAGGTCAGCGCCCAGCGCAGGGAAATCGGCAATTTGCAGGAAAACGAAAAGCGCATGACGCAATTGATCGAGCGCCTGTCCCGCATTCTCGCCGCCCAGGCGGCGGCACAAAAGGCTGCCCAGGCGGCGCAGGCCGCACAGGAAGCCAAAGCGGCGAAAGCCAGGATGGCGGCAGCGGAAAAAGAAACCCGCCCGCCCGGCGAACCGGCAAGGCAGCGTCCGGTCGAAGTGGAGAATCGTCATCAACCGGAGAATTCCCATGGCAATTTCGCCCAGCAGAAAGGGCATTTGCGCTTGCCGACCCGAGGCAGCGTGGCCGGCAGGTTCGGCAGCCCCCGCGACGGCGGCGGCTCCTGGAAAGGCCTGTTCATCCGCGCCAACGCCGGCGGAGAAGTGCGGGCCGTGGCCCAGGGGCGGGTGGTCTTCGCCGAATGGATGCGCGGATTCGGCAACCTGCTGATCGTCGATCACGGTGACGCCTACCTGACCATCTATGGCAATAACGATTCCCTGCTCAAACAGGTGGGCGATGCCGTCAAGGGCGGCGAAGAGGTGGCCACCATCGGCAACAGCGGGGGCAATCCGGAAACCGGTTTATACTTCG
>CAZHVZ010000020.1:0-8078 GCA_964536245.1 uncultured Rhodocyclaceae bacterium
TCGATCATGGTCTGGTCGATGAAAGCCTGTTCCTGGGCATCGAGGCCGATGATGGCTTCGGAGATTTCGGTGTTGATGTTTTCGACAGCCTGCATGACGCCCTTGCCCAGATAGCGGCTGGCATCGCCATCACGCAACTCGATGGCTTCGCGGGACCCGGTGGAGGCACCGGACGGCACAGCAGCCCGGCCCATAACGCCGGATTCGAGTAGCACATCGGCCTCTACGGTGGGGTTGCCACGGGAATCGAGAATCTCGCGTGCGACAACATCAACAATCGAACTCATATTTATTCCTTATTTCAATGAATTACAAACGATTATTAAACTAAATTATCAATACCAGCCACGACCAGCATGTTCATTTCGGCAGCCTCTTGGCGGGCCGTGCGAGCAGCCTGATACTCCGGCGATGCATAGAAGCGCTTCGCCTGTTCCACCGAATCGAATTCCACAATCACCAGGCGCGGGACATTTTTCCAGCTGCCTTCGAGAATTTCCGCTGCGCCACCGCGCACCAAATAGCGCCCCCCGTACTGGGCAATGGCGGCCTGGGCGAGCGTCTTGTAAATTTCGTAGGCCTCCGGGTTGCTGACTCGGGCTTCGGCAATCAAATACCCCTTGTTCATTCCGCCAATTCCTCGAAACCGCCGCACTTGACTACCCGATCCAGCGCCACCAGCATTTTCAGCAGGCTTTCCATACGCGCCAGCGGCCAACTGTTGGGGCCATCGGCCCAGGCTTTTTCCGGACAGGGGTGAGTTTCCATAAACAGCCCGGCAATCCCTACTGCCACCGCAGCGCGCGCCAACACCGGCACGAATTCGCGCTGCCCTCCGGAAACCGTCCCCTGCCCCCCGGGCAGCTGCACGCTATGGGTGGCATCGAAAACGACCGGACAAGCCGTTTCCCGCAGGATGGCCAGGGAACGCATGTCGGAAACCAGATTATTGTAGCCAAAGGTAGCGCCACGCTCGCAAACCATGATGCTATCGGCGCCGCCATTGGCTTCTTTGGCTTTGGCGACGACATTTTTCATGTCCCCCGGCGCCAGAAACTGGCCTTTCTTGATATTGACCGGTTTGCCGCTGGCTGCCACGGCATGAATGAAATCCGTCTGCCGGCAAAGAAAGGCCGGGGTTTGCAGGACATCCACCACCGAGGCCACAGCAGAAACATCCGCTTCGCCATGAACATCGGTCAGCACCGCCACCCCTGTCTGCCGGCGCACTTCAGACAAAATATGCAAACCGCCTTCCAGCCCCGGCCCACGCACGGAGGTGCCGGAGCTGCGGTTGGCCTTGTCGTAGGAAGCTTTGAAAATATACGGAATACCCAGACCGGCGCAGAGCTCCTTCATTTGCCCCGCAACATCGACGCACAGTTCCAGCGACTCCGCCGTACAGGGACCGGCAATCAGGAAAAAAGGCTGGTCAAGACCAGCCTCGAAGCCACACAGTTTCATCAGCCTTTGGCCTGCATCTGGGTCAGTGCTGCCTTCACATAGGAGGTAAAGAGCGGGTGCCCCTGACGCGGGTTGGAGGTGAATTCCGGGTGGAATTGGCAGCCGACAAACCAGGGATGCATAGCTGCCGGCAGTTCCACCATTTCACACAGATTGGTACCCGGCGCCCGCCCCCCAACCACCAGCCCCTTGGCCTCAAGTTGGGCCAGCAGGGAGTTGTTGACTTCGTAGCGGTGACGGTGACGCTCGGTGATTTCCGCTGCGCCATAGATACTGCGGGCCAGGGACCCTTCGGCCAATTGGCAGACCTGCCCCCCGAGGCGCATGGTGCCGCCCAGATCGGAGTCCTCACCCCGCTTTTCTATTTTGCCGGAAGCATCCAGCCATTCGGTAATCAGGCCGATCACCGGGTACGGCGTGTTGCGCTCGAACTCCGTCGAGTGGGCAGCTTCCATCCCGGCCACGTCGCGGGCGAATTCGACGACGGCAAGCTGCATGCCAAGACAAATGCCGAGGTAGGGGATCTTGTTTTCCCGGGCATAACGAATGGCAGCAATCTTGCCCTCGGTACCACGCCGGCCAAAACCACCGGGAACGAGAATGGCGTCTATTCCCTTCAAAACGCCACACCCCTCTTTTTCGATGTCTTCCGAATCAATATATTCGATATTGACCTGGCAACGGGTATGAATGCCTGCATGTTTCAAGGCTTCAATGAGGGATTTGTAGGATTCGGTCAGGTCAACATATTTGCCGACAAAAGCGACGGAAACCTTGTTTTCCGGGTGTTCCAGAGCGTAAATCAGCTTTTCCCAGACCGACAAATCAGCCGCCTTGGCCAGGATATCCAGCTTGTGACAGACGATCTGATCCAGCATCTGATCATGCAGCATACTGGGAATCTTGTAGATGGAATCGGCATCGAGACACTCGATAACGGCTTCCGGCATGACGTTACAGAACAGCGCAATTTTTTTGCGCTCCTCTACCGGAATCGACCGATCGGCACGGCAGAGCAGCACATCCGGCTGAATACCGATTTCGCGCAACTCCTTGACCGAGTGCTGGGTCGGCTTCGTTTTCAGCTCGCCGGCAGTCGGAATATAGGGCAACAGGGTGAGATGCACATAACAGGTCGCATTGCGGCCTTCTTCGATGCCCATCTGACGAATGGCTTCCAGGAAAGGCAGGGATTCGATATCCCCCACCGTTCCACCGACTTCGATAATCGCCACATCGGCCCCCTCGGCGCCGCGCTTGATGTAGTGCTTGATCTCGTCGGTAATGTGAGGAATGACCTGAACGGTCTTCCCCAGATACTCACCACGGCGCTCCTTCTTGATCACTGATTCGTAAATCTGGCCGGTGGTGAAATTGTTGCGCTTCTCCATTTTGGCGCTGGTGAACCGCTCGTAATGCCCAAGGTCGAGATCGGTTTCGGCCCCGTCTTCGGTGACAAAAACCTCTCCATGCTGGAAAGGACTCATCGTGCCGGGGTCGACGTTGATGTAGGGGTCGAGCTTGAGGTGGGTAACTTTAATGCCGCGGGATTCCAGAATGGCCCCGAGCGACGCGGCGGCGATGCCTTTGCCCAATGAGGACACGACACCACCTGTAACAAAGACGTATTTGGTCATGGAAAGACAGGCTGCGGGAAAGCCGAATAATAGCCGAAAACAGCCACCTTCCTCAAATCCGTCAGCACAAAAAGCCTCGGAACATCACTTGAAAATCAGTTTACCTCTTATCTTTCCGATAGTTCCGTTGATCTGTTGATGTGTTGAAAAACCCGGTAAAACATTCTCTCCGACAACAATCTCTCGCCACCCGCAAACCCACAACACCGTACCTCCAGTATCCATTCGATCACGAAGAACAATGCGTTCGCAAAAAATCATTTTTCAAGAACATTCAAGGGGACTAAGATTTCCCTCCCCACCCCCCAAGGAACATCCATGCCCTATGTCAACATCAAGATCACCAGAGAAGGTGCCACCGCCGAGCAAAAGGCCGAACTCATTGCCGGTGTGACCGAACTGCTGCGCACAGTGCTCAACAAAAATCCGCAAACCACGGTCGTGGTGATCGACGAGGTCGATACCGACAACTGGGGAATCGGCGGCGAAACCGTTACGGTGCGACGCCGACGCGAATAACCCGCCTTGTAGCCCGATAAATGACGGCAGAAGCGCAAGCAGATTTGACCATAAGGCTTAGAGCCTATATCATCCGCATCCTTGTTTGAAACTGGTTTCGGAGACGTGGCCGAGTGGTCGAAGGCACTCCCCTGCTAAGGGAGCATCCGGGCAAAACCTGGATCGAGGGTTCGAATCCCTCCGTCTCCGCCAGGACAGAAATGAAATCCAGTCGCTGACTGGACGACAACCCCGCCGAGCCCCATGCCCTGCGGGGTTTTTCGTTTCTACCTGACGACCTCGCTACCCCGACTTTTCGGGATTCTGCGTTCTTAGACGCCAGCTTTCTCGAAACCTGTTGACTACGATCATCTCGGTGCGGGTTTTCAATCGCCCATCTGGCAATGGTTTCGAGCAGTCAGGGGCCAGTTTGGTTTGGCGTATCTGTTGGCTTCAGTGGAGATGCGAACCAGGATTCCCCAGGGAATGGCTGCTCTACCTATGGAACCTGCCAGAGGATCTAGGCGTGCTTCTCAGCCAAAGCCGACCTTGTGTCTCTGGCTAGAATTGGACGGCAATGCCCCGGTTACTTGCCGCTCGACTGCAAACGACTGTCAATAGCCGCTTTGTCAGCAGCGAAGGGCGGTATGCGTCAGAACGTGATCAAGTAGCTAGCGGCTATTTCGGCCATGCGCCGGAGCTATTGGCGGAACACCTGATATTTGCGCTCCGTGTCAGGTGCCACGCATACAAGGTTTGTGTGCATTGTGCCAACCCAAGGTGCAACGGTCTCACGATTGCGCTGCCGTGAATACTTCGATTTGCGCGAATTCGACTCGGTTCCGACCACTGCGCTTAGCTCGATACAGGCCCGTATCCGCGCGTTGCATGAGTTCATCGAAACGCTGATCTGCGGGATCGAGAATGGCTACGCCAACGCTCACGGTATAGGAGATTTCCTTTTCCCTCTGGAACACAACGGTGTTATCGGCTGCTTCCGCACATAAACGCTCTGCGACGTTCATAGCCGCCGCCAAATCAGCTTCTGGCATCAGTACGGCAAACTCTTCACCACCGACACGGGCGATCTGGTCACTGGCGCGAACCACTCGCTTCATCAGGTTAGCAAAGCTTATGATCACCTGATCACCGGCCGCATGCCCATGCTGGTCATTGATTAACTTGAATAGGTCGATATCCGCCATCAGAACCGCTAGTGGCCGCAAGTATCGGCGAGAACGAAGCCACTCGGCTTCAGCAAGATGACTGAAATGCCTGCGATTGAACAATTTTGAAAGACCATCTACGGTGGCAAGCCGTTCCAGTTCGAGTCGCGATTGCTCGGCATTTGCCATGGCGGCAGAGAGTGCATGGGTTGCGATGCGCAGACGTTCGATCTCGCGGACCGGAGAGTCTGGCAAATCGATTAAGTCGCGCGCCCGATCATCCAGATGGTCGAGCACCTGAGCATTTCTTTGCAACGGACGGGCAATGAATATCATCAAGAACCCACCAAACAGCAGGACGCAAAGCAGAAGAATGACAATTGCCACGGTCAGCCATTCGAGTGTCTTTGTTGAAATGCTGTGGATACGGTGAGCATCATCTGTCGCCCGCAGGGATGATTCCGTCGTCAGTTCATCGGCCAGTGCGGTCAGGTCTTCTGCTGCCGGCGTCCATAGCGCCATGGCCTGACTCTGCGCGGAATGGTTCGTGGCAGATAGGGCGAGCGCCTCACTTAATGTCCGCTCGGCCTTACGTACGCGCGCCTTCACGATCTCGCCGGCCTGCATGCTCGGATGCGTGGCAATTAAGGTCATGGACATTTGCGCATGTGCCCGCTCGGTGGGGGAGTCAGCGAGAACCGCCATGTCGCCATAGCGGCGCAAATGCTCAAGATTGCGCGCAACTCGCGAAGACTCCAGCAATCCGGGTACGGTGACCTGTTCAATCGTTGCCGTACCGCTGGAAATTTGCAGATGCCCGGCCACCAACGTCCCGATAGCCAGCAGGGCCACCACCGCCAAAATCAAGCCGGCGCCGATGACTATGCCCTTTAGTGACCAACGACCAGGCGTGAGCATCAAATCACGCGAAATGGAATGTGGCGGGAATTGATTTTCTCAAGCGTACCATTGCTGCGGATTTCCTTTAATGCGTCATTGAGCCGATCACGCAACTGAGGTTTGGCACGTGTAACAGCTATTCTTGCTTCCCCACTTAGCTCTGGCGCGTTAAGTGGGGTAAATGTGAATCCTTTTGCAATCAACTTTGCTTCTGAAAGCACAGCAGTTGCCTGAAACATTGCCAGTACAGAAGCATCGGCCTGGCCATTTTCCAGCGCATGAACTAATTCCGTCACAGTTCCTACGGGGACTATTTGCTGGTCACTACCCAGCTTCGTGCGAACGTAGTCCAACTGTCTTGCGCCATTGAGTACGGCAATGCGCAGCATAGGCGTTGCCAAACCGACGCCTTGACGTGAAACAAGATAGCTGCTGCTGCGGAAGTAAGGGGTTGTGAACAACATCTTCGCGGCACGCTCCGGTGTTTCCAGCAGACTAGCGGGAACAACGTCCACCTGATTGTTGGCGATCGCATCAATCAACTCCTGCAGCGAACCCATTTCGACAAAGGTACAGTCGGCCTGTATCGCCTTGCACAAGCTACGCGCGACGTCGACGCTGAATCCGGTCAGTTCGCCTTTCTCGTTGCGGTAGCTTCCTGGCCTGGT
This sequence comes from uncultured Rhodocyclaceae bacterium, assembly GCA_964536245.1. Lineage (GTDB taxonomy): Bacteria > Pseudomonadota > Gammaproteobacteria > Burkholderiales > Rhodocyclaceae > CAZHVZ01. Next base: position 6,334 of record CAZHVZ010000020.1, read on the forward strand.
ATCTTTCATGACACCAACGATCACCGATTCTCCAGCCACTACGACCGATGCTCCCCCCCCACAGCAGAGGAAAAGGACGGCAGCCAAGATACCGCAGCGGCGGAAGAACATAACCAAACTGATGGCCCTCTCTGTTTCCATTAGATTATTTGCAAATTGCCACGGCACAATGAGGCAGTACATGGATAGTTTACTTTGAAAAGTCAACCACCGGGTACTTCTCGTTTGCGCCAGACAACACCACGTCAAGCAGGACAGGCAGTTTAAACGCATAGTCTAACTATCCATTGTCATTTACCCCTGTAGCGATGATCGAGCGTCAGAACATGGAACGATGAGCGGTCTTGCAGCAAGCCGCGATAGCCAATAGCGCTGCTCAGACCAGATTCCCCAATCATGAATCTCGCTGACTGCAAACGCTGCACTGCCGACGTAGGCCGAAGAATCCTGACAGTCTCTTCAGGGTCGAAAGTGACGATTCGGTCTTGAAATTTGCAGCCACCAACTGATTTCATGTATTATAAAAATCAATAAGTTAAAGCATCAACGGTTTGCTTTGGCATACCTTCAGGCCCGCCAGCGCTGTAATAAACAAACGCCCTACGGGAGGTTTTGTTTCTATGTCCCAGATTCAGCGCTGGGAGGTATTCAACCGGGGCCATTCATTTCCCCTCCTGAACACCCGGTCATGCCGGAAAAAGAAAAGCCCCCGGATTGCGGAGGCTTTGTTTGCTGCTCGGGCGCCGGTTACAGCGCTCTTGGCCAGGAGCGTGGTTACTGATCCAGGCCGAAGGTACGATGCAGGACGCGCACGGCAAGTTCCAGATACTTCTCGTCGAGGACGACGGAAATCTTGATCTCGGAGGTAGAGATCATCTGGATGTTGATCCCGTCATCGGCCAGAGCCTTGAACATCTGGCTGGCCACACCGGGGTGGGAGCGCATCCCGACACCGACTGCCGAGACCTTGCAGATCTTGTTGTCGCCGGTTACCTCACGAGCACCCAGTTCGGTTTTGACTTTTTCCAGAATACCCATTGCCTTCTGGTATTCACCGCGATTCACCGTGAAGGAGAAATCGGTGGAGCCGTCGTGGCCGACGTTCTGGATGATCATGTCCACATCGATATTGGCATCGGCGATGGCACCCAGGATTTGATAGGCGATACCCGGTTTGTCCGGAACACCGAGCACGGTGAGCTTGGCTTCGTCGCGGTTGAAGGCGATACCGGAAATGATCGGCTGTTCCATTTGCTTGTCTTCCTCAACAGTAATCAGCGTGCCTTCCCCTTCGTCCTGGAAGCTGGACAGCACGCGCAGTTTGACCTTGTACTTGCCGGCGAATTCGACCGAGCGGATTTGCAACACCTTGGAGCCGAGGCTTGCCATTTCAAGCATTTCCTCGAAGGTAATGGTGTCAAGTTTCTTGGCTTCCGGCACCACCCGGGGATCGGTCGTATAGACGCCGTCCACGTCGGTGTAGATCTGACACTCATCTGCCTTGAGGGCCGCCGCCAGCGCCACGCCGGAAGTATCGGAGCCGCCGCGACCGAGGGTGGTGATATTGCCGTCGGCATCAACCCCCTGAAAGCCGGCCACCACGACCACGTTGCCGGCGTCGAGATCACGGCGCATGTTGGCTTCGTCAATGGAGAGAATACGCGCCTTGGTATGGTTGCTGTCAGTGAGCACCTTGACCTGGCCACCGTTGTAGCTCTTGGCCTGGCAACCGATATCCTTGAGGG
>CAZHVZ010000020.1:8113-9496 GCA_964536245.1 uncultured Rhodocyclaceae bacterium
CGACAACGACCTGGTGTCCCTGAGCCTGGAACTTGGCAATACGCTTGGCGACGTTCTTGATGCGCTCGGGGTTGCCGACCGAAGTGCCGCCGTATTTTTGAACAATCAACGCCATGGATTTATCCGGTTAAACGTTGGAAACAGAAAATCGCGAAAGGAAACTAAAAAGCGGGGAGGATTTTACCCCACCCCGCCGCATTTCTAAAGGAATGTGCCTTACAGGTCGGCCAGGGAACGCAAATGTGCCCCCACGCTACGAGCCAGGGTAGACATGATGTAACCGCCCTCAAGCATGGAAACAATGCGTTTGTCCCAAATTTGAGCAGCCAGATTTTTGAGTTGCTCGGTGCACCAGGCGTAATCCTTTTCCAGCAGCTTCAGGCCGCCCATGTCATCTTCGTAATGGGCGTCAAATCCGGCGGAGATAAAAATCATCTGGGGGTTGAATTCCCGCAGGCGCGGCATCCACACCTGGCTCACGGCATCCCGGAATTCCTCGCCGCCTGCCCCGGCCGCCAGAGGAACATTGCACATGTTGGCTGCCGGTTTGTCGGTACCGCTATAGGGGTAAAAGGGGTGTTGGAAAATGCTGCACATCAATACTTTTTCGTCACCGGCAAAACAGTCTTCGGTGCCATTTCCGTGGTGCACGTCAAAGTCGATGATGGCCACCCGTTCCAGTCCGTGGGCCTTGAGCGCATGGCGAGCGGCAACGCCGATGTTGTTGAAGAAACAGAATCCCATGGGGTTGTTGCGTTCGGCATGATGACCGGGAGGACGCACCGCGCAGAATGCGTTTTCGATCTCCCCCTTCATAACCAGATCAACCGCCATGACACCTGCTCCGGCAGCCCGCAGGGCCGCCTCCCAGGTATGGGGATTCATTGCCGTATCCGGGTCGAGATGGACGATACCCAGTTCCGGCGAGGCACGCTTGAGGCGCTCAAGATGGGCTGCGGGATGGACACGCAGTAATTGTTCAAAAGTTGCCAGCGGTGCATCGTAATAGGAAAAGTAGGCATCCAGCCCCTGGGCGATCAGGTGATCGCTAATGGCTGTCAAGCGCTGAGGGCATTCCGGGTGATGCGCCCCCATGTCGTGCAACTGGCAGTCTCGATGGGTAATGAAGGCAGTCGTTGTCACTGTTTTTCTCTCGGCAAAGCGGCACCGTTCATCGGTGCTCGTGAAATGTCATTATCGTTCCAATCCCCACGCCACCACAAGCATTAGAATAAACGGAGCATTCATTTTTCAGGATCAACACCATGCTGCGCAACACATCATCTGCCGAACGCCCGATTGATGCCGTTCTCGCTGCGGCAACCCAGGTCGTCCTCGGCAAGGAAAAGGAAATCCGTTTGGCCCTGTGCTGCCTGCTGGCTG
>CAZHVZ010000020.1:9506-16974 GCA_964536245.1 uncultured Rhodocyclaceae bacterium
TGACGGCCATTTGCTCATTGAAGACCTGCCCGGTGTCGGCAAAACCACCCTCGCTCACACCCTTGCTGCCCTGCTCGGCCTGCGTTTTTCACGCATCCAGTTCACCAGCGACCTGCTGCCGGCAGACATTACCGGCATTTCCATTTTTGAAAGGGAAAAAGGGACCTTCCGCTTTCTGCCCGGCCCGGTCTTTGCCCAGGTGGTCCTGGCTGACGAAATCAACCGTGCCACGCCGAAAACCCAAAGCGCCCTGCTCGAAGCCATGGAAGAGCATCAGGTCACTGCCGAGGGAGAAACCCGCCCTTTGCCGGAACCTTTCTTTGTCATTGCCACACAAAACCCCGCTCACCAGATCGGCACTTTCCCCCTGCCGGAATCACAGCTGGACCGCTTCCTGATGCGTCTTGAACTAGGCTACCCGGACCGCACTGCCGAACGCGCCCTGCTCACTGCCGGCCATCAGCGCCGCCAGCCGGATGCCCTGCCCCCCTGCATGACTCCGGCAATGCTCAAGGCCGATCAGCTGGCTTGTCGTGGCATCCATGCCGCAGCACCACTGATTGAATATGTGCAGGCCTTGCTCGAAGCCACGCGGCGGGATCCGGCTTTTCAGCACGGTCTTTCTCCCCGCGCCGGACTGGCCCTGCTCGCCGCCGCCCGGTCCTGGGCCTGGCTGGCCGGGCGCGACATCGTCGTACCGGATGACGTGCAGGCCGTTCTTCCCGCCGTCGCCTGTCATCGCCTGCGTTCACGGGAGGGACACAGTGCCCGCCCGGTGGATGTCGACACCCTGCTGCGCAGCGTCCCGATCCCCTGATGCCGGGCATCACCGCTCTTCGCAACTGGCTATTCCGCTGGCGCAGCGATGGCACGGCACCCATCGTGCTCACCCGGCGCCGGGTGTTCATCCTGCCCACTCTGGCCGGCCTGCTCTATGCCGTTGCCTTGCTCGTCATGTTGCTGGGAGCCATCAATTACTCCCTGGCCCTCGGGCATGCCCTGGTTTTCCTGCTGGTTGGACTGGGCTTTGTCGGCATGGTGCATACTTTCCGCAATCTGGCCGATCTGGTCATTATTCCGGGGCGTTGCGAACCGGTATTTGCCGGCGAAACGGCACATTTCATCCTGCACCTTCAGAACAACCGGTCCCAGAGTCGTCTCGCCCTGGAGTTCCAATCCGGTGACGGCCCCGTAGTGACCACCGATCTCTCGGGCAATGAATACCTTGACCTTGCCATTCCGGTTAACAGCACTGGTCGTGGCTGGATGAGCTTGCCCGGAATTCGCTTGGCAAGCCGTTACCCCCTCGGACTCTTCGTCGCCTGGAGCTATCCCCAGCCCGCCATGCGCTGCCTGGTGTTTCCAAAACCTCTGCGGCAAGCCCTCCCCCCTCTTCAGCCAAGCGACATGGCTGGTGATCACTCCGGCGAAGGGGGACAGGACGATTTTGCCGGTTTGCGGGAAAGACAGCCCGCCGATTCGCCACGGCATATCGCCTGGAAAGCTGTCGCCCGTGATTTTGATGGCCGACCGCTGCTCGTCAAATACTTTGCCGGAGGCGCTCAGTCGGAACTATGGCTGGACTGGGACTGCATCCCGCAAACCAGCCAGGAGGAGCGCCTGTCCATTCTGACCGGCTGGGTTCTGGCAGCGGACGAGGCCGAAATCCGCTTCGGTCTGGCCCTGCCCGGCACGACCATTTCGCCGTCCTCCGGCCTGGCCCACCGCCAGTGTTGCCTGGAAGCCCTTGCCCTGTTCGGAACACCATGAGCGTCAGCGCAGCCCAGTCGCTTGACCGCAATGCCATCCCCTGGCTGTTTTTCGCCGGACTGATGACGGCACTTCCCCACAGCAACCACCAGCCGCTCTGGCTGTCTTTGGTCATTGCCTGTCTTTTTGCCGCTTCGGGATGGATGTGGTGGCGCCACGAACGTCTTCCCGGTCGCTGGCCTCTGGCGATTCTGGTTGTGCTCGCCTGCGCCGGAATTTTTCTCGAATTCCAGACACTGCTGGGCCGCGATGCCGGAGTTTCCATGCTCAGCCTGCTGATGAGCATGAAGCTGTTCGAATTGCGTAGCCGCCGGGACGCCTACGTCCTGATCATGCTGGGCTATTTCCTTTTGCTCACCCACTACTTCTATTCGCAATCCATTCCCACCGGAATCTGGTTGCTGACCACCCTGCTCCTGCTGACGGCGACCTTGATTCGGCTGCATGGCGGCCCGGCCAGCGGATTGCGTCCCTCGCTCCGTTACGGCGCCATCATGCTTGGCCAGGCGCTTCCTTTCATGATTATTCTCTATCTCCTCTTCCCAAGGGTTGCCGGACCGCTCTGGGGCCTGCCTCAGGATGCCCATGCAGGAAAGATGGGACTTTCCGATCAGATGTCGCCGGGAAATATTTCCGAGTTGGCGCTCAGCACTGAAATTGCTTTTCGCGCCCGTTTCAGCGGCGCTGCGCCGGATCAAAAACAGTTGTACTGGCGGGGACCGGTACTGGAAACCTATGACGGAAGCAGTTGGTACCAGACAACCGGACAGCGCGGACAAGCCGCCGCACCGGAGGTGGAGTTCCTTGGTCCGCTTCTCGAGTACACCCTCACCCTGGAAGCGCACAACCAGCGCTGGCTGCTTGCACTCGATGCCCCGGTCAAATGGCCGGAGGAGGCGACCCTCTCCTCGCACATGATCGTACTGAGCAAGACTCCCTTACGCGAACGTCAGCGTTTTGAATTGTCCAGCACCCTTGGCTACCGTTTCAATGCCGAGGAATACGCTTCGGTGCGCCAGCGTAACCTGAATTTACCCCAGGGCTTCAATCCCCGCACCCTCGCCCTGGCAAGCCAGTGGCGCAGTCTTGATTCCAGCCCGGAAAAGCTGGTCGAGCGCGCCATCACCTATTTCCGTGAGGAGCCTTTCGCCTACACCCTGACACCACCGCTGCTCGGTCAGGATGGTGTAGACGATTTCCTTTTCACTACCCGAAAGGGCTTTTGCGAGCACTACGCGGCAGCCTTTGTTGTTCTGATGCGAGCCAGCCGCGTACCGGCCCGGGTCGTTACAGGTTATCAAGGAGGTGAATTGAACCCTCTCGATGGCAATTTTGTCATCCGCCAGTCCGATGCCCACGCCTGGAGTGAAGTGTGGATGAGCGGCAAGGGCTGGATACGGGTAGACCCCACCGCCGCCGTCTCCCCGGCCCGCGTTGAAAGCGGCAGGCGATCAGCGGTTGTGACCGGAGGAGCATTACCCGGCATCATGCAGATGGATATTCTGCGATACCGCTGGGAAGCATTGAACAACGCCTGGAACCAGATTGTGCTCGGGTACAATGCGCAACGTCAAAGGGCGTTGATGTCGCAGTTGGGAGTCGATCCGGACTGGCGCAACCTGACGGCAATTCTCTCCGGAACCTGTGGTGTCGCATTGTTTCTGCTCCTCCTGTGGGCCATCCGCCATCGCCCCCGAGTCGATCCGGCCCAGAAACTCTGGCGCAAGGCCTTGAATAAATTGCACCGGCACGGTTTTGTCAGTTCGCAGGCCGATGCCCCGTTGACCATCGCCCGACGCATTGCCAGCGAGTACCCCCCACTGGCGAACGCCGTTGGCGAAATTGTCGAGGCCTATTGCCTTACCCGGTACGGTAGCCGGTCAGACTACCTGCCCAGATTACGTTCAGCCGTCAATCGGCTGCCTTGATGGAGAACAGTTTGAAAGATCTCGCCATAGCCCTTGGGATGAGCTTGTTCACCCTTGCCGCCAGCGCTTCCCAGCCGGCGAAACCGGCTCCGAGTTTTGCCCGGGAACCCGCTGTCGTTGAATTTTCCAAAGACATGGCCAACCGGCACGGTTTTGACGAGCAGGATCTGCTGAATCACTTCGCCCGGACGCACCCCAACGCTACCGTGCTCAAGCTCATCAAACCGCCGGCCACACCGCAGCAACGCTCCTGGGAGCGCTATCGGCCGCGCTTCCTGAATGAACGGAGGATCCAGGGCGGAGTTGGTTTTTGGCAGGCCAATCGTGCCAGCCTGGTGCGCGCCCAGGCGCTCTACGGCGTACCGGAAGAAATCATTGTCGCCATCATCGGCGTGGAAACCGAGTATGGCCGCAACACGGGCAGTTTCAAGGTGCTCGAAGCCTTGGCCACTCTAGCCTTCCACTACCCGCCACGGGCCGAATTTTTCCGCACCGAACTCGAGCAATTCCTGCTCCTGGCCCGTGAAAACCAGATGGATGCCTTGTCCATCAAAGGTTCCTTTGCCGGCGCCATTGGCATTCCCCAGTTCATGCCGGGGAGCCAGCGGCGCTATGCGGTGGACTTTGACGGCGACCAGCAAATCAACCTGTCCGCCAGCGTTGACGATGCCATTGGCAGTGTCGGGCGTTTTCTCGAGCAACATGGCTGGCAAGCCGGCCAACCAATTGCTGTTCCGGCGATGACCAACGGGGCGCCGGATCGCGAGTTCCTGGAAGCCGGCATCCGGCCCAGTCTGAAGGTGGCTGATCTGGCGGCGCGAGGGATTACCGCTGAAAGCAACCCGCAGGCAACGGTGGCCCTGGTCGATCTGGTCAGTCCCAATTCGGAAACAGAGTACTGGCTGGGTTTTGAGAACTTCTATGTCATTACCCGTTATAACCGGTCGAGTTTCTATGCCATGTCGGTTTTTCAACTGGCAGACGCCATCAAGGCCCGTTTTAAAGCAGGGAATCCTTGACGATACCGCCGCGCTTGATGATCTTGCGCAGGCGGTCCAAGCCTTCCATCTGGATTTGCCGAACCCGTTCCCGGGTCAGCCCGAGGTCGGTAGCGATCACATCAAGGGTCGCCGTATCGATGCCGTTCAACCCGTAACGCCGACAGATGACTTCCCTCTGGCGCTCGGACAACTGGGTCAGCCAGTCATCGATCAGGTTGCCCAGTTCGCTGGACTGGAGCAGCAATTCCGGGTCGGCGCCATTCTCGTCGGCAATCACGTCACCCACCGTGTGGTTGGGATCGATTTCCAGCGGAGCATCGAGTGAGGCGATATGCTCGTTGAGGGACAAAATACGCCGAACATCCGCCACTGGCCGGTCAATCAAGGCAGCAATCCGCTCCACGGAGGTTTCACGGGTTTCCTCCGATTCCAGATGGCGGATCGCCCGTAAAACCACGTTGATTTCCTTGACCACATGCACCGGCAGGCGAATGGTGCGCGACTGGTTCATGATGCCACGCTCAATGCTCTGCCTTATCCACCAGGTAGCATAGGTGGAAAAACGGAAACCGCGCTCCGGATCGAATTTTTCCAGGGCGTGAATAAGCCCCAGATTGCCCTCCTCGATCAAATCGAGCAAGGGGATTCCCCGATTGAGGTAGTGCTTGGCAATATTCACCACCAACCGCAGATTATGCTCGATCATTTTCTGGCGGGCGGCAAAATCGCCCTGGCACACCCGCCGCGCCGTGGCCACTTCCTCTTCCGGTGTGAGCAAGGGCTTGGCGCCGATTTCGTTCAAGTAGAGCTGAGTAACGTCTTCCAGCAGCTCGATTTCCGGTGCCGGCAGTTCCACACCGGGCAGTGGCTCAGCCTCTTCCTCGGAACCCCCCTCGGCCAGCTCGGCCTCCGGATCACCATCGAATTCGTCGGCGACTTCGCTCATCGTTTGGGCAGATAGGCCATCGGGTCAGTCGGCTTGCCCTGGCGACGGATTTCAAAATGCAGTTTCACTGTCTCACTGTCGGTATTGCCCATTTCGGCGATCTTCTGCCCCTTGCTGACCTGCTGCCCTTCCTTGACGAGAATTTTCTGGTTATGGGCATAGGCAGAAAGGAAGGTATTGTTGTGCTTGACGATCACCAACTGGCCGTAACCGCGCAAACCGGTACCGGCATACACCACCTTGCCCTCGCTGGCCGCCAGCACGGCATCTCCGGCCTTGCCACCAATATCGACCCCCTTGTTGCCACTTTCGCTGTAGGGGGCCAGCAATTTGCCCGACGACGGCCAGGCCCAGGCTACATCATCCGCCCCCGCCGTCGCCGCCGGTACGGCTGCGGCAGGCGCTGCTTCAGGTTTGGGTTCAGGCTTGGGTTCGGGTTTGGAATCCGGCCTGCTGTCCTGCTTGACCGGTTCCGGAGCCTTGCCCGCTCCCTCACCGGACTTGTTCAAGCGTGAATAGGCCTCATCGGAATAGGGCTCCTTGTTGACTTTGGGTTCGCGCTTGACCCCATCATTACTGGCAACCGAAGAGGGAGCGGCGCCTTTGTCGAGGGGACGGGACTCGACAGTGCTGCCGGTGGCAATCGGCTTGGCCACCACGGCACCGGCATTGTCCGATCCCGGCGGAGCCACCCGCAAAACCTGCCCTTCCTTGATGCTGGAAGGATTGGTTATGCTGTTCCAGGCGGCGATATCCTTGTAATCCTGCCCGTTTTCCAATGCAATTCGATAGAGGGTGTCGCCTTTTTTCACCGTGTAATAGCCTGGGCCGCCAGGGGTGGCGGTCGGGGCTGCCACCCTGGACTGTGCCGTCGGACTACGGTCAACGCTGGGTGCCGGCGACTGGCTGAAGCAGCCGGTCAGGAGTAATGGAAGTAAAACAGCAAGCAGTCGTGTCATTCTATTCCCGGAAGAAGAGGCACAAAACGCACACCATCAAGCCGCGTTTCGACAAATCCCTGAGGCGTACGTTCAATAAGGCAAAGATACTGTTCATTACTGCCGACGGGCAAGATCAGACGCCCGCCTTCGGCCAGCTGTTCCATGAGGGCCGGTGGTATACGTGCCGGCGCCGCAGCGACAATGATACTGTCAAAAGGTGCCGCTTCGGGCAAGCCCCATTGTCCGTCGGTGTGTTTTAGCCGCACATTGAACTGCTGCATGGTCCGCATATTCGCCTTGGCCCGCTCGATCAGGGGCGCCAGTCGCTCCACGGCGAACACTTCATTGGTCAACTGGGCCAGGACTGCTGCCTGATAACCGCAACCAGCCCCCACCTCCAGGGTCTTGCCCAGACCCTTGCGCCCCTGGAGCAGGGCTTCGATCATGCGCGCCACGACATAGGGTTGCGAGATGGTCTGCCCCAAGCCAAGAGGCAAGGCAGTGTCTTCATAGGCGCGGGAAGCGAAGGCTTCTTCGACAAAAATATGGCGTGGTACCGAAGCAATGGCTGCCAGAACCGCCTCATTGCGAATACCTTGTTCACGCAGACGGTCAATCATGCGCGCCCGGGTGCGCTGGGAAGTCATGCCGATGCCGGACAAACTACTGGCCATTACTGCATCCAACTGCGAATCAAGGGTAACTGGGCGGTATGGGTCAGGTCGATCTGCAAGGGCGTCACTGACACAGCGCCCCGTTCCACGGCATTGAAATCGGTACCCATACCGGCGTCGGCGGCCGACCCAGCAGCGCCCACCCAATAGACCGTTTCGTTCCGTGGCGACTGCATGGTGACCACCGGCTCCGCCTTGTGCCGCTTGC
>CAZHVZ010000020.1:16984-28246 GCA_964536245.1 uncultured Rhodocyclaceae bacterium
AACTTCCGTTCCTGTCAGTTGATCGTAGGGAATATCCGGAACATTCACGTTAAGCAGGGTCGGCTGGTCGATGGGCTGATGCATGAAGCGCTCCACCAATCCACGCGCCACCTTGCCGGCGGTAGCAAAATGCTTTCCTTCCCAACTGGCGAGAGAGATGGCAATGGAAGGAATCCCGAGGAGGAATCCCTCGGTGGCCGCCGCAACCGTTCCCGAGTAAATGGTGTCGTCCCCCATGTTGGCACCGAGGTTGATGCCGGACACGATCATGTCGGGCATGGCATCGAGCATTCCCGTGACGGCCAGATGGACGCAATCCGTCGGTGTGCCGGTAACGAAATAAAAACCGTTGGCGGCCTTTTTCAACGAGAGTGGCCGATCCAGCGTCAGGGAATTACTGGCGCCACTGCGGTTGCGCTCGGGAGCAACGACGACAATCTCGCCCAGACCCTGGAGCGCTTCGGCCAGGGCGGCCAGGCCCGGTGCAAAATAACCGTCATCGTTACTGAGAAGAATACGCATTCCGGCCAATCAAACCACCAGACCATCAATGGACTTACCTTCGGTCAGCCATGCTTCCACCCATTTCGGCTTGCGCCCGCGTCCGGTCCATTCCAGAGCGGCATTTTCGGGATGGCGATATTTGACTTTCACTTTTCCGGAGGGCGATTTAACCTTTGCCTCCTTATTCAGCAGATCCTCCAGGGCATACCCCTTGGCTTTGGCAAAAGCCCGAACCTCATTCAAAATACCGACCCGCTCCTGAGCCTCCCGGCGCTTGATTTCCTGAGGAATCCGTTGTTGCAAATCGCGCAATTCATTGGCGGATAGCGAAGACAAATCCATAATTACCTCCAAAACCAAAAATTAATCGAGATGAAAATACCGGCAAGCGACGCGTAGTTAACTCCGCCCATAGGTATCTTCAAAGCGAACGATATCATCCTCGCCCAAATAACTGCCAGACTGCACTTCAATCATTTCCAGAGGAACGACCCCGGGATTTTCCAGGCGGTGAGTAACGCCGAGAGGAATATAGGCCGATTGATTTTCGGAAACAAGAAACACCTCGTCTCCTTTGGTCACACTGGCCGTGCCCCGCACCACGATCCAGTGCTCGGCGCGGTGGTGATGCATCTGCAGGGACAGGGTTCCCCCGGGTTTGACGCAGATCCGCTTGACCTGAAAGCGCTCGCCACAATCCACTCCGTCGTACCATCCCCAAGGCCGATGCACCTTGCGGTGCCACTGGGCAACCGAGCGCTTCTGTTTCTTGAGGGCATCGACAATCTTTTTGACATCCTGGGTCGAGTCGTGATGGGCCACCAGGACGGCATCATCGGTTTCGACCACGATCAGGTTGCTCACTCCGACGCAGGCTACCAGGCGGCTTTCGGACACGACCAGGGTATCCTGGCAGTTTTCAAGCACCACATCGCCCCGCGTCGCATTCCCTTCGCCACACTTGGGCAGAACCTTCCACAGCGCATCCCAGGCTCCGACATCCGACCAACCGGCGAAGAGCGGAATCACCACTCCGGTCGGCAAGCCGGGCTGATTTGCCGTCAGGCGCTCCATGACCGCATAGTCAATCGAATCCGAGGGGCACTCGGCAAACAGGTTCGGTTCGACACGGACAAAATCCCCATCCTCGGAGCCGCCAGCCAATGCCTTGCGGCAGGCGTCCAGAATATCGGGGCGGCAAACCTGCAACGCAGAAAGCCAAACCGAGGCCCGCATGACAAAAAGCCCGCTATTCCAGAGATAGTTGCCGTCGGCCAGATAATGCGCTGCCGTTTTTTGATCCGGTTTTTCAACGAAGCGCGTCAGGCGATAGGCATCCGACCCACCGGCCAGAGCTTCTCCCCGCTGAATATAGCCGTAGCCGGTTTCCGGACAATCGGGCGTGATACCAAACGTAACAGCCATTCCCTTTTCCGCCAGGGCGACGGACTCCGTCACCACGGCCCGGAAACGGTCGCCGTCCACAATCACGTGATCAGCCGGCATCATCACCAATATCGGGTCGGCGCCCTCCCGGCTCGCCCACAAAGCAGCCAGGGTCATGGCCGGCGCAGTGTTGCGGCCAATAGGCTCAAGCAGGACCTTGCCCCGCTTGCCAAGAAGCCGAACCTGCTCGGCGACGACAAAACGATGATCTTCATTGCAGACGATCAAGGGATCTCCCAAACCGGAAATGCCGTCCAATCGGGAAATGGTTGCCTGCAACATCGATTGCTCACCCACCAGCGGCAGAAACTGCTTGGGGTATTTCTCCCGCGAGAGCGGCCAAAGACGGGTGCCGGACCCGCCAGAAAGCACAACCGGAAGCACTGTTGTCATCGGAAATACCTGGAGCAAAATTTGAATTTTAACCGTCTTTCCCGGATCAACTCCAAGCCGACCGACAAAAAATGTTCATATAGGACGAAATGCAGGGTACAATCGTGTCCTATATGAACAATCAGATCACTCTACGACTCAACGCCGACGCCGACCAACTGGCCGGCCTGATGCGCTTGCAAGCCGCATTTGCGACGGTTTGCACGACCCTGGGGCCAATTGTTCAGCAAACCCGTTGCTGGAATCGCGTCACCCTGCATCACCTGGCCTATCGCTCCCTGCGGGAAAAATTCCCGGACATGGGATCGCAAATGATCTGCAACGCCATCTACTCGGTTTCACGTTCGGCGCGGGATGTCTATCAACACGCCTCCAGCCCGTGGTCGATTGAAAAGCGCCCCAACCTGCCGCTGCCGCTCCTGACGTTTTCCGAAACGGCACCGGTCTATTTTGATCGCCACACCCTGAGCTTGCGCAAGGGGCGGCTTTCCATGTTCACGCTGGAAGGTCGTATGCGCTTTGACATCGGCCTCACGGAAATTGATGAGCAACGTTTCAGAACTGAAAAACTGCGCGAAATTGTTCTGACCAGGGATGCCCATGGTTTCCTTCTGGTTTTTTGCTTTGGCAATGCTGAAGAAAGCATACCGGAAAATAAAGAGTTACCTGAATATCTGGTCGTAATCGAACCAGAAACACTGGCCGCATAAGAAACATTTATTGGTATTTCCCCTATGAAAAAAATAATGCTTCCGAGAACCGAATTAGTCCAAATTCTGCTCTCCTTCAAAAAATCGTTCTATACAGCCGGGCTGTTCAGCATGTTTTTGAATATGCTCGGTCTGATTCCGACCATCTACATGCTGCAAATCTATGATCGGGTCTTGCAGAGCCGGAACGTCACGACTCTGGTCATGCTGACCGTCATCATGGTGGGGTTTTACATCATGCTGGGGATGCTCGAACTGGCCCGATCAAAACTGCTCATCCGGGTCGGTGCACAATTCGACATGAAGCTCAATGACCGGATATTTGTTGCCTCCTTCGAGAACAATCTGAGGAAAGCCGGCGGCAATGCAGGTCAAGCCATGGGCGACCTCACCAATATCCGTCAATTCCTTACAGGTAATGGCCTGTTCGCTTTCTTCGATGCTCCGTGGGCACCGATCTATCTGATCGTGATTTTCATGCTCAGTCCCTGGTTGGGAGTTTTTGCCCTGATCTCCGCCATGGTGCTTTTTTCTTTGGCCTGGGCCACCGAAGTACGAACCCGCAAGCCTTTGGCCGAATCCAGCCAACTCTCTTCTGCGGCGAACACCTACGCCAGCAACAACCTGCGCAATGCCGAGGTAATCGAGGCTATGGGAATGTTGGAAAATCTCAAGCGGCGTTGGCTGGAAAAGCAGCTGGGATTCCTGGCCCTGCAAAATGAAGCAAGCGACAAGGCGGCGGTTATCAGCTCGGTGACCAAGTCAGTCCGTATCGCCGTCCAGTCGCTGGTGCTCGGCGGCGGCGCGCTGCTCGCCATTGAAGGCACAATCACCCCCGGCGGCATGATCGCCGGCTCCATTCTATTGGGCAAAGCCCTTGGCCCGGTAGAAATGGCCATCGGCGTCTGGAAGCAACTGCTCTCGGCCCGTACCTCCTACCACCGCCTGGAAGGCCTTCTCGAAACCTTCCCGGCTCGTGAGCGAGGCATGTCCTTGCCCGCCCCCAAGGGCAGCCTCTCCGTCGAGGCTGTCATGGCGGGCGCTCCCGGCACCCAGGCGGTCATCCTGAAGCAGGTCGATTTCAAGGTGGCGCCGGGAGAAATCGTCGGCATCATCGGCCCTTCGGCTTCGGGAAAATCCACTCTGGCCAGACTGATGGTGGGCGTTTGGCCGACCTATAGCGGCAAGGTTCGCCTCGATGGCGCCGACATTTTCAGCTGGAACAAGGAAGAACTCGGCCCTTCCGTCGGTTATCTGCCGCAGGATATCGAGCTGTTCGCCGGCACCATCGCCGAGAACATTGCCCGCTTCGGCGAAGTGAATCCGGAAAAGGTAGTGGAAGCCGCCAAGCTGGCCGGGGTGCACGAGATGATTCTGCGCTTTCCCAAGGGCTACGATAGCCAAATCGGCGAGAGCGGAGCGGTTCTCTCCGGTGGGCAGCGGCAACGCATCGGGATCGCCCGGGCCATTTATGACTCTCCGGCTTTCGTGGTCCTCGATGAGCCCAACTCCAATCTTGACGATGCCGGAGAAGCGGCGCTTATTGGAACCATCCAGCAACTTAAGGCAAAAGGTACGACCGTGGTACTGATTACGCATCGTACGAACATTATCAGCGCCGTCGACAAACTACTGGTATTGGTGGAAGGGGCCGTCCAGTTCTATGGCCCTCGCGACCAAGTTCTTCTGGCCCTGCAAGAGCGCAGCGAATCTCGTGCCGCCTTGACCAAACCTGCCCATTCCTGAGTTGATCATGTTCAAAAGTATATCCAGCCTGTTTTCAAAAACCCCCGACAACACGGAAATCGCTGACGGGGAAGCACCATCAGACGGGCAACGGAAAGTAGAAACAGACGAGAAGCCCATTGTCCGCTTCGGGATGGCCACGCTCATCATCGGATTCGGCGGCTTTTTCCTGTGGGCCGGCATCGCCCCGCTCGACGAAGGTGTTCCCGGCAGCGGCATCGTCAGTGTTGATACCAAACGCAAGACCATCCAGCATCTCCGGGGTGGAATTGTCGAGGCTATTCTCGTTGTTGAGGGAGACCGGGTAAAAGCCGGAGACACCCTCATTCGGCTCAACGACACGGATACCAAAGCACAACTCGACATCACTCGCGGACAGTATTTCCAGGTAAAAGCGACCGAATCCCGCCTGCAAGCCGAACGCAGCAATAGTGCCAAGGTTGCCTTTCCCGACGAGTTGCTCGAAGCCGGCAAGACTGACCGTCGGGCCGAAGAAGCCATGCGTGCCCAGGAGCAGTTGTTTTCAGCACGCAAACTTGCCCTCAGTAGCGAAATGGGCGCCATGGACGAAGCCATTGTCGGACTTGGCCAACAAATCAAGGGTATGGAATCGGTTCAGAAGGGAAAGCAAACCCAAATCGAATTAATCAACAAGGAGCTGGCCTCCATGCGTGATCTGGTTCAGGAGGGCTTTGTCCCCCGCAACAAACTGTACGAACTGGAGCGCGTTCTGGCCGACATTTCTGGAAACCGTGGCAATGACCTCGCCGCCATTGCCCGCGCCCAGGCCGCCATCAGCGAGACCAAACTGCGCAAGCTGCAACGCCAGCAGGATGTCCGCAAGGAAATCGAGACGCAAATTTCTGAAATGCAGCGTGAAGTCGGCACCCAATCCGACCGCATGAAAGCCCTTGCCGAAGAGTTTGAACGCTGCGTCATCAAGGCGCCCACTGACGGCCATGTGGTCAGCATGGAAGCGCATACGGTCGGCGGCATTATCCGGCCCGGTGACCGCATCATGGACATTGTTCCTGAGGGCGATGTCCTGGTCGTCGAAGCGCAACTGCCGGTCAACCTCATCGACAAGGTTCAGATTGGTCAACTGGCCACCCTGCATCTGAGCATCGTATCCAGTGGCGGTGCTACACCAACCATTGAAGGCAAACTCACCAAGGTATCGGCTGACCGCATTACCGACACCCGAACCGGCATGCCCTATTACTCTGCCCGCATCGAAATCACCCCGGAAGGGGAAGCGGAACTGGTCAAAAACAAGATCAAGGTTCAACCCGGAATGCAGACCGACGTCGTCATCAAGACAGGTGAGCGCACAGTCTTGCAATATCTGCTCAAACCGCTCGTTTCCCGCCTCAGCACCGGAATGAAGGAACAGTAACGTGAAGCCGACATCCTCCCTCCGGTCATTTCGATCAAGCCGAGCTGCACTCGTTCTGGCTTTTCTCAGCTTCGGCACCAGCAACAGCTTTGCAATTGGCCTGGAGCCCCTGTATCAGGAAGCAAGGCAGAGCGACCCTCAATACGCTGCGGCCAAAGCCGACTGGGAGTCCGTACAAAGCTTGGTGACCCAGGCCAGAGGGCAGCTCTTGCCCCAGATTTCCGCTTCCGGTTCAAGCATCAGAAGCACTACAGTCAATGAATTTCGCAACGCTTCGACCGGAGATGTCATTAACAAGGATTACAAATACACCGCAAAATCCGCATCACTGAGCCTTTCGCAAGCACTGATCCGGCCGCAAACCATCATCAACTATACGCAGTCATTGGCGCAGGTTCGCCAAGCCGATGAACAGTTGAACTACTACCGGCAGGATCTGATTCTGCGTTTGTCGCAAGCCTATTTCGACGTACTGCTGGCAGAAGACAATGTCTCGCTGGCGGCGGAGCAGATGGCGGCGATTTCCGAGCAACTCAAGCAGGCCAAGCGTTTTTTTGAAGCCGGGGTAGGCACCATCACCGACATCAACGAAGCCCAGGCGCGCTACGACACCATCACCGCCCAGGAATTGGCGGCGCAAAACAATCTGGAAATCAAAATCCGTGTCATTGAGCAATTCGTCGGCAAGGCATATCGCTCCATAGACCGGCTCGGCAACCGGCTCGCGCTGGAACTGCCGGAACCGGCCAATGTGGAAAACTGGCTGGAGTTTGCCCAGGAGAACAACCCCGCCCTGAAAGCCCGCGAAGCCGCCTTGAATGTATCCGAACAGGAAGTTTACAAGAGTCTAGCCGCACACTTGCCGACGGTAGACCTGGTTGCCTCCCGGGGGCGTGACCAGGATCCCAGTTTCACCATGATTGACAGCGCTACCTGGAACAACCGCATCGGCCTCCAGGTATCCATACCGCTCTTTTCCGGTGGCACAACCCAGGGTCGGGCCAATCAGGCCTCGGCCAACAAGGAAAAATCCCGCCACGATCTGGAAACCACTCGACGCAGCGTCACCCTGCAAACACGCCAGGAATATCTCAATGTGGTCAATGGCGTGGCTCAGGTGAAAGCCCTGGAACAAGCCGTCAAATCTAATGAACTTGCCCTCTACTCGGCCAAAAAAGGGCAGGAAGCCGGTGTGCGAACCAGTTTCGACGTGCTCAACGCCCAGCAATTGCTTTTCTCGGCCAAACGGGATCTATCCCAGGCCAGGTACGGCTATGTCTTGTCCCGACTCAAGCTCAGGGGAGCCGCCGGCCTGTTGAGCGAAGAAGACGTCACCCTGGTGCAACACTGGCTGGAAGCCCGTAACCACTAAGCAAGTCCACGGCAACAACACGCTGCGTCACAACACCTACTACGGGAACATTTATGGGACTATTTGACAGAATTCGCGGATTTTTCGGAAAAACCGACGAGCCCGTTGCTCCCATTGCCATCCCGGTCGGCGAGGAAGCGGAAATTGAGGTCGAACGGAGAGCGCGGCCCCGTATCAATGCCCGGGAGGACACCCGCGCCCTGATCATCGATGACTCCCGAACCATTGTCGCGGCCCTGAAAAAAATACTGCGCTCGGCAGGTTACCTGACCCTTGAAGCCCTGGATGCCGAGAAAGGCTTGGAGTTAGCCAAGGAGGAACGGCCAGACCTCATCTTCCTCGACATCGTATTACCCGGCATGAACGGTTTTGCCGCTTTGCGTGCCTTGCGGCGCGACCCACAGACACGGGACATTCCGGTGATCATGATCAGCGGCAACGAACAAGCCACTGAACAATTCTTCGGTGGCCGGGTCGGAGCCGACGATTTCATGAAAAAACCCTTTTCCCGCTTCGAAGTCTTTGCCCGCATAGAACGGTTGCTGGACGAAAATCAAGTCCCCCGTCGACGCCTGGCGTCCACCACGACACCACAACCTGAAAGCCAGGGCGCTTAAGCTTGTCGTGGGCTTCGCAAAGGGCGCGGCACGAAGGTCTGCCCTTGCCCTGCCGGCCTTGTGGCGCATCCTCGCGACAGTTTTGTCTTTGCCGCGCTGATACCCGGCAAACGGCACCTATCCGGCACTTACGCAGTGTCCGGCCAGTACCCGAGCTGAGCACTAGTTAAGTATCCCCTGATCGAACAGATGAGCCGTACCGCCCCCGGAAAACTTGCTGTGATACATGGCATTGTCGGCGCGATGCAGAAGAACTTCCACACTCTGCCCATGATCGGGAAACAGGCTGATTCCGACACTGGTGCCAATTTGATAGGTATGCTCCCCGTCAATAAACGGCTCTGCAACGGCCTTGATGATTTTTTCGGCCACCTTCAAGGCATCTTCCGGGCCGCCAATTTCGGCCAGCAAAACGACAAACTCATCCCCGCCCAGCCGGGCCAACGTATCCGCATCGCGAACCACGGTCCGCAAGCGGGTCGCCACATCGGTCAGCACCCGATCACCGGCGGCGTGCCCATAGTCATCATTCACCTGTTTGAATCCATCCAGATCAAGCAGAAGAACCGCCACGCCCCTGCCACCTCGGGAAGCCGACCGAATTGCCTGGTCAACACGGTCGGCAAATAACCGGCGATTGGGCAAGCCCGTGAGCGGGTCATGGTTGGCAAGGTGGCGATAACGCTCTTCTGCTTCAACGCGCAAGGTAATATCGCTGGCAGTTCCGTAGTACCCGACAAATACACCATTGTCATCGAACATGGGCTTTCCGCTGACACTGAGCCAATATTTTTCAGCGCACCGCCCGTTGATCTGGTAGACAAAATCGCGGAATGCCTGCCGCGCATTGAGGGTCGCAATGTGATCCCGCCATTTTGTTTCGGGCACGTCCAGGATATCCTGCGCCTGCCAGCGCGTACGGCCTAGAACACGATCAATGGGAAGCTTGCTGGTGAAGTCGGTCGGGCCGTCAAAATGAGTGAACCGGTAGTTGGCATCCTGCTCCCAGTAGAGATCGGAAGAGAGTTTCACCAGATCCCGGAAACGCTGCTCACTCTTCTTTAACGCCTTTTCGGCAGCCCTTCTCTCGGTGACATCCGACACGACCCAGACTGTCCCGGCTTGCGGATTTCCTTCGGCGACCGCCATTCCCGAAGCCTCGGCGAGAAAACGACCGCCGGTTGCGGTTGTGAGATAAAAGGTGCCGACAAAGCGCTCGCCCCGCTCGATCACCGGCTGCGACTCCCGCACCACGCTTTCCCACTCTTCCCGGTGCTCGTACCAGTTTCTGGGAGGCATTCCGACAATATTGTCCATCGGGTAAGCAAGCAATTCGGCGAAACGCCGGTTACAACTCACCACATAGTAGGGTTTGGGCTTTATCAGAACGATTCCCTCGGAAGCCGATTCAAAAATGACCTGCTGTTCTTGCAGCAACAATTCATTCCGGTACTGATCCTGCAAGCTGCTGAGAAGAAAACGTCTCTGGGTGAGAAAGAAACCCACCATCATGATGGTAATCAGGCAAAGCCCCCAGCCCATCAGGGTTGCCCGTTCGGAATCAAGAGACACCAGACGCGAGGCAAGAGGCAACTCAATCGCCAGGACAAAGCCTACGAAGGCCGCCCGGCTGGCTACCATGGCCGTGCTGCCAGCCATCAGGACGGCAAATAAAAGAGTCGAAGTCAAAAAAAGATGCTGGTCCACCTGTACATTTACCGGCATCCAGGCCAGCAGCCCCCACAGCAGACCACTCCCGGTCACCACTGCGGCATAGGCGTACTCCCACCGCCGGGGATGCTCCCCGACAAATTTTCTCTTGAAACGAATCAGCACCACGAACCGCGCCGTTGTCACAATCAGCATGGCCAATACCCATGCCGTCAGCAGTGCAACAGGCACCGTATCGCGCAGCCAGAATCCAACCAAAAACGTTCCGGCAAAAGTGGCCCATCCCCCGAGATGGGCGACGGACATCAGGTAACGCAAGGACTCAAGCCGAATACGCTGTTTTGGGTCAGAAATGGTCGAACTGGACAATCGGAAAGCTTTCAAAAATGGTCGGTTAGTGTGCTTTTTTCATTTTTGCTATTCTAGGCACCACATTCTGGTTTACGGGTGCACAATAGAACGAACTGCCCGCCTCCAGCGATAAATCTGCCACAGTATTCATCACATCGTTGCCAACCAGATAAAAAACATCGTTTTCCGGAGTAGATTGTCCAGCAATCGGGAGATCCGGCCCGAATACGGGGAGGTTCAGCCGGTATAATTACGGTCTTTAAATTTGCCGGAACCGAACACCATGGAAGCCGAACAGCAGAACAGTATCTCCAACGCTCTTGACGATCTGGCGCAGCGCGCCGCCGAGCTGCGGAGGTATCTTTGACTACGATCACAAACGTGAACGTCTGACTCTCCTCAACCAGGAACTGGAAGACCCGAAAATCTGGGACGACGCCAAGCGTGCCCAGGAACTCGGTCGCGAGAAAAAATCCCTGGAAAACATCGTTCTCGTCCTCGAAGAAGTGCAAAACAGCCTCGACGACGGTCGCGAATTGTTCGACATGGGTAAGGAAGAAGGCGACGACGACACCCTGCACGCAGTTGAAGCCGATTGCTCCGAAATTGAAGCAAAGGTTGCCAACCTTGAGTTTCGCCGCATGTTCAACAACCCCCAGGACCCCAATCCCTGCTTCCTGGAAATCCAGGCCGGGGCCGGCGGCACCGAAGCGCAGGACTGGGCCTCGATGCTCCTGCGCATGTACGTCAAATACGGCGAGCGCATGGGCTTCGCGGTTGAGATCATGGAAGAATCGGAAGGCGATGTCGCCGGTATCAAGAGCGCCACCGTCAAATTTTCCGGTGACTACAGCTACGGCACCTTGCGCACCGAAACCGGCATTCATCGCCTGGTTCGCAAATCTCCCTTCGACTCCAATGCCCGGCGCCACACCTCGTTTACCAGCGTTTTTGTTTACCCGGAAGTCGATGATTCCATCGAAATCGACATCAACCCGGCCGACGTGCGAACCGATACCTTCCGTGCTTCGGGCGCGGGGGGGCAGCACATCAACA
>CAZHVZ010000020.1:28256-28954 GCA_964536245.1 uncultured Rhodocyclaceae bacterium
GACTCAGCCGTCCGACTGACCCACGTCCCGACCAATATTGTCGTGCAGTGCCAGAATGACCGCTCCCAGCACCGCAATCGGGACGAAGCCTGGAAAATGCTGCGGGCCCGCCTCTACGAGCACGAACTGCGCAAACAACAGGCCGAGCAGCAAAAACTGGAAGATGCCAAATCCGATATCGGCTGGGGTCACCAGATTCGCTCCTACGTGCTGGATCAGTCCCGGATCAAGGATCTGCGCACCAACCATGAAGTCGGCAACACCCAGGCCGTCCTCGACGGCGATCTCGATGGCTTTATCCAGGCCAGCCTGAAACAGGGTGTCTAGCCCCTAAAACCCTTCAAGCGCCCCGGGCCGCCAACTCAAGGCCCGGCGTTTTCCGGTGCTTGGGAACCGGACGCCGGAGGCCATCCGCCCGGCAAGAAGATGCAGGCTTCAGCAGCCGGCTAACCGGAATGCTTGCGCTCCATCCACTCCAGCATCTGGCCGGCCACGATTTCCCACTGCGGATCCAGCATCAGCATGTGGCCTGCCCCCTGAATACGACGCAGCCGGGCATTCCAGGTCGAGGCAAAGAAATGCAGCATGGAGGAGGAAAACACAGCGTCCTCTTCACCGCCGATCACCAGAGCCGGAACAGCCTTGCGCCGTACCGGCCAGCGCACATCCGGCAGCGCCATTTCAATCACCGCCCGCCG
>CAZHVZ010000020.1:28964-32116 GCA_964536245.1 uncultured Rhodocyclaceae bacterium
TGCGGACGTTCGTGGCGTTGAGTCACGTCGACACGGGATTCCGGGCCGACCATGGGCAGGTAGCGCATGGCTTCCGCCGGGGAAACCAGAGGCGAAAAATAGACCTTGGTCATCATCTGGCCAACCTCGTCAGACACACGCCCCGCCACCGCCTCGCTCAAGGCCGACAAAAATGTCGGATAGCGCAGGGTCAGCTGCACGGCGCTGCCCGCCGTGCCGGTGGTGGGAACCGGAGACAAGAAAATGGCGCCAGCCGACTCGTTTTTTTCCAGAAAACGTTCCATGACCCGGCTGCCCATGGAATGCCCGACCAAAGTCACCGGGCCGTCAATTGCCCGGACTGCCCCAGTCAAATCATCGACGTAGTCGTCAATACCGAAGTGATCAATGTCGTCCCGACCTTCACTGGCGCCATGCCCGGAAAGGTCAACGGTAAAACAGTCATAGCCATGACGTTGAAAGAAGGGGATGAAATTGAATTCCCAGCAGGTCGAATTAACGTAGGCGCCATGCACGAACAGCATGGCCCCCTTGGCTGAGCGGGAAGCCACAGGGTAGCCTCGGGTATGGATTTTTCTGTTTTTCATCGGGAAGAATTTCTTGATATCGTATGGGAAAGCGCCCCTCCATCAACAAGACAATGGACATCGGCACCCGGAAAGCTATATTTTTATTATCCGGAATACGTGAAAGAGTGATCATGCATTTTATCGGTGTCGGCATTCCTCGTATGTCAGCCTTGTTTCTGCTTTGCTCATTATCCTTCACGAGCGCGGCAGTCGAGCTTGAGGCGGAGCGTTCGCGGGGGGAAATGTTGTATTCGCTGCACTGCATCGCCTGTCACAACAAGGAAATCCATTGGCGTGACCAAAAGCTGGTTGGCGACTGGCCAAGCCTGATCTTGCAAATCCGCCGGTGGCAGAACATTGCCGGCCTGGGCTGGGAGGAGAATGACATTGAGGCCAGCGCCCAATACCTGAACAAGCTGTACTATCGTCTTTCAATCCAGGAAAAGCCATGAGCCACAAACATCTCAACCTGCTACGCAGCATTTTTCACGATCCGCTCAGCGCCAACATCCACTGGCGCGAAGTGGAATCCCTGCTGCATCATCTCGGCGCGGAAGTGGAACCCAGCCACGGAGCGCGCTTTCGAGTCGTGCTCAACAAGGTGGAAGGCTTTCTTCACCACCCCCACAACAGCACCACCTGCACCAAACAGGACATCAAGGCGCTCAGGGAGTACCTGACTCATGCCGGAGTCAGCCTTTCCGCCTACGAAGAAGGAAAAGGCTGAACGGGCAGAGTTTCCTGCCATGACCGCCCCCCCTTCCCCGACAGCCGGAGACGAACGGGCTGCCCGGTTACTCGAAGTGGTGGCCGACACCTACGCCGACATCCAGCCCCGGAATCGTAAAGGGGTCACCCTGGACAGTTCCCTGGAGCGCGACCTGGGCTTTGACAGCCTGTCCAGGGTGGAACTGGTAGCCCGTATCGAACGCGCCTTTGGCGTCTGCCTTGCGCAGAACGCCTTGCAGGAAGTCACCTCACCACGGGAATTCCTCCCGTTCATTGACACCGCGCCATCGGCAGGAATCGCCCTCGAAAGTTGGCTCCCCAGGCCACCGCAAAAAACCGGGAGCGGGCCGGCAAGCGAACCACCCGAGCAGGCTGAAACCCTCAATCAGGTTCTCGACTGGCATGCCCATCACCACCCGGACGAAATCCAGATCACCTACCTGCCGGAAAATGGCGAGGAGCAGATCACCTACCGGCAACTGCGTGAACACTCCCTGGCCATTGCCGGCAACCTGCAAACAGCAGGCATGCTGGCCGGCCAGACGGTTGCCATCATGCTGCCCACCAGCCCGGAATACTTTTACACCTATTTCGGAATCCTTCTGGCCGGCGGCATACCGGTTCCCATCTATCCGCCCGCCCGCCTGTCCCAGATTGAAGAGCACGTCAGGCGCCATACCGGCATTCTGAGCAATGCAGAAACCCGTTTTCTGATCACCCTTGCCGAAGCGATGCCGGTTGCCCATTTGTTGGAGGCCGGCGTTCCGGCCTTGCAAAAAGTCCTCTCTGCCACCGCCCTGCTGGAACCGGGTTCACCGCCGGGCCCGGTCACCATACGGGGGCAGGATACTGCCTTCATCCAATACACGTCTGGCAGCACCGGCGACCCGAAAGGGGTAGTTCTCACCCACGCCAACCTGCTCGCCAATATCCGCGCCATCGGCACTGCTTTGCACATGACCGCTGCCGACGTGGTGGTCAGTTGGCTACCGCTGTACCACGACATGGGATTGATCAGCGCCTGGCTGGCCAGCCTGTATTTCGGCAACCGGTTTGTGGTGATGTCACCGCTCAGTTTTCTCTCCAGGCCGGAACGCTGGCTACTGGCCATCCAGCGCTATCAGGGCACCCTGGCGGCAGCGCCGAACTTTGCCTTTGAACTGTGCTGCCGACGCATTGACGATGCCACGCTGCACGGCATTGATCTCTCGTCCCTGCGCTTTCTGGCCAACGGCGCCGAGCCGGTGCGCCCGGAAACCCTCGAGCGCTTCGCCAGTCGCTTTGCCCCGTGCGGGCTGCGGCGGGAAGCCCTGGCTCCGGTCTACGGCCTGGCCGAAAACACCGTCGGCCTGCTGCTTCCGCCACCCGGTCGCGGGCCTCGCCACGAACGGCTGCGCCGGGAGGCATTCAGCCGCCATGGACGCGCCGTTCCGGCTGAACCCGATGATGCAACGGCTCTCGTATTTGTTGCCTGTGGCTTTCCCTTGCCGGGCCATGAAGTCCGCATCGTCGATGAGGACGACCGGGAAGTGAAGGAGCGGCAGGAAGGAAGACTGTTTTTCCGGGGGCCATCCGCCACCGCCGGCTACTTTCGCAAACCGGAAGAAAGTGCCCGCCTGCACCACGGGGATTGGCTGGACAGCGGTGACCGGGCCTACCTTGCCGGTGGAGAGTTCTACCTGACCGGGCGCAGCAAGGACATCATCATACGTGGCGGCCGCAACCTCTACCCCCATGAAATTGAATCGGCGGTCGGCAATGTCGCCGGGGGCCGCAACGGCTGTGTTGTCGTTTTCGGCAGCCCGGACCGGGAGAGCGGTACCGAAAAACTGGGCATTCTTGCCGAAACCAAAA
>CAZHVZ010000020.1:32126-36156 GCA_964536245.1 uncultured Rhodocyclaceae bacterium
CGGCCCAGGGCGTTCTCAAAACCTCCAGCGGCAAGCTGCGCCGTGCCGCCTGCCGGGAACGCTACGAAAACGGAACCATTGGTCAGCCCCCTCCTTCCCCGGCCAGCCAGTTTCTTCGCCTGGCCGGCGCCAGTCTGCTCCTCCGGTATCGACGCGCCACATGGCAGCTGAAGGAACTCCTGTTCGGCTATCGGGCCTGGCTGGCGCTTTGCCTCGTCGCCCCGCCGGTGTGGTGCCTGACCGCCTGTACCCGAAAACCGGCAACGGCCTGGCGTCTCAATCATGGCGCCGCCCGACTCTATCTCCGGCTGGCCGGCTGGCCGGTGAGCGTCATCGGCCAGGAACTGCTCCCCCCGGACTCGCCCCATATCCTGGTCGCCAACCACGCCAGCTACCTGGACGGCCTGCTGCTCATGGCTGCCCTCCCCCGCCCCTACCGCTTTGTCGCCAAACGGGAACTGCTTGATCACTGGCTGCCGCGCATTTATCTGACAAGGCTCGGCACCTGTTTTGTCGAACGCAGCGATCCCCTGCAAAGTACCGCCGATGCCTCCCGTCTGCCGCAGGTGATTGCCGCCGGGCATTCCCTGGCGGTGTTCCCGGAAGGCACCTTCACCCGGCGTCCGGGATTGCTGCCTTTTCACCTGGGAGCCTTTGCGGCTGCCGTGACAACCGACGCGGCCATCGTTCCGGTCGCCGTCTGCGGCAGCCGGCAGGCGCTCCCGGACGGAGAGTGGATGCCGCATCCAAGCCCTGTCTCCCTCGTCATCTGCCAGCCATTGCCTGCCGACAGCGCCCTGGGCGAGGATTTTGCAAAATCCATCCGGTTACGCGACCAGGCCAAAGACTGGATTGCCAAAAAATGTGGCGAGCCGGCATGAGACGCAGAAGGCAGCCACAAAAAAACCCGCGAAAATCGCGGGTTTTTTTGTGACGAAAGAAAGCGGATTACTTGGCGGCTTTCTTGCTGGTTGCCTTGGCCGCAGCGCTGGTCGTTGCAGCGATATTGGCCTGGGCGAGTTCGCCGACCTGCTTGGCTGCCTTGTTCATGTTGTCAAAAGCAGAGTTGGCGGCAGCGATGGCGCTTTGCACAGCGGCAACGGCAATGTCGGAACCGGCGGGAGCAGCCTTGGCGGCCTTTTCCAGCAAGCTGGCGGTGGTCTTGCGGAAATCGCCGAACTGGGCTTCGATGAGCTTGGTCAGCTCTTCCTGAGTCTGGGCAGAAATTTCGTACACGGAGCGGGAGTAGGCAACGGCCTGCTCGACCTTCGGCTGAGCCAGGGAAGCCTGGATGGACAGGGCTTCCTGAACATCCTTGGCACCCATCAGCGCCTTGGCGCCGGAAACGGAGTCTTCCATGGCGGAACGGGCGGTATTCAGGTTGAGGCTGGCGATACGTTCGGCAGAAGCCAGAGCGGTATTGGCGACGGACAGCAGGGAATCAATGGCAGCCTTGTTGGCGGCGGCGAATTGCTCGGGATTGACGGACATGGAAATCTCCTAAAGGTAAGAATCGACGGTGGGTTGTGTGCTGGGTCTCATTGTAAACCAATTCCAAGCCAAATGGTGCACCGCAACATATCAATTTTTCATTTACTAAGCACTTATTTTTATAAGCCTTATTCCCCGATATTCGGAAGACCCGTGGTTAGCCATCCAGGATAATTACGGAAATGCTCACTGGCTATTGGTGCGCACCTTCCGAACAGCCCGCCAGAGGGCCAAATCGTAGGATATTTTGAGTAGGCCGCAGGCCACCAGCGGAAGCGCCAGCCAGCCCATCGAGAACAAAACTCCCCCCAGGCTTGGCCCCGCCGCTGCAGCCAGGCTGCGGGGAACGTTGGTGAACCCGGCAGCGGCAGCTCTTTCGGCAGGCGTCACCACGGCCATGACGAAAGCCGCCCGGGCCGGAACATCCATTTGAGACAACAGCGAACGAACGATCAGCAAGCCCAGGGCAAGCTCCATATCCGGAACAAAGGCTGCGGCAATCAGGCACACACTGGCTGGAATGTGGGTAAACACCATGGTATTGAGCAAGCCGATGCGTCTGGCCAGAAGCGGGGCGGCCAACTGCGATGCGGCTGAAAACAACCCGGTCCAGAAGAAAAACAGGCCCGCACTGGCCAAAGAAAGATGAAAACGTTCAAACAACCAAAGGGCCAGCAGGGAATTGACCACCAAGCCCCCGGCAAAGGAATCCACCGAGAACAGCGCCGCCAGTCGCCACACCACCGGGCGGGAAGGCCCCAGGGGTGCCGGCGGTTGCCGTTCCTCCGGTTGCGGCT
This sequence comes from uncultured Rhodocyclaceae bacterium, assembly GCA_964536245.1. GTDB lineage: Bacteria > Pseudomonadota > Gammaproteobacteria > Burkholderiales > Rhodocyclaceae > CAZHVZ01. Next base: position 34,415 of record CAZHVZ010000020.1, read on the forward strand.
CCGGCAATTGGCGGTATAGCAGCCAAACGGCACAGCCAACGCCACCGTAGAGGGCGAACATCAGGCGCAAGGTATCAAGCCGGGACAAATCGGTCACCGCAGCGATCTGTTCCGGAATAGCCGCTGCCAATGCTCCGACGGCGGCAAACAGGGAGCCAAGCAGGCTGTAACGGGCAAACAGGAAAGTCCGCGTCTCCCCTTCGGCAGCTTCCGCCAGGCGAGCGTGTTCGAGCGGAAGAAAGAGGCTGACATCGCCAGAACTCGGATTCAGCGTGCCGATAAAGGCGATCAGCAGCAGCGGCCAAAAAGCCGAACCGGCAGCAAAAGCAAAACCGGTGCATGCCATCAGCCCGGCCGCAGCAAATAGAAACCGGCGTTTATGGAAACGGTGCCCCCAGGCACCGACGGCCAACGTGGTCAGGGCCGAGCCGAGAAGTGTGGCGGTGGCCAGGAGGCCGACCTCCCAGAGACCGAATCCCAGTGCCAGGAGATAGGCCGGCAGCAGCACTGCCACGTAGCCGTCGGCAAAGGCCCGCAAGGCCCGCCCCTGGAGCAGAGGCAGAGCAAAGGCTTGGGCGCCTTCGGGCAGAAGCAGGCGGCGGAGCACGGCTTTCCCCGGTTAACTGAGCCAGCGGAACAACAAACCGGCCACGGCGCAAGCCGCAATGACATGGATAACACTCTGTTTGAAACGGAACAGAGCAATGGCGGCCGCCACGGCGATCACTGCCGAACCCCAGTCGAAAGCGCCACCCAGGCCTTTCGGCCAGAGAACGTGATAGCCGAAGAACACCGCCAGATTGAGAATCACCCCCACCACCGCTGCCGTAATGGCGGTCAGAGGCGCGGTGAATTTCAGATTGCCATGGGTGGTTTCCACCAAGGGACCACCGAGCAGGATAAAAACGAAAGACGGCAGAAAGGTAAACCAGGTGACCAGGCACGCTGCCGCCGCTCCGGCCAGGAACAGGCTGTCCGGGCCGAATACCGCCTTGACGTAGCCGCCGACGAAACCGACGAAGGTGGTGACCATGATCAGCGGCCCCGGGGTGGTTTCACCCAGGGCCAGGCCGTCGATCATCTGGGTCGGGGTCAGCCAGCCGTAGTACCCGACCGCCCCCTGATAGACATAGGGCAGCACTGCGTAGGCACCGCCGAAAGTGAGCAGCGCCGCCTTGGTGAAAAACCAGCCCATCTGGGTCAAGGTGTGTTCCCAGCCGAAGAAAAGCATGAGCAAAGTCATGGGAACGAGCCACAGCAAACCGCCCATGACTGCCACCTGGTAAAAACGCGACCATCGAAAGAGAGCGTGTTCCGGGGTTGGCGTTGTATCGTCGATCAAAGCCGGACCGAAGGATTGTGCGCGCGGACCATGACCGCCACCGGCCTTGAACTTGGCCGGCGCCAGCCGTCCGCCGCCATAGCCGATCAGGGCCGCCACGGCAACAATGGCCGGGAAGGGTACATCGAGGGCAAAGATGGCAACGAAGGATGCCGCCGCAATCGCCCACAGTAAATTGTTTTTCAAGGCACGGGAGCCGATGCGGTGTGCCGCCTGGACCACAATGGCCGTCACCGCAGGCTTGATGCCGTAAAACAGCCCGCCAACCAGAGGCGTCTCGCCAAAAGCGATGTACACCCAAGACAGGGCAATGAGGATGAACAGCGAGGGCAACACGAAAAGCACCCCGGCGATGATACCGCCCGGCGTCTTGTGCATCAGGCAGCCAAGGTAAGTGGCC
>CAZHVZ010000021.1:0-6611 GCA_964536245.1 uncultured Rhodocyclaceae bacterium
GATTGCGTTGGGAGTTCAGGGACGCAACGTTGGTGTTGATAACTTGTGTCATGATTTGTTTCCTTTCATTCCGGGTTGTCCAGTTGCCGGGGGAGAGGGGCCGGCGTGAATGACTTCCTGCTGAGTTTGTTTACGACACGGTTGGTGAATACTTTAGACTTTTTTTGATGCTGCCCCGGTGCTTTTTTCCGGTTTGGCTGCGGCGGTTTTTCGTTTGGCAGGCTTCTGGGCTGTTGCTGCGGCACTTTCTGCATTCAGGGCGGCCAATCTGCGTTTGGCTTCCTCCGGTATTTGCAGGATCACTTCCCGCCCACCGAGCAGGAAAGCCAGGATGGTGTCAAAACCTATCCTGCCGTAGCGAACGGCGGTTTCCTGATCGGGGACGAGGGTGACGCACTCGTAGAAGAAGTGGCAGAGATGGTAGAGCGATCCGCGCAACATGGGGAAGACGGCTGTGCTGGCGTGTTTCTTGGCGAACAGATAGTCGGACAGGTCGCGCAGGGTGTCGACGATATCCATCTTGTTGTTGAGCGGACGGGAAAAGATGTCGCGCACGTCGGCGTGCACCGCTTCCAGCTGGCCGGCGAGGTAACCCAGATTGGTTGCTACGTCCTGCGGATAGTCGGTGGAGAAGCAGGCAGCGATCCGCTCCAGTGAGCGTTGCCGGTCGGCTGCCGTGGAGGTGATGTTGACCTCTTCCATGGGCAGGGGTTCTGCCCGGTTGATCTTGGCGCCGTCGTTGAGGTTGTATACCCGTTTGCCATCGCCATTGATGCGGATGGATTGGGAGATCATGTCCCGGCACTGGATGAAGATGAAGTTGCTTTCCACCTCGTCGGCAAAATTGCCGGGGACGGTGATGGTCTGCTTCATCGACTCGTGGGTTTCCTTGACGATACGCGCGACGTTGCTGGTCGAATGCTCGTGGTCTTCCTCGTAATAGAAGCTCATTTTCGAGTGGTGCAGCCCCTCCTTGGGGTAGCCGACGTCTACGCCGAGCAGGTAAATCTCTTCGAAACCCATGCGCAGGGCAAAATCGGTGCCGGCGTTGGTGACCGTCGGGCCGGTGAAGAAGCGCGGGAACTTGTTTTCGATATCGACAATCTGGGTGCCGCCATCGATGTCCTTGAGGATCATCATCGGCTTGTTGGAGAAGTTGAAGCAGCCGGGAGGAATGAGCGAGAGGAAGAGGAGGGGGACGTCCTTGAGGAATTCCCGCACCCGTTCGTCGGAGAGGAATTCGTAGGTGAAGTCGGTACGCTCGATTTCGATATGGAAATCGGGCTTGATCCCTTTTTTCATGAAGGCGCTGACTGCCGAGCCGCAGCAGATGACGACGACCTGATCCCGGTATTCCTCAATCAGGGGCCAGAGTTTGTCCAGGGACGGGCCGGAGCCGACCACGAAGGCAGTCGTACCCTTGTCAGTGGCTTTGTGTTCGGTCACGCACAGGGGGAAGCCGCGCAGGGCGTTCTGGGCCGAGTGCAGCAGGGAAAGCACTTCGTCGTCGAAAAATCCCCAGCCGGCGTAGAGCTTGAACATGTCGGTGGATAGGATCGACCAGATTTCCTTGACCTCATCCGACTTGTAGTCGTTGAAGTGCATGGCGATACCCCGGGCGAAATAGGGCGGCCAGTGGTAGCGGATGGCCACCAGCAGGTCGTTGGCCAGCACTTTGGTATCTGCCGAAGTGAGAATGGTGAAATGGCGCCCGCCCCGGTACATGAAGAGCTTTTCCAGTTCCAGGTAGTCGACAAAATAAAGCGAGAGATCAAGGTTCTGAATGTCCGGTTCGATGATGATGAAGTGCCGGATTTCGTAGTTTTCGATAATGAGCTGGACGTCGTGGCCGAAACCGACGCCAAAAGTGATGGCAATGGGCAGTTTCCGCTCGCCGAAGTCCGGCCCCGGTGACCACTGCTCGGAATCCGGACATAACTCCTTGAAGCCCCGGATCAGGTCGAAACGGTATTGCGGTTCGACCGGGAAGTAGAAGTGCGGATTGGTCATGTGCGGCGCGGCCAGCGTTTCATCCTGCAAATAGCGGGTCGGCGTGGTGACGCGGGGGCGGGTTTTGGGATCGTCGAAGAGGCTGTACTGGAGCTTGCCCAGTTCCTTGAAATAGGCGGCGCTGCCCTCGTGGGACTTGTGCGTGATCCACAGCGAACCGTCCTCTTCCATGGCAAACGGGCAGACCGGGTCGCATTTCATCAACTCCTCGTACACGTACGGGAATTTTTCCTGGAAGAAAATCAGGTTGGCCTGGTAGGTGGCCAGCAGCTTGAGGCGGACGGATTCCTGGAGCGGGGTGTATTCCACATCAGGGGTTTCGGGCGCATCAAGGTCGGGCTGGATATCCGGAGTGTCGTTCATCATGGTCGCAAAAAAAGTTGCCCGCCTCGGGAGCGAGGCGGGTTCTAAATTGGGTAAAGTGAAAGCATACCGGAAGCGCTGGTCCGATGGGGCGAATTGGTTTCCAGGTTCCGTTCAGGCCAGTGCCAGCTCCTGCTCTTGTGCACATTCTGCCTGGTAGAGGGCTTCCAGTCCGGCAACGACGGTTGCCAGTTCATCATTGTCGAGCGGCAGGTCGAGCAGGCGCGTCAATAGGCCGGGAATCCGGGCGGAGCGCAATTCGGAATGGCCGACCCTGGCTGCCTGCCGTGGTTTGAGTTCAGTGTGTTCAGGCGAGGCGTCGGTGAGAACCGCCACGGAATAGGCCTTGAGAATGGCGTGAATGTCCTCGCCGTTGGCGTAATGGTGTTCGGCCAGTTGAATGATGCCCCACAGGGATTTGGGCAGGGTCAGATAGAGGTTGAAGGTGTTCTGCAAGCCTTCCAGTTCGGCGGGAAGCATGGACGAGAGGCCGAGGTTTTTAGCCTCGGAAACAGGCAGGATCTTGCCGTCCGGGCGGCGCAGCGGAATGTCGTATTCCTTCTGGATGGCCGTTCCGGGGTAGGGGAAGAGGATATACACATTGCAGCTGTTGGTGCCCAGCTGGCGGTTGAGTTCGATGGTTTCGAAAACATTTTCCCGGGTTTCGCCGGGGAAGCCGATGATGTTGAAGGTGGACAGGCGGATGCCGTGGTCGGTGACGATCTTCAGGTTACGGATCAGGGTCTGGTCGCGGTAGTTGCGGCGGATCATCTTGCGGATGCCCTCGTTGCCGCTTTCCACGCCTACGCTCATGGCGACGCAGCCCATGTCCTTGGCCAGGGCCACCTTCTCCTCGGTGATGGTGTTGGGCATGACCGAGCAGGCGAACTGGATGCCCAGCTTTTTCAGCCCTTCGCCCACTTTTTCCAGGTGCTCCACCGAGGGCAGGAGGAAGGTGTCGTCGGTGAATTTGTACCAGGTGGCGCCGAATTTTTCCTTCAGTTCGGTCAGGTGAGCCAGGGTGACTTCCGGCGGCTGCATGCGGAAGTAGGTTTTGGCTCCGCCGACCATCTTGGAAACCGTCGGGTCGATGCAGTAGGTGCACTGCATCGGGCAGCCTCGCGATTGCGAGTAGAAGGAGCCGACGTAAATCTGCCCATCGAAGGGACGGTACAGGTGGCGGCTGTCGAAGAGGCCCCAGTCGGGGCAGGGCAGGGTGCTGACGTCAGTGAGCGGCCCCAGTTCATTTTTGCGGATACTGCCGTCGGGCAGGCGGAAGCAGAGGGAGGGAATGTCGTGGTAATCCTCGCCCTTGTCCATGCGGTTGCACAGTTCGAGCAGGGCTTCGTCCCCTTCGCCGATGCAGGCGATATCCACTTCCGGTTGGGCCATGCAGTCGTCGATGGCGATGGTGGCGTGCACACCGCCGACAATCACTGGCACTTCGTAATGCACCTGGCGCAGCAGGTCGAGGGCGAAGTCGAAAGTCGAAGTCATGGCCGAAACGGCAATCAGGTCCGGCTGGAAGCTGTCGATCAGCTTCTGGAACTCGCCCTGGTGGGTGACCACCGGGTCGTCCCGGACCAGGTCTTCGATGGTGTAGGCAGTCTTGCGGAAAACCTGCACGCCGGCCTTGTCGTAGTCCTTGGTGCCGCCGTGGGTGGCGACATGGAGTTCGCTGGCACTGACCGTATCCGGTACCGTTTTCAGGAAGCAGGTGTCGAAAACGGCAACCTGATGCCCGCCGCGCTTGAGGATGGCCGACAAGATGGCAATGCCGCCCGGTATCCCGATATTCAAATAATGCTCGGGATAAACAAATAGCACTTTCATGATGTCTCCTTGCGTTGGGGTTTTTCAGGTTATCGGCAGATTTGTTCTCAGGTTAAGGCCTGGTCGGGAGAATAGTCGACTATTTTTGTCGACATCATCTCCGCCAGGCGGTTCCCGTCTGTCCGAAGCAAGGCCTGTACCTGCATCCCCGTGGCAAAGCCTTCCTTGAAAAAGGCAATCTGCTCTTCCTTGCTGTTGGGTGTCTGCCAATCGCCCGGATAAGCCCGCTGGCCGAGGATCATCCGGCTCATGCCGCGTTGCCGGGCATGGCCGATGGCGGCATAAACGTTGAGATGGGCCAGGGGCTGGTCGAACAGCTCCCGCCGGTAGGCGCCGACAGCGTAATAGGCTTCGTCCCGGCTACAGTTGAAGAGGCTGGCCCCGACCAGTTTCCGGTCGCCGTCGTGCAGGTAAAGGGCAAAGGCGCGCTGTCCGGCAATGGCCGCGAACTGGTGTTGCCAGGTGGCTTCCGGGCGGGTCTTGCGACCGGCAACTTCCTCGTGCAGGCGTTGAAAAGCGGCAAAATGCTCCGGATCGCCCTGGCTGTCGATGGTCAGCTGCCAGGATCTGGCGGCGCTGTTGATCAAGGCCTTGTAACTCTTCCGCAGGCGGCGGTGGTAATCGGTCTCCGGCAGGGTGAGGTCGGCCACCAGCCGGTGTTGTCCGCCGAAAGTAGCCCCCATCCCCATGACCACGCCGTGCCAGTGGGGTAACAGGCCGCTCAGCGGCGGCGAAAGAAAATCGACCGAGGTAATGTCCAGGTCGTCACAGAGACTGGCGATGACGCCCAGCCAGGTTCGGCAGACGGCTTTTTCCTGCTTTTCGGAGAGGCCGGGAAAGAGCAGGGGCGGGGCAACCCCGAGGGCGCCGTTGACGTGGCTCGACAGGCGAAGCTTTCCTTCCTCGCCAAAAACTCCCAGCGGCCAGATGCCGAGCGGCTGGTCATCCCGGAAAACGAGGAAGTCGAGGCGCCGGTAAAGGGGAAAGGCCGAGGCAAAGTAGCAGTGCTGGTAGTCGCCGTGGCAAAGATCGTAGCCCACCGGCTGGTCGGGCAACTGTTCGAGGAGGGCCGACCACTGCCGGCGGTTTTCCGGCGTCAGCGCCTCCAGCCGGCAGGGGGCGCTGGGCGGCGCTTGCCAGGCGGCCAGGCGCTGGGCAAGGCCGGCGCTCACAGGTCATCCCAACGGAGAGGTGTTCCCCGCACCAGGTGGCGGCGGGCCGTTTTGCCGAGCAGGTGGTCGAGGTGCTTGGGCGCCAGCCCCAGTCCGGGGCGGATGGCGCGCAGGTTGTCCCGGGTGAATGTCTCACCGGCCGCTATGTCGGCCACGGCATAGAGGGAGCGACGGAATTGCAGGGATTTCTGCTCGTCGGCGCTGGCCCCGTAACAAATATGCCCGAGAGCCTGCCAGGCGCGTTCGCTTTCCACCACCAGCGCCCGCAGTTCTGCGGGTTCCAGGGAAAAGGCCGAATCGACGCCGCCATCGGCCCGGGCCAGGGTGAAATGTTTTTCGATGACCGTGGCGCCCAGGGCCACTGCCGCCACCGCCGCGCCAATGCCCATGGTGTGGTCGGAGAGTCCCACCTGGCAACCGCTCCACTCGCGCAGGTTGGGGATGGTCAACAGGTTGGTGTTGGCCGGGGTGGCCGGGTAGGTGCTGGTGCATTTGAGCAGCACCAGGTCGCGGCAGCCGGCAGCGCGGGCCGTGCGTACCGTTTCGTCGATTTCCGCCGCGTTGGCCATGCCGGTGGAGACGATCATCGGCTTGCCGGTGGCGGCGATCTTGCGCACCAGCGGCAGATCGGTCATTTCGAAGGAAGCCACCTTGTAGCAGGGAACCTCCAGGCTTTCCAGGAAATCGACGGCGCTTTCGTCGAAGGGGGTGCTGAAGGGGATCAGGCCTCGTTCCCGAGCCCGGGCGAAAATTGGGCCGTGCCATTCCCAGGGCGTGTGCGCTTCGTCGTAGAGCTTGTGCAGGGATTTGCCGGCCCACAGGCTGTTGGGGTCGCTGATGACGAATTCGCCCTGGTCGCTGTCCAGGGTCATGGTGTCGGCGGTATAGGTCTGGATCTTCAGCGCATGGGCGCCGGCGTCGGCGGCGGCATCGACGATGGCCAGGGCGCGGTCCAGGGACTGGTTGTGGTTGCCAGACATTTCGGCGATGACGAAGGGTGGTGCGTCGGGGCCGACGGGGCGGTTGGCAATCGAGAAAGTCGACATGACTATTCCTCTTTGATGAAGACGCTGTGGTCCAGCTGATAGCCGGCGCCGAGAAAGGCGCGGCGGGAAGCCTCGTTGTCGGCCTTCACCTCGGCGATGGAGCGGGTGACGGCAGGACGGGAACTGCGCAGCCAGGCATCGGCAGCCAGCAGGAAGGGAACGGCCAAGCCTTCACCCAGGCGGTCCG
>CAZHVZ010000021.1:6621-12527 GCA_964536245.1 uncultured Rhodocyclaceae bacterium
TGGATGATCACTTCGGCCTGCATGGCCACCCGATCACCCAGGCGGTCCGGGTCGAGGTAGATGGAAACGCGGGCCTGGTTGTCCCGAGGGGCAGCGTGAATGTCGTAGCGGACGCAGCCGATGGCGCTTTCCCCCAGGCGGCCGATGAGGAGGATGCGCTGCGGGTCGGCCAAAGCCTGCTCGAACCACGCCTGGTGATGCGCCCAGGGAATGGGGGCGGGATCAAAAGCGTGTTGGCGCACCCGGGGATCATCCCGCCAGCGGTGCAGAAGGCGGGCATCCTCCGGGGTGGCCGGGCGGACGCTGAGCCGGCTGCCGGCCATGAATCTGGCCACGCGCTCGGCCCCCAGGCCATCGGTGATGGCCGCTGCGGCTTGTCCCATGGCCTGCCTCCAGTGGCGGTTGCCGGCCAGCAGGCGAATGGCGGCGGCCAGATCGCCGTCGCTGACCCGTTCGGCCCGCCCGAGGAAAAGCTGGGCGCCGCATCGGGCCAGTTCCTCGGCCAGGGGCACCTGGTTGTCGGCGACTGCCAGAGTGATGGACGGCAGGCCCAGGGCACAGCGCTCCCAACTGGTGGTGCCGGGGCTGGCCACGGCCAGATCCGTATTGGTCATCAGCGTTGCAAGCTGCTCCGGGGCGACGTGGAGAACCGATTTCGGCAAGGCGGCCAGGCTTTGCTCGAGCGTCTCCCGATGCGCATAAAGCGGGCCGATGACCACCGCAACCGCCATGTCGGGGGCGTCGGTGGCGAGTAGGCGGAGGGTGCGGCCAGTGAGGTCTTCCCTATCGGCACCGCCGAACATGACCAGCAGGCGCGGTGAAGCGGTTTCTTGCCGGGACCGGGATGGGCGGGCAGCGGCAAACTCCGGGCGGAGCAGGGCATGACGGGGGCCAAGCCGGTGACGGCAAGCGGGCGGGGTGAGCGCCGGGTAGGGATTGGCCGCCGATGGCGGGCGCAGGTTCTGGTCGAGCAGGGCATCGCAGTTGTGCTGGCGGTCGGCCAGGTCATCGATGACCAGCAGTTGTTCGCTGGCCGGGCGCAGGGCCGATTCCCAGCGGGCATCGAGAGCATAGTGATCGACGACCAGCCAGTCCGGGCGGGGGTGGTTGGCCAGAAGGTTGAGGCAGGCCGTGGCGTCGGCCGCCTGCCCGTGGGGCAGCCAGGCGGCGTGGGCAAGATCGTCGGCTGGGACGGCACGCTCTTCCGGCAGGGGCGCCAGTTGATGACCCTCGCCCCGGATGCGCTCCGCCAGCGTCCCCAGGCCGGCTTCCCGGCAAAGGAAAAGGCAGCGGGCGCCGCGCCGCGCCAGCGCCCCGGCCAGAGCCAGGCTGCGCATGACGTGGCCGGTGCCGATGGTGGCGTTGGCATCCGTGCGGAAGACGACGAACACGGCCTAGCGCACCTTGAACAGCGGTTCCAGCGGCGGGCAGCGCAGCAGTTCTGCCATGCGTCCCTCCAGCGCGCCGGCCCTGAGCAGGGGGAAAATTTCGTCATACACCGCCAGCAGGCGGTCGATGTCGGCCTCGGAATGGGCGTAGGACAGGTTGTGGGTGCCCAGGCTCAAGACGCCGCGCTCGAAAAGGGATTGCAGGAGGAGGGTCTTGGTCGCCCACTGGCTGGCCAGCGGCGTGTCCTTGATGAGCAGGAAGGACCAGCTGGGGTGGCCGGCCACCGCGAGCAGTTCTTCCACACCATGGCGGGCGATGCGTTCGCGGATGCCGGCCATCAGCCGGGTGCCGAGGGCGGCGAGGTGGGCGGTGACCTTGCAGCGCCCGAGTTTGTCCAGGGTGGCGGCGGAGGCGGCCAGGGACAGGGTTTCGCCGCCGAAGGTGAAGGAGAAGAAGATTTCCTCCATCAGTTGCATCAAATCCCGCCGACCGGCCACGGCGGAGACCGGGTAGCCGTTGGCCAGCCCTTTGCCGAAGGTGGCGAGGTCAGGAGTGACGCCGAACAGTTCCTGGGCGCCGCCGTTGGCGTAACGGAAGCCGGTGATGGTTTCGTCAAAAACCAGCAGGGCGCCGTGGCTGCGGGTGAGGCGAGCGACACCCTCGAGGAAGCCGGGCAGCGGCTCGAAAACGTTCATCGGTTCGAGAATGACGGCGGCGAATTCGCCGGGGTGAGCGAGCAGCAGTTTTTCCAGGGAATCGAGGTCGTTGTAGGCGAAAGTGTGGGTGAGATCGCGCACTGCCTGCGGCACCCCCCGGTGGCGGGCGGTGGAGCCGATGTACCAGTCCTGCCAGCCATGGTAGCCGCATACCGCCACCCGGTCGCGAGCGGTATGGGCGCCGGCCAGGCGGATGGCGCCAGCCCTGGCGTCGGAGCCGTTCTTGCCGAAGCGGACCATGTCGGCGCAGGGCACCAGGTCGACGATGCGCTCGGCGACTTCCATTTCCACCGGGTGGGGCAGGGAGAAAATGACGCCCTGCGCCAGTTGTTTCTGGACGGCGGCAGTGACATCCGGGTCGTTGTAGCCAAGGGTGATGGCGGCCAGGCTGTTGATGAAATCGAGGTATTCGTTGCCGTCGGCATCCCATACCCGGGCGCCCTGGCCCCGGGTGATGAAGTAGGGCGAGACGCCGAAGGGGTACTGCGTCTTGCTCTTGCTGAAGGTCTGCGAACCGAGAGGAATGGTGCGCAGGGCGCGTTCGAGGAACTGTTCGGAGAGGGCGTAGCGGTGGCTCATGAGGCAAGGCTTTCGGTGGAGGGGATGTCCCGGTCGGCGGCCAGGGACTTGAGATAGCCCTCGTTGCGGGTGATGTCGGCGTTGAGGCGGGCAATGTCCGGGTGGCCGGCCAGGAAGCGGAGCACATCCGCCGTGGTGAACTGGGGATTGGCCGGGTAGAGAGCCTCGTAGACCGCCTGCACCATGGCGAAATCGGCCGGTTGGTCCACCGTCCAGCGCAGCCAGGAGAGGTCTTCCGCCTGCTTGAAATGGCCGATGCGATAGCGTTCCGGGCGGCGGTAGATGAAGGAAGTGACGTGTTCCCGCTCCGAAGTCAGGGTCGCTTCGCGCCAGGCGTCGGCGAGGCAGGAGAAGCGGAAGACTTCGACGTCCAGCCCGTCCGGAAAGCTGGCCTCGATGGCGTTGCTGGTGTAGTCGTAGCCGCCGGCCAGATGGAATTCGATGGTGGCGTCGATGACCTGCGGATCGGCCAGGGGGCAGTCGCCGGTCAGGCGAATGAGATGTTCCGGCTGGAATGCTTCGGCGGCGTGGTAGAAGCGGTCCAGCACGTCGTTGAGAGAACCGCGATGACAGCGAACATCCAGTCGTTGGCACAAATCGGCCAGGGCGTCGTCGGAAGCTTCGCTGCTGGTGGCGACGACCAGGGGCGACAGTTGGCTGGAACGCCGCAGCCGTTCAATATGGCGGGCCAGCATGGGTTCGCCGAGAATGGGCTTGAGCACCTTGCCGGGCAGGCGGGAAGAGGAGCAGCGGGCTTGCAGGATGGCCAACATGGCGGGAATCCGGTGGTTGGGGTTAGCGTCGGGGCCAGAATCTGGGGTCAATCAATTTATCGTCCAGAGTGGCCAGTTTCTTGAATATTTCCGTCGGCAGAACCGGTGCGGACTGGTTTGCGGCAAGGATTTCCTGCCATTCGATCAGGCTGGTGGCGCCACAGATGGCAACTCCAACAGCGGGAATGCCGTGCAGAAATCCCAGGCAGGCCTGCAAGGGCGTGAGTTGATGTGCGGCCAGCAGGTCTTGCCAGATGGCCAAGGCCGGGGCCAGCGCTTCCAGGCCAGTCGGGAGGGGACGGTCCGTGGCCAGGAGCAGCCCTTGCAGGAAAGCGGAGCGAATATGGATTTCCGCCCCCGACGCCGCCAGCGCCGACAGCGAGCCGCCCTGCAAGTGCCGCTGATCGAGAGGGTTGAGCGGCAACTGGACGAGATCAAGGGGGTAGCGCTGGAGCAGGGTTTGGGCTTCCTGCGGGGTGTACAGGGATACGCCGATTTTTTCCACCAGCTTTTGTTCGCGAAAACCATTCATGGCTGCGAAAAGCCGGTCGCCCAGGGGGGCGAGCAGGTCATCGACGCGATGGACGAGCAGCCCGGCCAGGGAAGGTTCCCGCAATCGCTCCAGGCTGCGGAGCACGCCGGCAGTAAGTTCGGAAATGGCCTGGTCGGCGGGCAGGGAAGGGTCCAGGGCGAGGGTTTTGCTGATGATGCGGAAGCGGTGCGGGCGGGGCAGGGCCTCGCCCAGCACGTCCTCCGAATCGCCGTAGAGGGCGGCAGTATCCAGCGTGTCGACCCCGCGATTGCCGGCCTCGGCGAGAATGTCGCGCACAACTTGGGGGGAGGTCCGTCCGCCGATGTTGGTGATGCCGTAATCCAGGCCGAACTGGACCGTCCCCAGGCCGAGCTTCATGCCAGGGCTTGCGCCAGCGAAGCGACCACGGTGTCCTGGTCTGCATGCGACAGGTCCGGGTAGAGCGGCAGGGAAAAGGCGCCCCGGTAGTAGGCCTCGGCGTTGGGAAAATCGCCGGGGCGAAAGCCGAGGGCCTGATAATACGGTTGCAGGTGTACCGGGATGTAATGCACCTGGACACCGATTCCGCCGGCCCGCAGGGTCTCGAATACGGCGCGCCGGCGCTGCGGGGCGACCTGGAGCGGGTAGAGGTGCCAGGCCGATTGGCGCTGCGGGGCGCGCCGGGGCAGAATCACCGGCAGGTCGGCGAGCAGGGTGTCGTATCGTTCCGCCAGGGCGCGGCGGCGGCTCAGGAAATGGTCGAGCCGCAGCAGCTGGCTGCTGCCGAGAGCGGCTTGCAGATCGGTCATGCGGTAGTTATAGCCGAGTTCGACTTGCTCGTAATACCAGGGGCCATGGCTTTCGCCTGCCAGGTCCGCCGCTTCCCGGACCATGCCGTGGCTGCGCAGGCGGCCCATCCTTCGGGCCAGGGCCGGATCGTTGGTGAGGGCCATGCCGCCTTCGCCGGTGGTGATGATCTTGACCGGGTGAAAACTGAAAACGGTGATGTCGCTATGGGCGCAATTGCCGGTCGGACCGTCCTGGTAGGTGGCGCCGATGGCGTGGGCGGCATCCTCGATCACCCGGCAGCCGTATTGCCGGGCCAGTTGGCCGATGGCGGCCATGTCGCAGGGCTGGCCGGCGAAGTGCACCGAGATGATGGCCTTGGGCAGGCGGTTTTCGGCACGGGCCCGAGCCAGTTTGTCGGCCAGGGCGTCCACGCTCATGTTCAGGGTGTGGCGGTCGATGTCCACGAAATCCACCGTGGCGCCGCAGTAGCGGGCGGCATTGGCCGAAGCGAGGAAGGTGTTGGGGCTGGTCCAGACCGTATCGCCGGGGCCGATGTCGAGGGCCCGGCAGGCCAGGTGCAGGGCGGCGGTGGCATTGCACACGGCGACGGCGTGGCCGGCGCGGCAGCGCTCTGCCACGGCAGCCTCAAAAGCGGGAAGTGCCGGACCCTGGGTGAGCCAGTCCGAGCGCAGGGTGGCGACGACCGCGTCAATGTCGCTTTGGTCGACGCTCTGGCGACCGTAGGGGATCATCCGAAATGGGTGCCCAGGGCAGCGATTTCCTCGGTGTTGAGGAACCAGTTATTGCTGTCGGAGGCGTATTTGAACCCTTCATCCACCGGCTTGCCGATTTCCCCCTTGCCGTTGCGGCTGTAATCGGCGCTGGCAATAAAGGTGATCGATGGGGTGATGACGTAGTGATCCGGAAATTCCAGGGTGTGTGAGCTGTCGTCCCGGGAGATCATCAGTTCGTGCAGCTTTTCACCGGGGCGGATGCCGATGATCTTGTAGGGCAGATTCGGCGCCATGGCTTTGGCCAGATCGGTGATCAGCGCCGAGGGAATCTTGGGAACGAACAACTCGCCGCCGTGCATGCGCTCGAAGGCCTTCATGACGAAATCGACCCCCTCCGGCAAAGTGATCCAGAAGC
>CAZHVZ010000021.1:12537-13847 GCA_964536245.1 uncultured Rhodocyclaceae bacterium
GGCATGCGGGGGTCGGTGATGGGAAGTTCCTTGGCGCCGTCGGCAAGCAGTTTGCGGAAAAAGGGCACAACCGACCCCCGTGAGCCTACGACATTCCCGTAACGGACCACGGAAAAGCGGGTGTTCTGCTTGCCTACGGTGTTGTTGGCGGCGACGAATAGTTTGTCGGAAAGCAGCTTGGTGGCGCCGTAGAGATTGATCGGGCTGGCGGCCTTGTCGGTGGACAGGGCGACGACTTTTTTGACATCGTTGGCCAGGGCCGCAGCGATGACGTTTTCGGCGCCGCCGACATTGGTCCGGATACATTCGCCGGGGTTGTATTCGGCGGCGGGAACATGCTTGAGGGCCGCCGCGTGGACGATGTAGTCGACGTCACGGGTGGCCTGCCGGAGCCGTTCGCCATCGCGCACATCGCCGATGAAGAAGCGCATTTCGGCCTGCGGGAAATCCTGCTGCATTTCGTACTGTTTGAGTTCGTCCCGGGAATAGACGATGACCCGGCGCGGCTGGTAGCGCTGGAGCAAGGTGGCAATGAACTTGCGGCCAAAGGAGCCGGTGCCGCCGGTAACCAGTACGCTGCTGTTGTCAAACATGGTGAACGCTCCAAGAAGGTTGTTGCAGAACCGGAAGCATGAATTGTGCCCTTATCCGACAACGACCCGGTTTTTTCCAGTTTGCTTGGCCTGGTACATGGCCTCATCGGCGCGCTTGATGACCGTGGCCTGGGTATCGTCGGGGCGCATTTGCGTCGTTCCGGCGCTGAAGGTGATGAGAACCTTCTCGTTGGCATGGAGGAAGAATTTCTTGGTCAGCTCCCTTTGCAGGCGTGTCAGCGCTGCCACGGCGTCTTCTATATTGGTTTCCGGCAGGAGGATGACAAATTCCTCGCCGCCGTAGCGGGCCACCGTGTCCTGGGGGCGAAGGGTGTCGCGGCAGACCGTGGCCAGGTGGACCAGGGCGTCATCCCCGGCATCGTGGCCCATGGAGTCAT
Organism: uncultured Rhodocyclaceae bacterium; assembly: GCA_964536245.1. GTDB lineage: Bacteria > Pseudomonadota > Gammaproteobacteria > Burkholderiales > Rhodocyclaceae > CAZHVZ01. Next base: position 13,529 of record CAZHVZ010000021.1, read on the forward strand.
TCAGTTTCTTGAAGTTGTCGATGTCGAGAAGGCCGACGCACATGACCGTGTCGTGGCGGTGGCCCCGGGCAATTTCCTTTTCAAACATCTCTTCCAGGCCGCGCCGATTCAGTACGCCGGTGAGCTGGTCATAGCGCATCAGGTTGCTTGTTTTCTGGAGCTCGGATTCCAGTTCGTGAATGCGCAATTCCGATTCCTTGACCCGCTGCTGGGTGGCGCGCAGGTCATCCCGGGAACGCTGGGCATTCATCTGGATGTTGCGCGTTTCCCGCATGACTTCGCCCAGCACGCTTTCGAGCTCGTTGATGTCATGGGCAGC
>CAZHVZ010000021.1:13857-15838 GCA_964536245.1 uncultured Rhodocyclaceae bacterium
GCTGACCTTTTCGGCACACCGTTCAATCTTGTCGTGGTAATCCGAGGTGGCATCGGAGAAGCTGGCCAGGTGGTCCACAAAGCCTACCAGCATGTGCTTGATGGCTTCCTGGGCTTCCTGCAGGCTCTGCTTGAGCTGGCTCTGCTTGAACAGAACCTCCTTCAGGCGCCGCTCGGCGTCGTCAATACTGCGCTGGGACAGGGGTTTGTCGATAATGTCCCGGACCACTTCAATCTGGCCGTGCAGCCAGCGATCGTCAAGAACCAGTTCGGTCATGTTCTCAACCAGCAGGCGCAGCAAGCTCAACAGGCTGCGCCGCAGCTCGGCCTGGTCTTCCGCCAGGAGTTCCAGCTTGAAGGCAAAGCGTTTCAAGCGTCCGAGGATTTCCTGCAACTGCTCCAGGTTGTAGGCTTTGCGGATATCCGTAGCCAGTGTTTTGGCATCCCCGGAAAGCTGGGGGGATTCCATCAGCTGCGTGGCGATGGCGGTTTCCAGGGTGAAGGCAAACAGTTCCCGGACTTCCGGCAGCAGATCACTGGCCTGGCTCGGGGGCGGCTTTGCCATGGTCGCTGCGGCGGACGTGGCATCACCTTCGCTCTCGTCCGGGGTCTCTCCCGGTCCGCCGCTCTTGCCCTCACCCCAGGAGCGCAACAACCCTTGCAGGCGGTTGTACAGGGTTTCCGGGTTGGCTCCGGCCCCCTTGAGCACGTGCTCAAGGGAATCCCGTTTGCGGGCGGTGGTCAGTCCGACGTGCTTGGCGTCCCATTGGCGCAGCAGGTCATTGATCAATTCGGCCCAGGCCAGCTTTTGTATTTCGGCCAGGGTGGCAATGAACTCGGACAGGTAACGTCGGTAGTCATCCCAGTTGGCCCGTTTGACAGCGTCCTCCAGTTGTCGCGCCAGGCGCATCTGGTCCGGGGAAGCCTTGGGCAGGGCGGCGGCCAGGGCGCGCAGCTGCTTTTCCGGAAAGGCATCTGCCCCCGCCGGTTTGGTGCCGGCGATCTCGTGGTAGATGGTCAGATAGTTGTCAGGAGTTGGCGGCGTTCGGCGTGCAGCGAGCAGGCGGAGGGTTTCCCGTGCAATTTCGGAAGGATTCGTGAGGTTGCTCATAAGCTGCCAGGGGCAAGTGCCAAGGATCGGTTATTGTAGAGAGTAAAGGCTCGATAGGCTATAATCCGCGCCTCTCTGAAGCCCCCGTAGCATGAAGGTCGTGCAGTTGACTTGTAATCATCAGGTGTTGGTTCGATTCCGACCGGGGGCACCAAGTGACCATCCAGAGCAGTCCAAAGCAGTCCGATAAACCCGCCTAAGTGCGGGTTTTTTATTGCATTAGATCGGTGGGTTGGGTGGCGATAGACCAGGCAACGATCTATGCCTTTTGGCAGAATTGACACAAGCATTTTTGTAATACACACTTGTCCTTCGTCAAAATGAAGTTGCCTGTAGGTGTGGGCACTTGAACCCCATGCCCCATGAGCACAATGCCAAATACTTTCATGTATCTAGTGGTAAATTTTGTTGCATGTTACTTGCGGGCATTGCTGATTGCCCTCTCAGTCGGCGCAAGCGTGGGTGCCTCTGCTCAAACAGTAATCAAGGTTTCGCAAACCGCTTGGGATGGTCTGATCGCACCTGAGCATGACTTAATACAGAAAAAATATGTCGTGCAGTTGGTCGATCCAAACTCTTTCGGGTCAATTATCGACAATCAAGGCGTTAACGAATCGACCAGTGGAAGCAATAGCGGGGCGATGCTCGGAGGTGCTATCGGTGGCGCAGCCTACATTGATAGGGCGGTTAAGAGTGGTAATTACTCTGCCTCTAACCAGCTTGGGGTAATGCTTCTAGGGGCGCTGATAGGTTCTGCTCTTGATAGCAAAGCCACTCCACAATTCCACTTCAGGTATGCAGTGAAATTAGGTAACGGTGAAATCCGGTATTTTGACGAAGTAAAAGCAGACCCATTCAGGCACCCGGTAGG
>CAZHVZ010000021.1:15848-20694 GCA_964536245.1 uncultured Rhodocyclaceae bacterium
ACAGACCAACAACTCTGCACACAAACTGCTACACAACTGCGGCTCGCCTATCTTGAACCCGGGTCAATTCAGCCGCCACCCCCGCCCCCTTCCCAATTGCCTACGCGCACCGCGAAGGTTGCGAGTGAAAAAAATAAGTCTGACGTAACGGAGGTCAGGCAATCAACTGAAGACTCAGTAAAGATGGTTAATTGCAAACTAGGAAATCTAGCGCCGGTGAGAACTAGTGCGGAGAAATGCGCTTTAATACAGGGGAGTGAAGTTCAATGATTAAGAAAATTGCTTTATTGATTGGGGTGGTTGGGTTGCTTGGTGGTTGTGCGACCACATACAAATACGAAGGAAAAACCTACGACACCAAGGAAAAGATGTACGTCGCAATAGACGAGCACGTCACTAGGGTATTGGCTACCGTTACACCGCTCCCCAAGCCATTGACACAAAAAAAATTGATATTTGCTATACCATCGTTGCCAGTATTCACGGAAGTTGCCCGTCAGACGTATATAAAAAGAGAGGGTAAAGAAGCAACAGAACAAGCGATAGAGGTTGGCAGAAATATTGATCGTGGAAATCTTAAACTTGTTAAGGTTTTCTATGATGCTGTGCAAAAGCGAAACATCTACGCGTCTACTCAATTCCTTGAAATGGAATCTGGGGCTGTAAATATTCCGGCCTCAGAAGATGCGGATTCTCTGTACTATTTTGTGGGTGGGGTTGGTTCGGCCCAATGGTTCTATGCAACTAACAAAAACGGAAAGCAGGTGTTCTCGTATGACCGTAGCGACCCAACTCCTGAAGGCAAGGTGAAAGCCTTCGTAGAGGCTGTGCAAGCGCAAGCTATCCGGGATTGACTAATGACTTATCGACTAAAGGTCACTTTTTAAACCGATGGCTCCCAACGGGAAGCCGTGGATAACCTCTACTAGTTGGATTGGTTCAACTGGCAACATCGTTCCGCCGGGGTAGCTTTTTGGGTAACACTATATTTTATTTTTTGAAGGCATCCTTCCTTCAAGGCTTTTCGTGATTTGTTCTATTCCGACCGGGGCGCCAGGGTCAGCTTGCTGTTCGCTGCCATGGCCAAGACGATGGGAAAGAGCGTCTGCGGCTAGGCGCATGGCCTTGGCGACTGAGCTTTCCCATTCCACATTGAATTCCCCGACCGCGCCGAGCGATGTGATGGCGGCTACCATGCGGCCGCTGTGGTCATAAACCGGGGCGCTGAAACCATTGATGCCGGGGGTAAGGCTGCCGGTGGCCCGGGAGATGCCGTGTTCCCGGATATCGGTCAGGTTTTTTTCCAGTTGTCGGCGCAGGGTGGTAATGGCCACCGTGGTGCTCTCGGAAGCCTCCCGTAGTTCTGCATCGAGCAGGGGTTTCAGGGAGGGGGCGCGATAAAAGGCGGCAAAGGCGCGCCCGGTGGCCGATTTGTACAGGGGGAGTACCGTTCCGGCGCGCAGGGTGATGGTCACCGGGCCGCCTGCGTCGACGATGCGCACGATGGTGGCGCCATGGGTTCCCCACACCGCGAGAGCGACTGTCTCCTGTATCGTTTCACACAATTCTTCCAGGATGGGGCCGGCCAGCCGGACCGGATCAAGTCGCCCGAGGCCGGAGAGCCCCAGTTCGAGTGCGTAGGCGCCGAGGTCGTAGCGGCCGCTGGCAGAATCCTGTTCGACCAGTCCGATGCGCATGAAGCTGACCATGTAGCGATGGGCCTTGGCGGCTGGCATGCCGGCGCCCTTGGCAATGTCGCGCAGCATCATCGAGCGTCGTCCGGCGGCAAGCACGTGCAGCAGGCGAAATCCGATTTCAATGGACTGGATGCCCTGGCGCTCACTGGCGACTTTGGTGACCATGCTCGACTCCTGAAGAATAAACGCTGCATTCTATGCGGCTATGCCCGTTTTGCGACAGGCGGCATATAATCATCGCCAAACAGATCAAGGGAGGTGGCAATGCGCGCAGTATTGGTGGCCAATCCGAAAGGTGGCGCTGGAAAAACGACGCTGGCAACGAATCTTTCCGGCTATTTCGCCAACCAGGGGAAAAAGGTTTCGCTCTGTGATCTGGATCGTCAGCAGTCTTCCCTGCGCTGGATGGCGTTTCGCGATCCAGCGGCAGCCCCGGTGACCGGGTATTTCGCCGGTAATCAGATTGTCCTGAATCTCCCGAAAGAAGCTGACTGGGCCGTGCTGGATGCGCCGGCGGGCTTGCAGGGTTACAAGCTGTCGGACTACCTGCGGCTGGTGGACAAGGTCATCGTACCCCTCGTGCCATCGGTCTTTGACATGGCGGCAACCGAGGATTTTCTCAATTCCATTCGCAGTGAGATGCGTGGACGCCGGGGCGCCATCGGTATTGTGGCGATGCGGGTTGATCCGCGTACCAAGGCGGCGGGGATGCTGGAAGAGTATCTCAAGCACTTCGATATCCCCATTGTGGCGTACCTGCGCAATACCCAGAACTACGTCAATGTGGCCGCCGCCGGAATGACTGTTTTTGATCCCCCCCGGGCGAAGCACAAGCGGGATGTGGAGCAGTGGGAATCGATGCTGGAATGGTTGGTCAAGTGAGAGAGAAAAGTAATTATTGACGAGATGCTGAACTGTCCCTATAATCTCGTTTCTTTGACGGACGCGGGGTGGAGCAGTCTGGCAGCTCGTCGGGCTCATAACCCGAAGGTCGCAGGTTCAAATCCTGCCCCCGCAACCAGAAAATACCATGAGGGATCAACAGCTTAGGCTTGTTGGTCCTTTTTGCTTTTAGGGCTTCGAAAGCTTGCGCGTTGTTTTGATGCGCTGGCTTGAACGGGTTTTATGGTGAGTCTTGATGCGATTGCGTGATATTCCGAGTCGGGCATGGTTTGCAACCCTGGCCCTGGGGGCATTTGGTCTGGTGGCGGTCGGCCTGGAAATGCAGGCCTTGCTGCGCCTGAGTCCCTGTCCTTTGTGCATTTTTCAGCGCCTTCTATATCTCCTGATCGGTGTTCTGGCGCTGGCTGGCTGGTTGCTTCCTCTGGCGCGGGAGGTGTGGGCCGGCCTGATTGTGGCAACCGGCCTGGGTGGGGCGGCGGTGGCGGCGTACCAGAGCTGGATGCAGGCCTTTCCCCATTTGGCGACCGAATGCGGATACGCCGAACCCAATGCCATTGAGCGGCTTGTTGATCTGCTCGGGATGCAGTGGCCGTCCCTGTTCCTGGCGACCGGGTTCTGTACCAGCCGTGACTGGGAGTTTCTCGGGATGTCCATGGCCAACTGGTCGGTTTTCGTTTTTGCCGGAATGGCGATTTTTGCCGGCTGGCTGGCTTTGCGGCAAGAGCAGGAAACGCCTTGCCGGCTGGAGTGAGCGAGATGCGGCGAAAAACCGAAACAAAAATCCGGAGCAAATAAAAACCCGCCAGCCGGCGGGTTTTTCGTATGCTGAGTGCTGAAGGACTTACTTCAGCTTAACTTCCTTGTAGGCCACATGCTTGCGGACCTTCGGGTCGTACTTCATCATTTCCAGCTTTTCGGGCGTGGTCTTCTTGTTCTTGTTAGTGGTGTAGAAGTGTCCGGTACCCGCAGTGGATTCCAGCTTGATTTTTTCGCGACCGCCTTTAGCCATTTTGCTTACCCTTCCTTTGTTCAGACTTCGCCACGGGCGCGCAGGTCGGCGAGGACGGTGTCGATCCCGTTCTTGTCGATGACGCGCAGGCCGGCGTTGGATACACGCAGGCGCACGAAGCGGTTTTCACTTTCAACCCAGAAGCGACGGTACTGCAGATTCGGCAGGAAGCGGCGCTTCGTTCTATTGTTGGCGTGGGAAACTTTGTTCCCAACCATCGGGGCTTTACCCGTTACTTGGCAGACTCGCGCCATGATGGTGCTCCAGTAATTCGCTAGAAGAAAGCCCATGATTTTATCGAACAAATGCCAGTTGTTTCAAGCCTTTTTTGCAGATTACAACAAGCCTTTTTCGGCAAAGGACAGGGGAGGGTGCTGTCCGGCGACAATAAAGTGGTCCAGTAACTTGACGTCGACCAAGGCCAGAGCGGCTTTCAGGGCGTTTGTCAGGGTTTCGTCGGCAGTCGATGGAGTGCTCTCGCCAGAGGGGTGGTTGTGCGCCAGAATGACGGCAGCAGCGTTGTGGGCGAGGGCGGATTTGACCACTTCCCTTGGGTAAACGCTGGTTTGCGTCAGGCTTCCCCGGAATAATTCTTCGCTGGCGATCAGGCGGTTCTGGGCATCCAGCCAGAGGGCGACAAAGCTTTCGTGGGCCTGTTGCGCCAGCCGCAGGCGCAGCCACTGGCGTACGGCCTGGGGTGAGGCAAAGCTGTCGCGCGCCGCCATTTCCTGGGCTAGGGCGCGTCGGGCCAGCTCGAAACTGGCCTTGAGCTGGGCCGCCTTGGCCGGGCCGATGCCGGAAACCGAAGCCAGGGCTGAGATCGGTGCCTCAGCCAGGCGGCCCAGTTGGCCATCGAAGCGATGCAGCAGATCACGGGCCAGATCCACAGCACTTTTCCCCCGTACGCCGACGCGCAGATAGATGGCCAGCAATTCGGCATCGGAAAGGGCTTCCGGGCCATGCCTGAGCAGGCGTTCGCGGGGTCTTTCTCCTTCCGGCCAGTCGGTTATCCCCATTCGATTTCCAGTAGAATGAACAAACTGACATTATTCTAACGGCAAGCGATTGAGGTGACAGTGGGATTACAGGGAAAACGTATTGTTCTCGGCGTGACCGGGGGCATTGCCGCCTACAAGGCCGCCGAACTGCTGCGCCTGCTCGGCAAGGCCGGCGCTGAGGTGCAGGTGGCCATGACCGAAGCCGCAATGCACTTCGTGACACCGGTGACCTTCCAGGC
>CAZHVZ010000021.1:20704-35491 GCA_964536245.1 uncultured Rhodocyclaceae bacterium
ACCGGTGTTTACCGACCAGTGGGATGCCCGAATGCCCAATGCCATGGCCCACATTGATCTCTCCCGGCAGGCGGACTGCCTCCTGGTGGCCCCGGCTTCGGCGAATTTCATGGCCCGCGTGGCCCACGGTCTGGCCAATGACCTGCTGACAACCATGGCGCTGGCCCGGAATTGTCCCTTGCTGGTGGCGCCGGCCATGAACCGGCAGATGTGGGAAAACCCGGCGACCCAGCGTAATGTCCGCCAGTTGCAGGGCGATGGCGTGCACTTCCTCGGCCCGGCCAGCGGAGAGCAGGCCTGTGGCGAAAGCGGAGCCGGCCGCCTGCTGGAGCCGGAAGAGATTCTTGAGGAGGTTCTGGCTTTTTTCACGCCCAAGGTTCTCGCCGGGCGAAAGGTGTTGATCACGGCCGGGCCGACCTTTGAAGCCATCGATGCCGTGCGCGGCATCACCAATCTTTCTTCCGGCAGGATGGGCTACGCAGTGGCCCGGGCCGCCCGGCAGGCGGGGGCGGCGGTGACCCTGGTTTCCGGCCCGGTCAGCCTGGCGACGCCCCTCGGCGTCGAGCGCATCAACGTGATCAGCGCTCTGGACATGCACGCAGCGGTGATGGCCAATGTGGACAGGGCCGATATTTTCATCGGCGTGGCAGCGGTGGCGGATTACCGGGTGGTCAATGCCGCCGGGCACAAGCTCAAAAAGGATATGGGCGGCGTGCCGGCCATCGAATTGGTTGAGAACCCGGATATCCTGGCGGCAATCGCCGCCCTGTCGAGAGCGCCGTTCTGCGTCGGTTTCGCCGCCGAGAGCCAGAATCTGGAAGCCTATGCCCAGGCCAAGCGGCAGAAAAAGAAAATTCCCCTCATTGCCGGAAACCTGATCCAGGAAGGGTTCGGCGGTGAGGATAACCGGCTGGTATTATTTGACGATCGCGGTGTGCATCCCCTGACACCGGCTCCCAAGCCCGTTTTGGCCCGTCAATTGATTGAACACATCGCAGAACTGATTTCCGGGAAATAGCCATGCACCGCATTGACGTCAAACTCCTCGACAACCGCCTCAAGGACAGCCCGCCCCATTACGCCACCCCCGGTTCTGCCGGGCTGGACCTGCGGGCCTGTATTGAAGCGCCGATTCATCTGCCGCCAGGAGGGACCATTCTCGTCCCCACGGGCATGGCCATCCATCTTGCCGACCCCGGCCTGGCTGCCATGATTTTGCCGCGCTCCGGCTTGGGGCACAAATACGGCATTGTGCTGGGCAATCTGGTGGGATTGATCGATTCCGATTACCAGGGGGAATTGATGGTGTCGGTGTGGAATCGCGGCAAGGAAGGCTTCACCCTCAACCCCCTCGACCGCATTGCCCAGTTGGTGGTGGTTCCGGTTTTGCAGGTGGCCTTCAATGTGGTCAATGATTTTGACGCCAGCCATCGCGGAGAGGGCGGCTTCGGCAGTACCGGCAAGGCTTGAACCGATGCAATGACTTGGCTGGATTTGAGGAGGTAATAATATGGCAGTCGATTCGCTGGATTTCACTGAAAAGCAAACCATCCTGGTGGTGGACGATACCCCGGACAATCTTTCCCTCATGTCCGGCCTGCTTAAGGATCTGTACAAGGTCAAGGTTGCCAACAGCGGCGAAAAGGCGCTCAAGATCGTGCGAGGCGACAGTCCGCCCGATCTCATTCTGCTCGATATCATGATGCCGGGCCTTTCCGGCTATGACGTCTGCCAGGAACTCAAGGCCGACCCGGCGACGCGGGATATTCCCATCATCTTCCTCACGGCCATGACCGGAGTCGAAGACGAGAAAAAAGGCCTGGAGTTGGGCGGCGCCGATTACATCACCAAACCGATCAGTCCGCCTATCGTCATGGCGCGGGTTGAAACCCAACTGCACATGAAGGCTGCCGCCGATTTTTTGCGGGATCAGAATGCGTATCTGGAGCAAGAGGTAGCCAAGCGGACGCGGGAAGTGATGGCCATTCAGGATGTGACCATCCTGGCCATGGCCTCCCTGGCGGAAACCCGGGATTCCGACACCGGCAACCATATCCGCCGCACCCAATACTATGTGCGTGCATTGGCGATCAAGCTGCAAAATCATCCGCGCTTTTCATATTTTCTGACCGACTACAACATAGAAATGCTGTTCAAGTCGGCACCCTTGCACGATATTGGCAAGGTTGGCATTCCTGACCGCATTCTTCTCAAACCCGGGCGTTTTGAGCCGCATGAGTTCGAGATCATGAAAACCCATACCACCCTGGGCCGGGACGCCATCGCTCACGCCGAACAATCACTGGGGACCAGCGTCGAGTTTCTCAGCATGGCCAAGGAAATCGCCCTGTCCCACCAGGAAAAATGGGATGGTTCAGGCTATCCGCAGGGGATCGGGGGGGACCATATTCCCGTTTCAGCTCGTCTGATGGCCGTCGCCGATGTGTACGATGCCTTGATCAGCCGCCGGGTGTACAAGGAAGGGATGCCCCATGCCAAGGCGGTGCAGATTATTGCCGAAGGGAAGGGCAGCCATTTCGATCCGGATATGGTAGACGCCTTCCTAGAGCTACAGGACGAGTTTCATGCCATTGCCCGGCGCTATTCCGATTCGGACAGCGATCTCCAGAAGAAGGCCGAATACCTGACCCAGGCGATCGCCGAGCACCCCTGACGGGCTGTGCGCCAGGGGATTACGATCAGCAAGCAGCAAGCGTGAGGGGGATGCATGGTGAAAGAACTGGTACAACCAATTGTCTGGCGGGCAGATTTTGCCACCGGCGTATCAATTATTGACGATCAGCACCGGGTGCTGATCAATATGCTCAACGAGGCCAGCGCCAAGCTCACCGATCACAGCCCGCTTGATGACTGGGGGCGGGTGGTGCAAGGCTTGCTCAGTTACGCCGGCTACCATTTTCAGACGGAAGAGCGCCTGATGACCGAGTATGGCTACGACCAGGATCGTGCTGCCCTGGCCGCCGAGCATGTCCGGCAGCACCAGGATTTTGCCGGAAAGGTGGTGGCTGCCAGCGACCGGATCAAAGCCGGGCAGCGGATTCCCAAGGCCGAGCTGGTGGCCTTTTTGACCTCCTGGTTGAGCAATCACATTCTGCATACCGACAAGGAATTCGGGGCTTTTGTCCGGGATCGGCAGGCCAGGGCCGGGATCAGCAAGGCTTAGCAATTTCTGTTGCCGAAAAAGGGGCAAGGGCAGTGGCGGCCAGTCGCCGCTTGAGGCGCAACCACTTGACATAGAGTTGTCCGATGAATGCTGAAAGTATCAAGGCGTTACTACACCGCCTGACATGGCAAATCCCCGTGGTCGTTCTGGGCAGTTTTGTTATCTGTATCGCCTGCTTTTATTTTTTGCAAACGAGACCGGCAGCAGAAACGGAAGGACGGCGTTTGCAGCAGGAGTCCCTTCAGCTGGTGGCAGACCGGACGGCTACCCTGGTCAGTCAGGTCGAGCGTGTCTTGCTTACCGGACGTGATTGGGTGGTGGAGGGGCAATTGAAGCTGGACGATACGGCCACCTTCAATCGTATGCTGATGCCGGTGCTGGGGCAGCGGGCGGTGGTCAGCAGCGTTCATCTCGCCAATGCTTCGGGCAAGGAAATCCTCCTGCTCAAGGGCACCGAAGGAAAGTGGAAAAACCGCCTGACCGACGTTTCGGCCAAAGGCAAGCAGCAGCGCTGGCTGGAGTGGTCGGCCAAAAAGGAGCTGCTCAGCGACGAAATGAAGGAGCAGAACTACGATCCCCGCCTGCGGCCCTGGCACAAGGGTGTGATGCAGGTGGCTCCCGGCGAGCTGTACTGGACGGAGCCCTACATTTTCCAGTCCACTCAGGAGCCGGGAATAACGGTTTCCGTGCGCTGGCTGGATGCCTCCTCCGGCGAATCCATGGTCATGGCTTTTGATGTGCTGCTGCTCGATTTGTCAAAATTCACCAATAGCCTCACCCATGCCACCAATGGCTATGTGGCCTTGTTTACAGACGATGGCAAGGTGCTCGGCTTGCCCCGCCACCCGAAGTTTTCCACGGACGAGGAAATCAAGCGCGGCGTACTGCAGGAGCCTGCAAAAATCGGACTGGATCTCCTTGATGCAGCCCTTCGCCAGTGGCAGGCCGAGGGAGCGCCGGCCAATCAAAGCCGGGGAGTGTCCGGAAGCGATCCGCTCTGGCATGCCGCCTTGCGACCGGTGCAGGTGCGTAATCTGAGGCTGGTGGCGGCGGCCCTGGCTCCTGATTCGGATTTCTCACCCTGGTCTTCCCGGCTGGTTTTTGTTCTGTTTGGCCTCCTTGGCGGCGCCGCGTTTTTTGCTCTTGCCTTAACGCTCCAGTTGTCCAGAGGGGTCAGCCAGCCCCTTGCCAGGCTGTTTGACGACCTCGAAGCGGCCAATCGTCGACTGGCAGCGGATAACGCGACCAAATCCGCCCTCTCGGAACTGGCTCCTCGTATGCAGGCGGCGAGCAATACCGCCGAATTGGCCGGGGTGGTCCTGTCCGAACTGGCGCAGCGCATGGATGTCGGGCAGGCCAGCCTGTACCGGATGAATGACGCGGCGACCGGATTGACGCTCTGCGGGGGCTATGCACGAACGGGCGTTCTGGCGCCGGAGGGCGAAATCGCTTTGGGGGCCGGTCTGCTTGGTCAGTGCGCCCTGGAGCAGCGACCGCTTGTCATTGATCACCCGCCGGCGGACTACCTGCGCCTTGCCTCGGTGCTCGGCAGCACTTCCCCGGCGACCATTCTGCTGCTGCCCGTCATCAACAATGGCCGTCTGCTCGGGGTGATGGAGCTGGCAAGCCTGTTTCCCCTGGTCGAGCAGAACCGGCGCCTGATCGACGAGATCTTGCCGATGCTGGCCATGTGCATGGAAATCATCGAGCGCAACGAGCGGACCCGGCGCCTGCTTGAGGATACGCAGGTGCAGGCCAGGATGCTGGAGATCCAGCAAGGAGAAATCGCCAAGCTGCTGAAAGAGCAGGAGGCCATTTTCGAGAATGCACCCATGGGCATCATCTATGCGGCCGACGGCATCATCCTGCGCGCCAATGCCCGAGTCTGCGACCAGTTCGCGCTGGGCTCCGCATCCCTGCTCAATACGCCCACCGCTTCCCTTTTTCCGTCACCGGAAAGCTATCAGGAATTCAGTGCTCTGGTCGGGCCGCAACTGGCAGCCGGCGAGGGCATTCATCAGGAATGGCAGTTGCTGCGGCAGGATGGCAGCGGTTTCTGGGCCATGATGTCGGCCAAGGGGGTGGCCATTGCGGGCTACGAGCGGGCAGCGATCTGGATTTTCGAGGATATTTCCGAACGCAAGCGCCTCGAGGCGGAGATGCGCGAGAGCGAAGAAAGGCTGCGGGGAATACTGGAAAATAGCCCGGCCGGTGTATCCATCAATACCGAAGAAGGGCGTCCGGTGTTCTCGAATCGGCGCCTGGGTCAGCTTCTCGGACTGGCTCCGGAAGATCTGGCGAAGCGAAGCACCAGTGAGTTCTGGCGGAATCCGGCCGATCGGCAGGTCTTTCTCGACAAATTGCTGAGCGACGGTCAGGTGGATGACTACCGGGCCGATTTTGTCCGGGCCGATGGCGAACCACTGACTGTCTTGCTGTCCTCAATGCTCGTCGAGGTCAGCGGCGGCCGCCATGTGCTGAGCTGGATTTACGACATTACCGAACGGCAAAAAGCCGAGGATGCGGTGCGTGCGGCAGCCGAGGCCATGGCCCGGGCCAAGGAGGTGGCAGAAGAGGCGGCCAAGGCAAAGAGCGACTTTCTGGCCAATATGAGCCACGAAATCCGGACCCCGATGAACGCCATCATCGGCATGTCGCACCTGGCATTGAAAACCGAGATGACGCCCCGCCAGCGGGATTATGTGAAAAAAATCCAGGGCAGCGGCCAGCATCTGCTGGGCATCATCAACGACATTCTCGATTTTTCGAAAATCGAGGCTGGCAAGCTCGACGTGGAGCGGGTGGACTTTGAACTGGACAAGCTTCTCGACAATGTTGCCAACCTGATCAGTGAAAAAACCAGCGCCAAGGGGCTGGAGCTGGTTTTCGACGTGGCGCCCGATGTCCCCCGTTATCTGGTGGGCGATGCCTTGCGTATGGGGCAGGTGTTGATCAACTACGCCAACAACGCGGTGAAATTCACCGAGCAGGGTGAGGTAGATATCATCCTGCGGGTCCGGGAGCGGAGCGAAAGCGATTTGCTGCTCTATTGTGCCGTACGGGATACCGGCATCGGTTTGACAGCCGAACAGATCAGCCGCCTGTTCCAGAGTTTCTCCCAGGCAGATACCTCGACCACCCGGAAATATGGGGGCACCGGACTGGGCTTGTCCATTTCCAAAAAACTGGCCGAGTTGATGGGCGGCGAAGTGGGGGTGGACAGCCAGCCGGGTCAGGGCAGTACCTTCTGGTTTACCGCCCGGCTTGGCATCGGTGCCGTCAAGGCCCGTTCACTACTGCCTCAGCCTGATCTGCGCGGGCGGCAGGTTCTCGTGGTCGATGACAATGACAATGCCCGGGCCGTACTCAACGACCTGCTCGGCAGCATGACTTTCCAGGTCAGTGACGTGGCTTCGGGCAAAGCCGCCATTGAAGCGGTCCAGCAGCGTGCCGGAACACCGGAAGCACCGGAAATCGTCTTCCTGGACTGGCATATGCCGGGACTGGACGGCATTGAAACGGCCAGGGCGATCAGGAATCTGGGGCTGGATGTGACGCCTCACCTGGTCATGGTGACCGCCTATGGCCGGGAGGAGGTGCTCAAGCAGGCGGAGGAAGTAGGTATCGAGGACGTGCTGATCAAGCCGGTCAACGCCTCCCTGCTTTTCGATACGGCCATGCGTGTCCTCGGCGCCGAGCAGGACACCCAGCGGGCAGCCGGGGATGCTCCTTCCCTGTTGCTGGAAGAGCTGGCCGCCATCAAGGGGGCGCGCATCCTTCTCGTGGAAGACAATGACCTGAATCAGGAGGTGGCCACCGGCTTGCTGGTGGATGCCGGATTTGTCGTCGAGGTGGCGGACAATGGACGGATCGCCGTGGACAAGGTGCTTGGCAATGCAGGAGAGCCGTGGGATCTGATCCTGATGGACATGCAGATGCCCGTGATGGACGGGGTGACGGCAACCGTGGAAATTCGCAAACATGATCAATTCGCCGGGCTGCCCATTGTGGCCATGACTGCCAATGCCATGCAGCAGGACAAGGATAAATGCCTGGCAGCGGGGATGGTGGACTTTGTCACCAAGCCCATCGAGCCCGATCAGCTATGGCTTGCTTTGCGGCACTGGATCAAGCCAAGGGCGGGGAGGTCGGCCGCCATGCCGGAGCAGCCGGTGGCAGCCGGGACGACGGTGGTCACCGCCCTTCCCCAGGAGATTGCCGGGCTGGATACGGCAGCGGGTTTGCGCCGGGTGCTGGGCAAGGCGCCTCTTTATCTCTCCATGCTGCGCAAATTTGTGGCCGGGCAGGGGCGAACCGGCGAAGAAATTGCCGCCGCACTGGATGCCGACGATTGGGCAACGGCAGAGCGCCTGGCCCATACCACCAAGGGCGTGGCCGGCAATATCGGGGCCGGTGACGTGCAAACCCTGGCCGCTGCCCTGGAACTGGCGCTCAAGGAGCATCGGCCAAGGGAGGCTGTCGACGCCTTGCTCGGTGAACTGACCGGGCCGCTGGGGGAATTGCTTGCGGAACTGGGCGCCAAGCTGCCTCCGGAAGAGGGAAAGACCATTGTGACGGTGGATGGCGAAAGGCTCAAGAGCGTCTGCCAGCGACTGGCGACGCTCTTGGCGGATGATGATTCGGAAGCCGGCGACCTGCTGGACGAGCAGGCCGATCTGCTCAATACGGCCTTCCCGAAGTATTTTCGGGCCATAGATGATGCCGTGCGGAGCTTCGATTTTGACGAGGCGTTGGCCAACCTGAACAAGGCAGCAAGCGAAAACGGTATCGAGGTGGCAGCATGAACTGGATGGCGGAATTTATCGTGACACGTTCCCGCCTGGCCTGGGCGGTGGCGCTTTGCCTGGTGCTGGCGGTCGGCCTGGCGGCCAGTGAAATTGACCGGCTATCCAGGGAAAGCGCCCGCGCTTCCGCCCTGCAAACAGATGCCCCGCGGCGCAGTGTGGAACTGATGGCGCAGACTCTCAACGGCAATGTCATGGGTGCCATTTCCGTTCTCGGGGTGACCGACGAGGATGTCAAACAGGAAACACGCAATCAGTCGACCCCCAACGGACCCCGGCTCCTGGCGCTGCTCCAGAGCGTCGGATTTGCCTACGATGCGGAGGGAACCTTTGTTGTGGGTGAAGATGGCCTGGTCAAGTCATCCTGGGATATAAGCGGCAAGTCCTCGACAGGGGTCAATGTCAAATTCCGGCCCTATTTTCAGATGGCTATGCAGGGCTTGAACAATGTCTATGCGGCGGTGAGTCTGGCGACGGGGCAACGGGCGCTTTATTTTTCTGCCCCGGTCTATACCGAGAAAAGCCGTGCATCGGCGGCAAACGGGGCGGTGGTCGTGCGTAGCGGACTGGCCAAGGTCGATACCCTGCTCATGGGGGATGCCGAAATTGCCCTGCTGATTTCGCCACAAGGGGTCGTTTTTGCCAGTACCCGGCCGGAGTGGATCGGGCACCTGGCCGGGGTGCCGACGCCTGAGCGCATCAAGGCCATCCGGGATCTCAAGCAATTCGGCAGCCTGTTCGAGAACAAGGCGCCGGTTGTTCTGCCGCTCGCCATGGCGGCGGGAGTGCAGATGTTTGAAGGCAGGCGTTATCTGGCGGCAAATTCCAGAGTGGACTGGAACGATCCATATGGAGACTGGAAGCTCGTGCTGCTCGAGGACTTGTCGCGCACCGTGCCGGGCGGCGAACGTCTGGCGGTTGCTGGCGGGGCTTCTGCAGTGACGTTGTTGCTGGTTTTCCTGCTGCGTTTCGTGTTGCGAGGCCATCATGCCCAGCGGGTTGCTGCCAGGCAGTTGCAGTCCTTTGCCCAGGCCCAGGAAAACAGTGCCGAACACAAATCGCAACTGGCTCAGGCCTCCCTGTCCTTGCAGCAAGCCAAGAGCGTCCACGAGTTGGGGCAGGTTTTCCTGCTCCAGGCCCACCAGATGCTGGGCGCTTTGCAGGGAGTCATTTATGCATTCGAGCGGGACGATGCCGCCGAAATGAGCTTGTTGGCCTCCTACGCTTGCGGTGACAAGCTGCCGCTTGACCTCGCTGTGGGCGAGGGCTGGCTGGGGCAATGTGCGGTGGAGCGGAGAACCTTGTCCTTGCAGGCGCCGGATGAGGGATTCTGGGCCATTCGCTCGGGGCTGGGCGAAGCACGCCCCGGCACGGTAGCGATGACACCGGTGATTCTCAACGATGTTCTCCTGGGGGTGGTGGAGATCGCCCTGCCGGGAACAATGGATGCGGCACAACAGGAGCGTTACGAAGAGCTGGTGCCGGTTCTGGCCATGAATCTGGAAATTTTGCGGCGCAATCAGGTGGTCCAGGAAAAACTGTCGTTGACCGCTGAGGCAGAGCAGGTGAAAGCTGCCCAGCTTGAATTCCAGCAGGTACTGGTCGATACCATTCCCTACCCGGTGTTCTACAAGGGGCCGGATACCCGGTTTATGGGCTTTAACAAGGCCTACGGGCAGGCCTTCGGAGTGGGCACCGGCGATCTGGTCGGCAAGCGGGTTCTTGATCTCGATTACCTGCCCGAGGCGGATCGTTTGGCCTACCAGGCGGAGGATGAGGCGACCATTGCCAATGCCTCGACGGCGCAGCGCGAAATGAAAATCCCCTTTGCCGACGGCAAGCTGCATGACACCCTGTATTTCGTTTCCGGATTCCGCCATGCCGATGGTTCCGCCGGGGGGCTGGTCGGGACGTTTATCGACATCGGCGCCCTCAAGAATGCTGAACGGGAACTGGCCCGCTTGTCCGACATCGAGCGGTTTAACCGATTGGCCAGAGGGCGGGAAGCCAGAATTCTGGAGTTGAAGAAGGAGGTCAACGAACTTCTCCTGGCCGCAGGGGAAAGTCCCCGCTATGCAACGGCCCTCACTGAAACGACCGGAGACCGCCTGGATGAACCGCATCCCGACTGCCGCAGCACTCCGGAGAACACGCAAGAACTCACTTTGGGCGAACTGGTGGATCTCGATGAATTGCAGAAGCTGTTCTCCAGTTTTTGCGAGTCCATCGGTATCGCTGCCGCCATCATCGATTTGAAGGGTGTGGTGCTGGCCTCCTCCCGCTGGCAGCGGGCGTGTACCGATTTCCACCGGGTCAACGCCGATTCCTGCGCCCGGTGTATCGAGAGTGATACGGAGCTGGCGCTCAAGTTGCAGGATGGCGCCGAATATACCCTGTACCAGTGCAAGAATGGCATGACCGACTGTGCCTCGCCGATCATCGTCGAAGGCCGGCATCTGGCCAATGTCTTCATCGGCCAGTTTCATGTCGGTTCTCCGGATATCACCTTCTTCACCCGGCAGGCAAAGCAGTTTGGCTATGCCGAGGCAGATTACCTGCAAGCCATTGGTGAAGCGCCGGTCATGGACGAAAGGCGCTTGCCGGTGATCCTCAGCTTCCTGACCGGTTTTGCCCGCATGGTGACGACCATGTCGCTGGCCCGGCACCGGGCTGATGAAGCGAAGCGGGCACAGCAAGCCCAGGCGCAAATGCTGCAACGGGAGCGTATGGCCGCCATGAGCCTGGCCGAGGATGCCGAGCAGGCGAGAAAAGCCCTGGAAGAACGGGGCGTGGAGTTGAAATCATGAAATCACTATTCACCTTGCTCGAGCAGCGTTCCCTGACCGGCAAGCTGGTGGCCGGATTTGCCAGCGTGCTGCTGGTGGCCCTGGCGCTGGGATTGCACAGCCTGCATGTGCAGCGCAACTTTGAAGACCAGTTCCATTACGTTTATGAACGGGAGTTCATTGGCGTTTCCGATATCAAGGAAGCGCGAGTTCGTTTGGCCCAGATGGGGCGCGCCCTGCGTCAGGCGATACTGGCGCCGGATGCCGGGGAGCGGGAGATGGCCCTCAAGCAGTTGGGCGATGCCGACACCGGTCTGCGCCGGGAGGTGGATGAAGCCAGAAAGACCATCTACCGGGAGGAAAACAAGAAAGCCATTGCCAAATTTGATCAGCAGTTCGCGATCTATAAACAGAATGTGGATCGGGCCATCGCGATTTTCCGGCAGGACGATTTCCGCCCGGAGAAAGCCTCGGCATTTGTGTCCACTGCCGAGTTCCAGCGTATTGCCCGGGGAGTGGATGAGGTGTTGGATACGGTTGCCCGGAACAAGGAGAGCGCAGCCAAGGAGGTGGCTCAGAACATTCAGCAGGCTAGCGAAGCCAATGCTCGGATAACCCTTGTTCTGCTGGGTCTCGGTGTGCTGGCGGTGATCCTGTTCGGCGTCCTGGTGAGCCTGTCGATTCGCCGGCCCACCGAGAAAATCCGTCTGGCGGTGGAGCGCCTGGCTGCCGGCTCTCTTGATCTGACGGTTCCCCATACCGACTATCCCAATGAAATCGGTGCCCTTGCCCGTTCGATCGAGGTTTTGCAGGCGGAAGCCCGGCAAATGGAGGCACAACGCTGGATCAAGACGCATCTTGCCGCCCTCTCCGGTGAATTGCAGGCGGCCACCAGTTTCAGTGATTTGTCGCAAAGATTCCTGTCAGCGGTAGCGCCCCTGCTCAAGCTTGGCCATGGCGTTTTTTACGTTCATGACGAGGCGCAGCGGCATCTGCGCCTTCTCGGAGGCTACGCCTATCGGGAACGGAAAAACCTGGACCAGTACTTTGCCATCGGTCAGGGTCTGGTTGGTCAATGCGCCATGGAGCGTGCTCCCATCATCATTACCCAACCCCCGGCAGATTATGTCCGGATCGGCTCCAGTCTGGGCGAGGCCGCTCCCCGGTACATTGCCGTATTGCCGGTGTTGCGCAACGAACGTTTGCTGGCGGTGGTGGAACTGGCAACTTTTGATGTGTTTACCGCCGATCAGCAAACCCTGCTCGACGGGGTGATGCCCATTCTGGCCATGAGTCTGGAAATTCTGGAACGTAACGCCAAGGCCCAGCATCTTCTGGAAGAAACCTTGCAGCAGGCGGCGCGCATGGAGGAGCAGGCGGCGCGGCTGGAAGAACAGACGGTGGAAATGGAGCTGCAACAGGCTGAGCTCAAATCCACCGAGGCCTGGTATCGCGGCATTATCGAATCGGCACCGGACGGGATGATGGTTGCCGATGAACGCGGTGTCATCATTCTCGCCAACCCGCAGATCGAAGCGATGTTTGGCTATGGCTCCGGCGATCTGGCCGGCCACCCGGTCGAAGCGTTGGTCCCCGACGCCGCACGGAGCAAGCACGTGGCGCTGCGGGAGGGCTATGTGCATGACGGTGAATCACGCCAGATGGCCATGCAGAACCGCGAGTTGCGGGGTACCCGCCGGGACGGCAGCGAGTTTCCCGTCGAAGTGGGGCTGTCCCGGCTGCCGGCGCTGGATGGAAGGGGCATGTGCGTTTGTGCATCGGTGCGGGACATCACCGAAAAGCAGCGAATCAGCGAGGAGATCGAGCGCCAGCGAGCGACCATGAGCGCCCTGATTGACGCCATTCCCGACCTCATTTACTACAAGAATACGGAAGGCTTCTATCTCGGCTGCAATGCAGCGTTTGCCGAGCGGCTTGGCAAGTCGGCCCAGGAGATCGTTTTCCGTACGGATTACGACGTTTTCCCGCCGGAAGAGGCCTTCGCCGTGCGCGATGGCGACAACCATTTGTTGGCGACTCTGGGGTCGAGCAATGCCGAGGAGTGGGTGACTTATCCGGATGGGCGACGGGTATTGCTGGATTCCCTGAAAGCGCCTTTCTTTGACAGCAAGGGGCAACTCCTCGGCCTGTTGGGGATTGGCCGCGACATTACCGAGCGCAAGGCAGCAGAAGAGCGCGTCGTCGCTCTTGAGGAGCGTAGCCGCCTGATTCTCGCCTCGGTCACCGATGGCATCGTCGGTATGGATACCGAAGGGCAAATGACCTTTGCGAACCCCGCTGTCTCGAGCATGCTGGGTTTCTCGGAAGAGGAATTGCTCGCCAGCAAGATGCATCCCCTCGTCCATCATCACTACCCGGATGGCCGCGAGTTCCCCCGTCACGAGTGTTCCATGTATCTGACAGCGCTGGACGGCCTGTCCCGGACGGTGGATAGCGAAGTCCTTTGGCGCAAGGATGGCTCTTCTTTCCCCTTCGAGTACACCACCACCCCGGTATACAAGGAGGATGCCCTGGTCGGAACAGTGGTGGTTTTCCGCGATATCACCGAGCGCAAACGGGCGGAAATGGAGCTCAAACGAGCCAATTTCCTGTCGGATATAGCACTGGAATTGACGGGCTGCGGCCATTGGTATGTGGACTACAGCGATCCTGAGTACTACTACCAGTCTGAGCGGGCAGCCAATATTCTTGGTGAACCGATCAAGCCGGATGGCCGTTATCACTTGCAAAACGAATGGTTCTCCCGTTTGCAGGAAGCCAATGAGGAAACGGCCAATCTGACTGCCGAGCGATATCAGGGGGCTATTGATGGCAAGTACAAACAGTATGACTCCATCTACGCCTACAAGAGTCCGATTGATGGCCGGATTGTCTGGGTACATGCAGCCGGGAAATTGGTGCGGGACGAGAAGACCAATGAAATTCTGTTCATGTATGGAGCCTATCAGGACATTACTGCCCAGAGAGAGGCTGAAGATGAGCTGAAAAAGGCGAAAGAAGTGGCAATGGATGCCACCAAGGCCAAGAGCGATTTTCTGGCCAACATGAGCCATGAAATCCGCACGCCGATGAACGCCATTATCGGCATGTCCCACCTCGCCCTGCAAACCGAGCTGAACAAGAAACAGCGCAACTATATCGAGAAGGTCCATCGTTCCGGGGAAAACCTGCTCGGCATCATCAACGACATTCTCGATTTTTCCAAGATCGAAGCCGGCAAGATGTCCATGGAGCATATCGACTTCCGTCTGGAAGATGTCATGGACAACCTCGCCAATCTGGTCGGCCTGAAGGCGGAGGACAAGGGGCTGGAACTGCTTTTCAATGCGGCGGCGGATGTGCCGACGGCGCTGGTTGGCGACCCTCTGCGGGTTGGGCAGGTGCTGATCAACCTGGGCAACAATGCGGTCAAGTTCACCGAGCAGGGCGAGATTGTGGTGGGTATCGAAAAGGTGGCGGAAGACGCCGAGGGCGTTGAGCTGCATTTCTGGGTCAAGGATTCTGGCATCGGCATGACGCCGGAACAATGCGGCAAGATGTTCCAGTCTTTCAGCCAGGCCGACGCGTCGACCACCCGCAAATATGGCGGCACCGGACTGGGGCTGGCCATTTCCAAGAATCTGGTGGAGTTGATGGGTGGGCGTATCTGGGTCGAGAGCGAAGCTGGCAAGGGTTCTTCCTTCCACTTCCATGCGCGCTTCGGGCTTCAGGCGGACCCCATGGCCCGCCGCATGTTCCGGGCGGACGAATTGCTCGGCTTGCGGGTTCTGGTGGTCGATGACAATGCCTCGGCCCGGGAAATCCTGTCCACCATGGCTCGCAACTTTGGGCTGGAAGTGGATGCCGCCTGGGATGGCGCTCAGGCCCTGGCCATGCTGGGTGAGGCAGAGAAAAAGGGGCTGCACTACGATTTGGTCCTCATGGACTGGAAAATGCCGGTCATGGATGGTGTTGAAGCGGTGCGGCAAATGCAGGCCAATTTTTTGGCGAA
>CAZHVZ010000022.1:0-3449 GCA_964536245.1 uncultured Rhodocyclaceae bacterium
ACGCGCCTCACGCCGGGGTAGTGATTACCGCTTGTTTCCCGATCACTCCCTGCAAGCCGGCATAGACCGAAGCGACGGTGGTCGCCGCTGCCGTCAAGGTGCCGCCCAGGTCGTTGAATTTCCTGAGCACTGACGGGAACTGCACCGTTCTCTCCGCGCCATTGCTGACCAGCCGGGCCAAGGCCAGTGCCAGGCCGGCCGTTTCCCGGGCCTGCGCCCTGGACCGGTTCCAGACCATGCCGCCAATGATCAGCCTGGGCACGGGCGGGGAAAATCTGGGCAAGGTGATAAAATCGGCGGCAACGCATAGGCCTCTTCTCCCTCACATCAAGGCCCAATTACAGGTTCCCGATCATCATGCAAGCCGCCCCCATTCAGTTTGACCGTTTCAACGCCCTTTCCGACACCGACTGCCAGGAACGCATCCGCACCGCCCGTGCCAAGCTGGGCAAAAAAGCGGTCATGCTCTGCCATCATTACCAGCGAGCCGACGTTTATCAGCACGCCGACCTGACAGGCGATTCCCTCAAGCTCTCCCGCCTCGCCTCGCAAACCGACGCCGACTACATCATCTTCTGCGGCGTGCATTTCAGATCGCCATCCTGCCCGACCTGGCGGCCGGCTGCTCGATGGCCGACATGGCCAACCTGGCCAAAGTGGAGCGCTGCTGGCGCGAACTGGGCGGCGTACTCGACGTGGAGCAGGAAGTCACCCCGGTCACCTACATCAATTCCGCCGCCGACTTGAAAGCCTTCTGCGGCGCCCACGGCGGCATCGTGTGCACCTCGTCCAATGCCGGCACCATCGCCAAATGGGCCTTCGAGCGGCGCCCCAAGGTGCTGTTCTTTCCCGACCAGCATCTCGGCCGGTGGACCGGCCACAACCTGGGCTTCCCCATGGACGAAATGGTGGTCTGGGACCCGGACCTGGAACTGGGCGGCCTCACTCCGGCGCAAATCAAAAAGGCCAGAATCCTGCTCTGGAAGGGCCACTGCTCGGTGCACCAGATGTTCCAGAAATCCCACATCGACGCCTTCCGTGCCCAGCACCCGGACGGGCTGGTGATTGCCCACCCGGAATGCAATTTCGAGGTCTGCGCCGCCTCCGATTACGTCGGCTCCACCGAGCACATCGTCAAGACCATCAAGGAAGCGCCCGAAGGTACGCGCTGGCTGGTGGGCACCGAACTCAATCTGGTGGACCGCCTGGCCAGGGAGGTCCTGCCGCAAAACAAGATTGTCCAGTTCATGGCCACCACCATCTGCATGTGCTCCACCATGCAACGCATCGATCCGCAACATCTGGCGTGGACCCTGGAAAACCTTGTCGACGGCAAGGTGGTCAACCAGATCAGCGTTCCCTCTCACGAGGCGGAACTGGCCAAACTGGCCCTCGACCGGATGCTGGCGGTTTCCTGACTGCCGGTTGAAAAATAATGGGCGGGAGAACTTGGCGTTTCCCGCCCTCGCCGGCTCCGACGCTGGCGCAGGATAAGTGGCGCGCCGCCTGATTCCGCCAATTAGCGGGGAACTGCGTATTGCTCAAGGCGAGACTGGGTTTCGGTCAGATCCTGTTGCCAGTCCTCCTCGACATTGACGACCGTCGGCTTGATCAGGATAACCAACTCCCTCTTCTCGCGCTTGTTGCCGCGCGAGCCGAACAGTATCCCGAAACCGGATTCGGTGGTTCCCGGCAAACCCGAGCGGTCCTCATTCTGCGCCGAGCGCATCAGACCGCCGATGGCAACGATTTGGCCATTGCGGACGCGCACCATGCTATCCGTTTCCGTAGCGCTGCTGCTGGCCAGCGGCAAAGACAACTGCCCCATCTGGGTCCCGAGATTGAGAAGTTTTGTCTTCTCGACAACCGTGCTGACCGTCGGGTGAATATGCAGGGTGATAATCCCTTTTTCGTCGATTTGCGGGGTGACATCGAGCGCGATCCCGGAGAAAAACGAGGCCAAAGTCACCTCCGGGGTAACAACCGGGGCAGCTCCGTTAGCGCCGGCAGCGACATTTGCCTTGATGCTGGTAACGTAGAAATCATCCACCCCGACCTTGAGCACGGCTTTCTGGTTATTCAGTGTGGAAACGCGGGGGCTGGAAAGCACCTGCGCAGATCCCTGGCCTTCGAGAAAATTGAGAACCGTGGCAAAGTTGGCCGTTTGAAAAGCCATGCCCAGAAATCCCTTGCCAATATCCTTGGCCGATACGACACCGCGCAGGCCCGGTACGATCGAGCTGTTGGGTGTTGACAAGGTGCCGACCGGTTGCATGGCCGAACCCGGGGTCACCACTCCCAGAGTGCTGCGGGTGGCGCCATTGCTGTTCGTGCCGTAAAAACTCGCCCAGTTGATGCCCGACTGAAACTCTTCGCTCAGTGTGACATCGATGATTTTCGCCTCCAGCATAACCTGGCGCTCTATCATCAACTGGGTTGAGCGCAGGTAGTTTTCGACCTTGCGCAATTCGTTCGGCATGGCCTGGACCAGGACAACGCCGGATTGCGAATTGATAACGAAGCTGCGCCCTTCCTTGTTGCCGATCATGATCGCCAGGGCGGCTTCCAGATCGCGCCAGATGTCGGTATCGGATTTAGTCGTTACGCGGCTGTTGTCGCTGCTCACCGACGACTGGGGAGAGGTCGGCGAGCCTGGAGGCGTACCTGCTGGAGACGGCGAAGGCGGTGGTGTGCCGCTCCCCGGCGAACCCGCTGCCCCGGTATTGGGGGTCGCGGGAGTGAGCGAGGTGCCGGCAACACGCAGACTGCTCGAACCCAGGCGCTGCGCCGCCAGATAATTGATCTGGAAAATGCGCGATTGTATTGAGTTGGAGTGGACACGAATGATATTGCCATTAATCTCGTAATCATAATGGTAAAGATCTTGCAGTGCCTTCAAGACCTCCCTGACCGTGACGTTTTTGAGATTGACCGAGATGGTGCCGCTCAAATCCGGGTCCATCATCATACTGTAGTGAGTGCCTGCGACCAGGGCCATGAAAACCTGGGAGGCCGGAACGTTGCTCATCACCAGGTCGAAGCGCGGTTCGGAACGCGGCGGCGGCAGCGGCGCTTCCACTTTCAGCGGCGGCAGCAGGTTCTTTACGGTTTCCCGGCTGGCAACCGCCTTCTTCATCTCGGTCGCAATATCCTGATGCAAACCTTCGCGCGTCGGTAGCAGGGTTTGGCATCCGGCAAGCACTGTCAAGGAGAGCAGTGTGATTGATTGACAGCGTTTCATGGCATTTCTCTACTTGTCTCGGTTATTGGGTTGTTTGGCTTCGCGCCTCGTCCTGGCGGCACTGGCCGTTTCTTCAAATCCGGCGTCAGGCGCAGTTCTGTTTGCCCGTTCGGGCCGAGCAACACCACTCGGTCCTCGTGCACCGCGACCAGTTTTGCCTCTCCGAAAAGCGCCCCCAATTCCAGCCGCTTGCCGTTGATAATCGCCG
>CAZHVZ010000022.1:3459-7698 GCA_964536245.1 uncultured Rhodocyclaceae bacterium
TCGACAGACCGCTTTTCATGCGACTGAAAAAGCCGCCGCCGGCCTGATCGTCCGCCTGTCGGCACTGCCGATTGTCGGCTTGCCTTTCCTGGGCAGGATCACCATTTGCAATTCCGGGGCGAGATCAAGGCCGTCCGCCCCCAGATCGCCCGAATCCACACCTCTGACCCAAGGTCGGTTGGGTTCCGCCAGTTCTCCGGCAGCACGACTTGAAAGCGGAAGCAAAACGGCAGCAATCAGGAAAACCCCTGCGATCAAACAACGAGCCATCTTCGCTCCAGGTTAACGGTATAGACAGTCAAGGTAAGCACAACGCGAGGATAGGACTCGGCGGCAATCGTGAGAGAATCCCAGAGCAGTCGCTGCGGAGCGTTTTCCAGGGCGGTCAGATAGCTGACCAGTTCGCTGTAGCTTCCTTCCAGGCGAAGTTCGACACCATGCTTGAAGAGGCCGCGTTCCTTTGCTGCCGCCGCAACCGGTACCGACCTAGCACTGGCACCCGCCCCCTCCGGGGCGCTTGGCGGGGCCACCAGGGGAGTGACCGGCAAGGTATGCAGATCCACCAGGCGCAATCCACTCTGCTGGCGAAGCAGTTTTTTCAACAACTCCGGCATCTGTGCTGCCGTGATCATGGCGCTCTCGGAAGACCAGATGCTGGCTTCCAGCTCTGCCGACCGTTTGAGGGTTGCTTCGAGACGGGCGCGCATCTCGGCATGGGGATCAACCTGCTTGCCGGCCTCCAACGCCAAAGCCTTGGTCTGGAGATTGGCCAGTTCACTGCGCTTGCTGATTAACAATTCGGCGTTTTGCTGGCGTTGAGCCATGATCGAATCCTTGAGCAGCCGCTGCTCAAGGAAAGGCACGCCAAGCAACAAGGCCACGACAATCAATACCTGCTCCTTGCTGGATAGCGCTGCATAACGAGCGGACCAGCGCTGCCATGTCTTTTTCATCGTTTCTCCTCGCGTTTTGGCTCAAGACTGGAGCGCAAGGTAAAGCCGATATATCGCTCCCCCTTGGCGCCAGCGGGATCCGCCGGGGGTTGTGCGGACGAGGCGACGGCAGCGGCTTTCTCATTGACCCCCCGCATCTCCAGGGCGGCAAATTCGCGTCCTTCGAACGCTTTTTCGCGCTTCAGCCGAACCAGATATTCCGGCAGGACCGGGTGGGAAAGCATGCGCCCGGCAATCTCCATATCCTTGCCGCCGTCATGGATGTTGAAACCCGTCAGCCAGATGCCAGGGGTGCGCTGGCGAGCGAGGGCACGCAGCTACTCGGTAAAACTGATCAGCGACGACTCCCCCTGGCCGAGATGGCCGAGGATTTCCTCTCTCAGACGCAGCAGTGCTTCGGCCTCGGCCAGATCCTTGGGCAATCTGGGATCATTGCGCAGATTCTCGATTTCGGCTTCCAGTGCCGCCACCCTCTGCATTTCGCCTTGCACCTCTTTTTCGGCCTGGCGCGCCGCTATGGCTTCCTGCACCGCAAGGTAGTGCTGCCAAGCGTGATTGCCGCCCCCCATAATGGCTACCAGCAGGGTGGCGGCAGCCACTTTCCCCAAGGATAGCCAGCTTCGGCGTATTCGAAAGGAAGCCGTATATAAATTGATGCGCTGGCTCATTCCGCTCTATCCTCACCCTGCAGAGCAGCGCCAATCGTTACCAGCCATTGGGCTTGCTTGCTTTGCTCGCGCAGCTCCGGTTGGGCAGAAAACTCCATCACTCTCGACAGGTCCATGGCGACGACAGGCAGATAGAGATTGCCCGTCAAATACGAGACAAGCATATCAATGCCCCAGGTCGAAGTAACCAGCAGTTGGGGAAGGGTGATGAAGGTATATTGCCGCTCGAAATTATCCAGGGTGCGCTGCATGTCGAGACAGATTGATTCCAGCAATTGCTGCCGCCCCTCGTCATCGGCCTGGCGCAACTGCGTGGCGGTGATCTCCGAGCGCCGCGCCAGATAGAGCTCACCTTTGTAGGTAAGCGTCAGCATGCCCCCGGCTTCGTTGAAAACAAGCAGGGCAATACCCTGGTTTTCCGCCTCGAACAAAGCTGCCACATTGCGCTGGGCCATTTCCGGAATGTCAATCGCCTCAAGAGAGAGATTGGCCACATGAAATCTCTCAGCCCTGGCGGCGATCACCGCGTTGGCCGCAGCCACCACCAGAACCTGCCGGGTCCAGCCGGGCAGACACCCCTCCAGGGGTATCTCGACGCAATCCACCGTGGCCGTTTCGACGGAAAAATCGAGGACATCCTTGATCCGCCAGCGCACCGCTGCCTTGAGCTCGGTTACCGGAACGTCCGGTGAATCGACCTGGGCCACGCGATACTCCCCCTCCCGCAACAGGGTGACGCAACGCTGCCCGGAAAGACGCATTGTCTTGCGCAAATCGGCCAGCAACTCCTGCTCCATGCCGGGCCGCAGGAAAGGCTTGGAAACCAGGGCCGTAACTTCCGGGCGCCGACCGGCCTTGACCTGCACCCACGCCAGGTCGACGCGGTCAGGATTGATGTTGACAGCCACCCAGCCGCTTTCGCGCCGAGTACGAAACTTCTCCAGAATCTGGCGTCCGGTGTCAAGAACACTCGCCATAACAGATGTCTCCTCCCTTAGCAGTGCCTCAGGCGAGGAACCAACTGCCGCGCAAGTCTACGCAGACGGCAGCGGTATCGGTATCGGCCATATGGGCCGTGCCGCATGGCCCATCCCGCTGGCCATGCCTCTGCCGCCAGCCGCCATGACAGGAGCAACAACAAAGCGCACAAATCCTTGCAGCAAGGGCAACGGCAGAGATTACCCAGCCTTAATACCGCTCCCGGATGGATGCCGGAAAACCCCTCCGGGTGCCGGGAACCGGGCCATTTTGACCATTTCCAGCAATGAAAAACTACTCGATAGTGGCGGCATGCCCCCATCGGGAGAGGGGATGTTCAAACGCTCGAAGGCAGGTGAGCGATGCATTCAGAAAATAGAGAGAGACAGGGCGACAAACAATGACTGATGGCACCGAGGCTCAACGACGACGGTTGAAGGACAGCATCGTGCGCGAATGCGGCGATGCGTTCATGAAAGCCATTGTTGATCCCGAAGTATTCGACATCGCACTCAACCCGGACGGCAAACTGTGGGTGGACCGGGCGGGCAGCGGCTGGTCCTATACCGGCGCCAACATGGCGGCCAATACCGCCATGAGCATGTTGAAAACCTGCGCCTCCATGCTGCACACCACCTTGAATTATGAACGTCCGATTGTCGAAGGCGAGTTCCCCCTCGACGGCTCCCGGCTGGAGGGTCTGATCCCCCCCATTGTCCAGGCTCCCGTTTTCGCCATCCGCAAAAAGGCCGTGAAAGTATTCGGGCTCGACGACTATGTCCAGCGCGGCATCATCCGCCCCCTGAGCCGCAGCTTTCTCGCCCAGGTGGCGCGCCGCCACAGCGATGAGGGCAAATTGTACGCCCACCCGGCGGATGCCATTCGGGCAGCGGTGTATTCGCAGAAAAACATTCTCGTTGTCGGCGGCACCGGCTCCGGCAAGACTACCTTGAGCAACGCCATCCTGGCCGAGTTTCCCGAACTCTGCCCGAACGACCGGGTGATTACGATTGAGGACACCCGGGAACTACAGATTGACGTAGCCAATATCGTCACCCTGCGCACCTCCGAGACGGTGGACATGCAGCGCCTGCTGCGCGCCACCATGCGCCTTAAACCCAATCGCATCATTGTCGGCGAAGTGCGCGGCCCGGAAGCTCTGGCTCTTCTCAAGGCCTGGAACACCGGCCACCCCGGCGGAGTCGCCACGCTGCACGCGGATTCGGCCTACGAAGGGCTGATCCGCCTGGAACAACTGATTGAAGAAAACGCCGACACACGGGCCAACCCCAAGGTCATCGCCGCCGCCGTCAAACTGATTATTTTCATCGAGTCCATCAATGCCGAACCCGGCCGCCTGGTCACCCAGGTGGTTGAAGTCAAAGGTTACGAAGATGGGCGTTACATCCTGGAACCCCTGAAGGAACTTGCTTATGAAGCTGCTTGATTTTCTGTTCAAACGCGCCGGCATTGCGGTCGGACTGGCTATGCTGGGAACCGGCGAAGCGTCGGCAGCAGGAACCGCCATGCCGTGGGTGGGTGGCCTGCGACAATTTAGTGACAATCTCACCGGGCCGGCCGCCATGTCGGTGGGTGTCATCGCCATGTTCGCCTCTGCCGCCATGCTGGTTTTCGGCGGC
>CAZHVZ010000022.1:7708-34698 GCA_964536245.1 uncultured Rhodocyclaceae bacterium
GGCGGCGAAATGTCCGATTTCACGCGCCGCATGCTGCTTCTCGTTTTCGCGCTTTCGCTCATGCTCGGCGGCAATGCCGGATTGAACGCCCTGTTTCCGGCTCTGGCCGGTACTGCCACAGCCGGAGCCTTGATCGGATCATGAGCAGCGAGCCGCGCCGCGTTCCCATCCACCGCTCGCTCAATCGCCCCAGCCTCGTCATGGGCGGCGAGCGCGAACTGGTCCTGATGTCCATGTGCACGGCGGTAATGATCGGCTTCACCGCCTCGTCGGTGGCCCAGGTGGTGATCGGCGTCGTCTTCTGGCTGGTGGTCCACTCTCTGCTCGTCACCCTGGCCAAGTTCGATCCCCATATCTCCAAGATTTTCGTCCGCCATGTGCGTTACAACGCCTACTACCCGGCCCGCGCCGGCGAGTACGCCCTGCCGGCCTTCGTCAGCGAGTGGAAGGACTGATGCTCAATCTCAATGAATTCCGCAGCCGCGCCAAGTCCTTCCCGGACCTGCTCAACTATGCGCTGAGTCCGGACGACGGCATTGTCCAGACCAAGAGCGGCGGACTGATCGCTTCCTGGTACTACCGTGGCCGCGACCTGCACGCCGCAACGCCGGAGGAGCTCGCTTCCATCTCGGCCCGCCTGAGCGCCTGCCTCAGCCGCTTGGGCGATGGCTGGATGCTGCACGCCGACGCCATGCGCAAGCCGGCGAATCTCTACCCTGCCAGCGGCGCCTTTCCCGACCCCACCTCCCGCCTGATCGACGAAGAACGGCGCCAGCAGTTCCTCACCGAGGGCGCTCATTACGAAACCTTTTTCGCCCTGTCGCTCACCTATCACCCGCCCCTCACCGCCCAAGGCAAGGCGGGCGATTTCATGTACGAGGGACGCGGCGCATCGTCCTCGGAAGGCAGCGCCCAGCGCATTCTCGACAATTTCCGCCGGGCCGTGGACGATTTCGAGAACATATTTTCCACCCTCTTCCTGGCCCGCCGCATGCGCGGCGTTGCCGGGGCCGACGACTTCGG
This sequence comes from uncultured Rhodocyclaceae bacterium, assembly GCA_964536245.1. GTDB lineage: Bacteria > Pseudomonadota > Gammaproteobacteria > Burkholderiales > Rhodocyclaceae > CAZHVZ01. Next base: position 8,732 of record CAZHVZ010000022.1, read on the forward strand.
GCAGACCTTCGTCCTGGACGAGCAGCTACAGTATTTCGAGTACTGCATCAGCGGCATTGACCGGCCCGTCCGCCTGCCCTCGATTCCCATGTACCTGGACACCGTGGTCGGCAGCCATCCCTTCGTCGGCGGCAACGATCCGAAAATCGGCGAGCGCTGGATCAAGTGCATCGCCGTGGACGGATTCCCGCAGGACAGTTATCCGGGCATTCTCAACGGCCTGGACGAACTGGCTGTCGAATACCGCTGGTCCACGCGCTTCATTTTCCAGGAAACCTACCGGGCGCGGCAGATGCTGGAAAAATTCCGCCGAAAATGGCAGCAGAAGCAACGCGGCCTGCTCGACCAGATGTTCCGCACCAGCCGAGGCGTCCTCGACGTGGACGCCGTCGCCATGACGGCCGATACCGAGCAGGCAATCGGCGAGGCCGAGAGCAGCCTGGTCGGTTTCGGCTACTACACCACGGTGGTGATCCTACTCGGCGCTGATCGCGTCCAGTTGGCCGAGGACGCACGCCGGGTCACCAAGGCTTTCATGAATGCCGGATTCGGCGCCCGGGTGGAAGAAGCCAACGCCGTGGAGGCTTATCTGGGATCGCTTCCCGGACACCACCACCAGAATGTCCGGCGTCCGCTGCTGCACACCCTCAACCTGGCTGACATGATGCCGATTACCGCCGTCTGGGCCGGGCTGGAGCACAACCCCTGCCAGTATTTCCCGGCCCGCAGTCCGGCCCTGTGCTACGGGCAGACGACCGGAGCAACACCCTTCCGGCTGAATCTGCACGTCGGCGACGTCGGACACGGCAAGCTCCTCGGCAAGACACGAGGCGGCAAATCCACCGCCCTCGCCCTGCTCATGGCCCAATGGCTGCGCTATCCCGGTTCGCAGGTATTCGCCTTCGACAAGGGCTATTCCCTGTACGCCCTGACGCATGCCTGCGGCGGTCTGCACTATGACCTGGGCGGCGAAAAATCAAAAATGCAGTTCTGCCCGCTGGCCGATATCGATACCGAGTCTGATCGCGCCTGGGCTGCCGACTGGGTGCGCGGCTGCCTGGAAATGCAGGGCGTTGCCGTCAATGCAGTGCGGGTCAACCTGATTCGCGAAGCCATCATGGAACTGGTCAATTCCAGCGACCGTTCCCTGACCAAGTTCCAGGCGCTCCTGCAGGACACGGAAATGCGCGCCGCCATGGAACCCTACACCCTGCGCGGGGGCATGGGCTTCCTGCTCGACGGCCAGGATAACGAGGGTTTCCGGATGACCCGGCTGGTCACTTTTGAGCTGGAGCACCTGATGGCCATGGGCGAAGCCAACTATGCGCCGCTGCTGCTTTATCTCTTCCGCGCCATCGAGAAACGGCTGACCGGCGTGCCGACCTTCGTTCCCGTGGACGAGGCCTGGCTGGCCTTCAAAATCGGTGTTTTTCGGGAAAAGCTGGAAGACTGGTCGAGAACCTGGGGCAAAAAGAACGCCTCACTCTTTCTCGCCACCCAGAACCTGGGCGATGTCTTGAGCAGCGAACTGGCGCCGATCATCCTGCAGAATTTCCCGACGACCATTTTCCTCCCCAACCCGGAAGCCACCACCGAGTCATTCGCTCCTCTTTACAAGGGCTTCGGGCTGAACGGGCGGGAAATCGACATGACCGAGAGGCGCGATTACTACTACGCCTCTCCCCTCGGTCGGCGGCGCTTCTCCTTCGGCATGAAGCCGGTCACCCTCAGTTTTGTCGGGGCCGGCGGCATGGAAGACATCAAGCGCTGCAACGAGTTTATCAAGGCCTATGGTGAACAGTGGCCCGCCGAATGGCTGCGTGACCGTGGTTTGGGTGATTGGGCGGATTACTGGCAGGAGCTGGCAGCACAAGCGCAATTTACTTAATCAAGTTGAAGGAGACGGAAAATGAAAACGACGAAATTAACGAAGTACCTGGTTCCGGCCATGCTGTTTTCGGCATCGGCCTTGCCGACCGGATCGGCGCTGGCCTTTGAGTGCATCAGCTGCGCCAAGGAGTGGACGCAAGTCGCGAATGGCGCGACCCTGCGCGAACAGCAGGTAGAACTGCTCAAACAGGGAGGCGTCCTGGCTTCTCAGCTGAAAACACTGGGAGACCAGCTGGCCACCCAGAAAAGTATCCTGGACGTCGACAATAAACAGTTAAAGGACATGACCGACAATTCACGGGATCTGGTCATGAAGCAGTACACGGAAACCAGCACAAAGACCATCGATCAACTCATTACGACCCTTCAGGATGCCACCGCCATCGACTTTGCCTGGACTAACGCCAATGCCGAGTTCGACCGGCTATACCCAGGCTTTTCCCAGATCGACATGGCAAAAAGCAACGCCTCCGACGAGACAAAAAAATACAAGACCATGTCGGACAATATGCGCGACACTCTGAAAAACGCGCTGCGCACCATGGGGCTGGAGGTAAGCCAGTTCAAGACCGAGCAGAAGACCTTCGATACCATCCGCTCGCTGATGGAGGAGCCGGCCAGCCGCATGCGGGCCATCCAGATCGGCAACCTGATCGCCTATGAAGCCGCCACCCAGATGCAGAAACTGCGGGTCCAGATGATGGCGCAAATGCAGGCGCAGACCGCCTACATGGCCGGCCAGCAGGAAGACAAGGACTACCAGCGGGTCATCCGCGCCAAGATGTTCACCAAGCCGACCCCCGTTCAGAGCAGCTCCGCAAAGGCTCCCGCCGAGACCCTCGCCGCTGGCGACGGCAAGACCGTCTATACGCCGGGTGCGACCCCTTCTTTCTCGCCAGCCGAATTCCTCAAATTTGACGCCAAGACCGGCAAGGTGGTCGGTATCGACCCGGCCAAGTTCTTCAAGTTTGATCCGACGACCGGCAAGCTTTCCAGCGCCGTGCCGGGGTGGACCATGTCGGGCGACCTCTACAATGGCAAGATTTCGATGAACGGCCCGGCCGGTGCCTATCTCATCGTCGACGGGCCGACCATGAAAGTTCTCGGCTCCTCCGGAATCCTGGCCGGCCCGAACGGTATTTCGGCCAACGGCGGATTTGTTGCCGACGGCCTGCGGGAAAAAGTGACCGTCACTGCCGACGGGAAAACCACCAGCTACAACGCGGCAGCGGAACGGGCCAAGGCGTACGCGGCGACCGTGGCAGCTGTGAACAAGGCAAAGGCTGAAGCGGCCAACAAGCCTGCCGACAACAAGCCTGCCGACAACAAGCCTGCTGACAACAAGCCTGCTGACAGCAAACCTGCTGACAACAAGGTTGCCGACAATAAGGTTGCTGACAACAAGCCGGGAGGAATGGTTGTGGATGGGGATATCTTCAAGACAACCGACGCCAAGCAGGCAACCGACAACAAGCCGGGGGGAACGGTCGTGGATGGAGATGCCTACATCGCCTCGATGCAGGGCGTGCAGACCGACAAGAAGAACTGAAGCGGATCGGATAGTCGGCCAAACCGGGCAGTATCCGCTGCCCGGTCGGGGCCGGCTCGGACCGTCGGGACGTAATCACTCTACGCAGAATGCACCCCATGCCCCTCTCCAACAGTCCGGTATTCCGGTCCGACGCAAATGGCAGACGCGCCGTTCGGCAGCTGCTGTGCTTGGCCGGCGTCTTCGCCCTGTTCTTTTTCTTGGGCGGCCAAGCCTTTGCCCAAGTTTCGCCGCTAGATCCGCCGGTAAGCGGCGCCCTTGATTCCATCAGCCTCGCCCGGTCCAATTGGGCGGTCGTCCTGCTTGACGAAGCGACAGCGCTTTTCCTTGTGCTCGCCAGCATCGAGTTGTGCTGGGCGGCAATTCTGATCGTCCTCCGCCAGGACGGCATGACTGCCTTGACGGCCGCCATGGTCCGGAGAATCATGGTCTTCAGCTTTTTTTTCTTCATTCTGCAAAATTCCGGTGAGTGGCTGGGTTATTTGGTCACCGAAATGAAGAATCTTGCCGACCAAATGGCTCCAACAACGGGGCTGACTGTCACCGAGCCGAATGAAATTATCGATCGGGGAATCAGCATCAGTCATGCCTTGATTGAGCGAGTCAATTCAGTCGGTTTGTGGTCTGATGTGGCAACGTCCCTGGGAACGCTCCTGGTAAGCCTGTTAATCCTGTGTTCTTTCACGGTCGTCGGGGCGCTGGTGGCTATCGTTAGGATCGAGAGTTTCATCGTCCTCTCGGCAGGCATCCTGTTCCTCGCATTAGGCGGTTCACGATGGACTGTCGATCTGACCATCCGCTTCATCACCTACGCTTTCTCGGTCGGCATCAAGCTTTTTGTTCAGACATTGCTCCTCGGCGCTTGCATGTCCCAGACTGAAAGCTGGTTCGACAGCATCAACTTGCGGACAGCTACGGTGGACTTGTACTGGCCGGTCATGTTTGAAATGCTCGGCGGTTCGTTGTTCTTCGCCCTCCTGATCTGGCAGGTGCCGAAAACCTTGGCAAAAGTCTTCTCCGGAGCTCCGCTCTCCGCCGCCGCCGCTTTCCGCGACCCGGAGGCCCAGCCGGCGCCGCAGGTTTCCGTCACACCGCCCCCATCACCGGTGATCGAGAGCGTTCGTCGCGGTTACGATGCCTTGCGCGAAGGCTACGAGCATTACCGGGATGCGGGGGGAGGCATCGTCAGCAGCGCCTTGCGGGCAGTGGGTAACTCGACAGTGGATTACAGTGCCACGGTCCGCAACAGTGCCCGGCCCGATACCGACCCTCAGCGGAGGGAGGCGCCGGCCACGGCGAAAGGAGAGGAAGCGGTTGGCGGCAGCAACGCGGATACCCCCCCGCGTTCCCGTCCGACAGAGAAAAACAGGGACAACGGACAAGGCGAGGAGGCGGCTCATCGCCCCTCGCCATCCCATACCCGGGAAGCCAAATCGTCCGGCGGCGCGGCAGTCTTATCGGATGCCATGCTGCGCAATTCGATTCCATCCTTGAGCGGCTCCAGTGTGGCCCCGGCCACTTCGGAAAAACAGGGCGAGACGGCTCCCGCGACGGTTGCCGGAGCCATGCGCCCGATGGCAGGTAACCAGGCTTCGGCCGAGGCGCTTGCCCATTCCGGAGCGATTCGCGAAGCAGCAGCGACCGCTTCCGGGGCCGCTCTGACCGAGACCATGGCGGCCAGCGGCGCAGTCTCCCCGGACACTGCCGCCGCACACCACGGCAGCCCGCCTTCGGCCGCCCTGAGAGACGGCGGCAGCATCGCTGCCGAGGGCGCCAGCCGCCCCCTCGGCAGCGCCACCACCGCAGCGCCATCTGTACGGGCGCCCGAGACGCCCGCCAGCAGCCTGGCCATCACCAGCAAACCACCCGAGTCGAACAACCGTTCGTCTTGAATGTTTTCAATAGAAAGGTTGAGTCTTGTTCAGACGTAATAAACAACAGGCGCAGCACGGTTCCGTCGCCTCGGCGGCGAAACCCAAGCCCCCGTATGTCGCTGCCCGGGAGGAGTGGGACGAGCGTTACGGCGACTATATCGCCCGAGCGCGCAACTGGCGTGCCGTAGCCATGGTGGCCACCCTGTCCTCTGCCATTCTGGCTGGCGGCGTCGTGTATATGGGCAGCCAGAGCCGGTTCGTTCCCTATATTGTCGAGGTGGACCGCGACGGTACTGCGCAACGAGTGGAATATGCCCAGAAAGCCACCGAAATCAGCCCGCGCTTGTCGAAAGCCTTGCTGGCCCGTTTCATCACCGATTTGCGTTCGGTTTCGCCGGACACCACGGTTCAGAAAGCCGCCATTTTCCGGGTATACAAGATGCTGCCGAGGACTTCGGCAGCGCTTGAAACGGTCAATGCCTATTTCCGCAGCAATTCGCCTTTTGCCGCCGCACAGCACTCGACGGTTTCCGTCGACCTGATCGGCACTCCCTTGCTGATTTCCGAGAAATCGTGGCAGGTCGAATGGTGGGAAACCCGCCGCGCCCTGGGCGGCAATGTCATTGACCGGGTGCGCTACAAAGCCGTGTTGATGGCGGAAACCCATGAAGCGGTGGAAGACGAAAAGCAGGCCCTTGATCTCGATAACCCGATCGGCTTTTTTGTGACCAACCTGAACTGGACGCAACAACAATGAATGTCTCGATAGCGAAAAAAAGATGCCTCCCCGTGCTGCTAGCCCTCTTCCTGCCGGCCATCGACGCCCTCTCCGACACCCCTTCACCGGCGCCGGTGATCGAAGCTCTTTCCGACATGCCGGTGCCGGTCCGCAGCCGGCCTGCCCCCGGCATCCTCGAATCTTCCACGCCGGCTCGCCTTGCGGCCGAACGATCCACGGCCTGGGCCAATCGCAACGACGCCAGCGTGACCAGGGGCGAGGAAGGCCGGGTACTGGTCATCTACGGCCAGTCGGTACCGAAAATCGCCTGTGCGCCGTTACGCATCTGCTCGATTGAACTGGAGGCCGGCGAAGTGGTGAACAAGGTTGATTCCGGCGACAGCGTACGCTGGAAAATCTCGCCCTCCATCGTCGGTTCGGGGAAGGAGAGGACGGTCCACGTTGTCATCAAACCCCTCGAATACGACTTATCAACCAATATCAAGATTGCCACCGACCGACGCATGTACGACATCGACCTGTTCTCGGTGAAGGGCGAAAAATTTGTCCGGCGTATCGCCTTCCATTACCCGGAGAACGATGCCCGCGCTTGGGAGGCGCGCAAGGCCCAGATGGAAAAGGAGAATGCCCTGGTCACGGCGGAATTGCCGCCGACCAGCGTGGACAAACTGAATTTCTCCTACATCGTCGAGGGCAAGGACTCTGCCAAGCCGCTTCGTGTCTTCGATGACGGCAACAAGACCTACGTGCAGATGGGTCCGGAATTCAGGAATCAGGACGCCCCGGTGTTCGTTCTCATCGGCCAGGACGGCAAGGAGCAGCTGGTCAATTACCGGCTCAAAAACGGCTTCTACATCATCGACAAGGTGATCGACAAAGCCGCTCTGCTAGCCGGTGTCGGGGACGATCAGACGCGTATCAACATCAGCCGCGAGACCTGCAAGAAGCGCGGCTGGTTCGGCAGTTGCGCGGACTGAGCCATGGGCAAGAATCCAAGCTCCGAGGGATCTCTGGACCTGCACGGAACGCCCGAACTGGGTTCGCGCTTCGGCAGGCGCGCCGCGATACTGGTTTCTTCCGTGGTGTTCTTTGCCTTCGCTGTGATCGTTTTTGGTATTTTCACCCGGGGAAGCCATAGCCGCTGGTTCGGCAACAAGGATGATCGCCCTCCCATCGCTTCGGCGGCGGATGTCGGCAAGAGCATGGTGGACGCGGCGCCAAGCGGCACTCTGGGTATGCAGGGTTTGCTCAATGCCCTGACTGCAGAACGGGAAGCCCGCGCCAAGGCCGAGGCCGAGGCTGCTGCGGCGCGGAACAAGCCCGTTCCGGCCAGCGCACCCGGACGGTCGGATGCCTCACCGGCAGACTCTGCGGCAGAGGCATCGAAACGCAGCGCCATGTCGGCGGATACCGGGGGGGGCACATTCGGCGGAGCCGGCAGGCTGCCCGGGCAAGAAGGCGATGGACCTGGCGCCAAAACGCTGGCCCCCGATCTGTCAGCACAGATGCCTGCTTCTGTGCTGCCGGGTGTGCCGGGGTCCGAGGAGGACCAGAACCGGCAGGTGGCCAAAGTGGCTTTCCTTGAGAGAGCCGCCGGCAAGTCCGGCGACGATGCCCTCGAAGGAACTCGCAAACTGGCCATCAGCGCTTACGAGATCAAGGCTTCCACCGTCATCCCGGCGGTCATGCTGACCGGGGTCAATTCCGACTTGCCGGGCCATGTCATCGGCCAGGTTTCGGAAAACGTCTATGACACGGCAAGCGGCCACCACCTGTTGATTCCCCAAGGAACACGACTGTTCGGCAGCTACGACAGCGGCATTTCCTACGGCCAGGAAAGGGCCCTGGTCGTCTGGGATAGGCTGATATTTCCTGACGGTTCTTCGATCCGCCTCCAGGGCATGGGCGGTAGCGACAAGAGCGGCTATGCCGGCTTTGCCGATCAGGTGAACAACCACTATCTGCGCTTGATCGGCATGGCTGCGCTGACGACCGCTTTCGCCGTGGCCTTTCAGCAGACCCAGAACGGCCAGGGAACATCCATATTCCAGACGCCGACGGCTTCTGCCACGGCCAGCGCCGAAGTCAGTCGGCAGGTAATGGACCTGGGGACGCGTATTACGAAAAAGAACTTGAACATTCAACCGACCATCGAAATCCGCCCCGGTTATCGCTTCAATGTCCTGGTCAACAAGGACATGATTTTCAAGCAGGCGTATACCGACCTAACGGCCCGGCATTGATGGGGCGGCGAGCGGCCAGATTGCGGCAGTTGGCCCTCGCCGCTATTCCCGGTGCCGTGCTCTGCGGCTTGCTGGTGCTGCCCAGCACCTTCGGCTACCGGGTCAATTTGACGCCGTCAATGCCTCTCGGGGTCTGGAAAGCAACAGGGCGCGAGCCGGAGCGGGGGCATTTCGTTTTCGCCTGCATTCCGCCGGAACATCCGGCCATGGCTTTTGTCATCGACAGCAAGATACTGTTACCGGGGGACTGCCCCGGCGGAGTCGCTCCCTTACTCAAAGGAATCGCCGCCGTCGCCGGCGACACGGTTCGTCTTGCCGGCGACGGAGTGCATGTCAACGAACAGCTGATTCCCGGCACGCTGCCGCTGGTCAAGGGGCAGGGCGTCCCTCCCGCCATGCCGGCGGGCGTCTACGTGCTTGCTCAAGGGCAGTACTGGCTGGTCGCCAACCGCCACGCCAACAGTTTCGACAGCCGCTATTTCGGAGCGGTTGAGCGGCGCACCATTCTGTCCAGCGCGGCTCCGGTGGTGGTTTTTGGCGATTGAAATTCACCTTGAGCATGCATATTCTTGACGTAAACCGCCACCAGCGCATCCGAAAATTTACTTTTACCGACCGTAAACGGCCTGGTTTGGGGGCGCCGTGGCTCGTCGGCCTGGCCACCATCGTCGGCTACGCCTCCTGGGGACACAGTCTTCCGGCACTTGCCATGGCGCCCTTGCTGGCCTGGCTTTGGGCGCTCGCCGACAAGCGCTGGTTGGCCGGGGCCATCGTATTTGCCTACTACCTGGCGGCGATGCGTGATTTGCCGGTGAGCGTTTTCGTCTTTTTCGGCGACGATGCGCCATGGGGCGCCGGTTACGCCCTCTGGCTGGTGGCCGGTGTGCTTCTCGCCCTGCCGTGGGCAGCGGTATGGCCGGCCCGCTCGACCGGTTATTCATGGCGTATCCCCCTTGCCTTGCTGCTGGTCACGATCCCGCCCCTCGGCATTTTCGGCACGGCCAATCCACTGACGGCGGCCGGTTTCCTGTTTCCCGATCTTTCCTGGCTCGGCCTTCTGCTTGCCTTGACACTGATGGTCGCCTACGGACAGGCGGCAAAACATGGCGGACACCGCTGGTGGATCATCTTTGCCTGCCATGTCGCATTGGTCTTTCACGGCCTGGGCTACAATCAACCAGAGACCAGTTGGCAGGGAGTCGAGACATCCTTCGGTCGTCTCGACAGGCCGGGAGTCAATGTTTATCAGCGGGCTTATGCAGTTCACAACGACCTGATCTCCCGGTTCGATGCGGCGCCCGAGGGCGCCACCCTGCTCTTCCCGGAAAACGTCATCGGTCTCTGGAACAGCGCTGCTGCGGATTTATGGAGCCGCTTCCTGCGTCAAGCAGGAGTCTCCAACGGCAAGAAGGCCCTGATCAGCGGTATTCAAAAGCACGCTGATGGCAGTTATGAGAGCGTACTCGTTGCCGTCGGTCCGAATATCGAGGTCGTCCATGCCCAGCGGGTACCGGTGCCGATATCCATGTGGCGGCCATTTTCTTCGCAAGGGGCGCGCAGCCACTGGTGGGAGAGCGGCATTTTCGAATTCGGCGGCCTGCGGGTTGCTGCTTTCGTCTGCTATGAACAGCTGCTTGTCTGGCCAGTGCTGCTGTCCTTTGCCGGCCAACCTCAGATACTGGTGGCACCGTCCAATGTCTGGTGGGCGAACGGCAGCTCTATCCCGGTCATTGAGGAGGTGGCCATGCGTTCCTGGGCACGCCTGTTCGGAGTGCCGCTGGTGATGGCCTTCAACCGCTGAAATGTTCGATCTTCCCGCCCTGCTTCAGCAATGCGCTCCCGGCGTGGCACCCGCCATGATGCAGGCGGTCATCCGGGTGGAATCAAATTTCCGCCCCAACGTTATCGGCTCCCATGTCGTCGCCCGGGACGGCAGCGCCTTCAAACTCGAAGCACAACCGGCCAACAAGGAACAAGCCGTTAGCTGGGCCAGATGGCTGCTCGATAAAGGCTACAAATTCGATGCCGGCATCGCCCAGATCAACTCCGGCAATTTTCCCCGTTACGGACTGACGCCGGAGAGTGTTTTTGAACCGTGCACCAATATCCGTACTGGAGCGCATATCCTCACTGCCTGCTATGCCCAGGCGATTCCTCGCTACGGCGGCGAGCAGGCAGCCTTGCTGGCCGCTCTCTCCTGCTACAACTCGGGCAGCTTCAAGACCGGGTTCAACAATGGCTATGTCGCCAAGGTTACCGCTGCCGTCGGCGTTGATCTTGGTCCGTTGGATCTCCTCGCTCCCCCTTTGCAAGCTCTCGGCAAAGAGCGCAGCAAGGCGGGCAAGCGCGAAGAACGCACCAATCCGATGACCGCCACGACAACGGTCGAGGCATTTGGCAACAGTTTCGGGGCGTTTGGCGGCAACTGATTGACCGGAACGGATGCCGGGAAAATCCGCCTTCGGCGATGCCCGGCAGGGTACCGCCCGGCTTGAAGGAGCCCCATCGCTGCACCATCCGGCAAGCCGTCATCCTGCTTCAAGCAGCCGCTCCCGATCAACCGAAAGCCACGGAACGCTGATCGACATCGCTGTTGACAACGGCGGCGAGAAGGCCCCCCTGGCACGTGGGCCTGTGTTCAGCCCAAGCGCCGGCCCGGAATCGGGCCTTGCCCCGAACCGGCAGCAGGATCGGTGATCTGCAAGCGAATTGACGGAACGCTGTACTGACCGCTTACAAGGACAATTCCTTGGCAAGAAGGCTGATCGCCTTGGCGCGCGAATTGGTTCCCAGGAGGCGCAATATTGCCGCGACATGGTTCTTGACTGTTCCGAAAGCCATATCCAGCCTCCGGCTTATCTCCTTGTTGGACATGCCTTGGCATACCAATTCGGCGACCTCCAGTTGACGTTTGGTCAAGCGGATTCTGGTCTGGAAAAATCCTGATTCTTCGCTCGGAGCGGCAACCGGCGGCTCAATTTCAGGATGAACGGCAAGGGGACTGGCCATCACCGTACTGGGTTCAAAGCAGCTTAGAATTTCCCTCGGAATGTACACGCCGCCATTCAGGATCAATTTAACGGCGGCTTGCATGACTTTGGGTGAAGACGCCTTGGAGATGAACCCGGAAATGCCGACATCGTAAGCTGCGAGCAGAACCTCCCGGTCAACCACTCCGGTGAGAAGGGAAATGGCAACACTGGGGTAGCTCTTCCGGAACCGGATTAAGGTATCAATCCCCTGACTATCAGGCAGGTTAAGGTCCAGCAAGACAAGGTCAACGGGCTGCGATTCATCGTTCATTCGCACTTCTGCCGCAGCAAAACTGTCTGCTTCGCTGATGCAAACCGTACCGAAGTGTATGCCGCGCAGGATTTCGCAAAGTCCAATTCTGATCAGTTCGTGGTCTTCGACAATCAAGATGAATAGGGGGTTTTCACTGCGAACCGGCATCTCCTCCTTTACGTCCATCCCTTGCTTGTCATTTTTTACATTCACTACACCGCTCCAATGTGACAAACCACGCTGCGAAGTCTACGCCCCCCCCCTCCCGAAAGCAACCTGCGCCGGACAAGAGCCCACTCAGTCGGTCGGGGCGGCTGCTCCGCCTCTCGCCGACAAGGCTTGTACCAGAGCACTCACACTCTCCAAATGCCGTTCAAGGCTCTCCAGCAAGCTCACAATCCGTTCCGGCCCGGAATCCAGCCGTAACGCTGTTTCCAGCTCCACCACGGCAGCCTCGACATTGATGGCGCCTACATCGGCGGCTGCCCCCTTGAGCTTGTGAGCGATACGCAAACCCGGTTCCTGTCCGTTTTCCTGCAGGGAGGTCCGCAGCCGGACGGCGTCATCGGCGTGTTTTTCCACAAACATGCACAACAACTGCCGGTACATTTCCCGGTTGCCGAGCACTCGACGAAGAGCGCCGGCTGAATCGAGTTCTGGCGCGTTGGTCAGCATATCTTTTTCTTCCTCATGATTCGACGAGATCAATTCCTCCTCCGGCGGTCCTTCTGGCCGACCGGCAATGTGCCAGTAATGGGCAATGGTTCGGAACATGGTCAGCGGGTCGACCGGCTTGGTGATACGGTCATTCATGCCCGCATCAAGACAACTTGCCCATTCCTCCGGCAAGGCGTGAGCCGTCAACGCGATGATGGGCAAGTCTGCATGGCGCGGATCGCGGCGAAGCTCTCGCGTTGCGTCAAGGCCGTCCAGCTCAGGCATCTGGATGTCCATCAGCACAATGCCGTATTCAGCTGACAACACCTTGTCCACCGCTTCACGGCCAGTTCTGGCGACGTCCACGATGGCGCCGCGAGAGTTCAACAGTTCGACGGCAACCTGACGGTTTATCTCGTTATCTTCAGCCAACAGTACCCGCAGGCCGCTGAGATCCGGATAACCGATTGAGGCAGGATTGAAAGCTTCATAATGACTCTTCCCCATGCCGGCGGAAATCTCGCGGATACCCAGCCTCTCCAGAGCCCACCGGTTAACCGGCCGGACCAGGAAATCCTCCCCCCTCGTCTGCTGTTCGGCATCGACAATGGTGATGCGCCGAGGGGAGCAGGAAGCCTCGCCCTCCTCCTTGATCGACAGTTGCTGCTCAAGCAACGGCAGATCCGGCATATTGGCGCCCACGAACAGCAGCCGGAAGACGTTGCCGGCCATCGCTTGCAGCGCGGCCTTGCCAGATCCGACCTGGCTGACGCTGAATCCCAGTTGTTCCAGCATCGTCGACAAATCCTCTCGATCCAGGGTATTTTCGTCGGCGACGAGCACGTTCGACCGCACCGCCCCCGCCTGCGCTGTCCGCTGCTCGGTCCGCTTGTTTCCCAGTTCCAGGCAAACACTGCACGTAACGGTGCTGCCGCAGCCTACCTCCGACGCAAGGGAAATCTCTCCTCCCATCAATGCCACCAGCTGTTTGCAGATCGCCAGCCCCAGGCCGGCGCCGCTGTGCGCACGAGTAGTCGAACCGTCCCCCTGGGAAAAGGCCTCAAACACCCACCCTGCCTGCTCGGGAGTCATCCCGATACCGGTGTCCTTCACCTCGAAACCCAGTATCGCCTTCTCCCAAACAACCCCAATAACGCTTGCCCGAACCGTAATCTGCCCCCGTTCGGTAAATTTCACCGCATTGGAGAGCAGATTGGTCAGAACCTGGGTCAACCGCAAAGGATCACCCAGAAGCTGCTGCGGCACATCCGGCTCGGATGAAAGAACCACGCGCAGGCCTTTGTCATGCGCCATTTGGGCAACCATGGTAAACGCATGGGCCAGCACATCGTCCAGTCGAAACTGGGTTCTTTCCAGAGACAGCTTCCCCGCCTCGATTTTTGAAAAATCGAGAATGTCGTTGATGATACGGAGCAGGGATGCCCCGGCTCCGTGAATTTTGCTCAGGTAGTCGCGTTGCCGGGGCGTCATTTCCGTTCGCAAGGCGAGATGCGACAAGCCGATAATGGCGTTCATCGGAGTCCGGATCTCATGGCTCATATTTGCCAGGAACATCGACTTTGCCTGCGTCGCAGACTCGGCCTTGTGCTTGGCTTCAAGCAGAGCCTCTTCGGCCCTCTTGCGCTCGGTGATGTCCTCGAACATAAAAGCCGAAACACTCAAGGGTTGATCCGGATAGAGAACCCTTCCCCACACGCGCCCCCAAAAACCCGTGCCGTCCTTGCGGCGCATGAAAAACTCGCGCTCGTAAAGCCTGCCGTCATCGGCTTTCTGGTAAAGCGTGGTGCCCATCACCTCGTAATCGAATGCCGTGAAATAGAGAATACGGGTCGAACTTCCGACCATTTCTCCCGGCTGATACCCGAAGAGTTCCTCAAAACGCCGGTTGCAGCGTTGAATAACCCGGCGGTCAATGATGCAGATACCGACCACCGCGTTTTCCACCAGCGCGAGATTTTCTGCCAAAGCACGCCGGAGAGCCTCCTCGGCCTCCTTCTGCGGACCGATATCGTCCATCAGCCATACCGACGGCCCCATCGCGTTCCCGGGTTCGACCAGCCGCCCGGACAGGCGGGTCCAGAAAACATCCCCATTCTTGCGGCAAAAGCGGATTTCGCCAAAGTAGGTTCCGGTCTCTCTCAACTGCCGATACGCCACCTCGCCAATCAGATCGTAGTCCGCATCACAGGCATAGAAAATCCGCGTTGACTGCCCGTCCAGCTCGCCGTCGCCATAACCGAACATTTCCTTGCATTTGTTGTTGTAGGCAATAATCCGGCGCTTCTCGAGCAGAACAATACCGATCATGGCGTTCTGCAGGAGGGCATCATTTTTTTTCAGGGACAGGCGAAGAAACTCTTCGTTGGCCCTTTCCTGTGTAATGTCCTCGAATAGCCAGACCGACTTGCCCAAAGGCTTGCCAACCTCAAGAGCCTTGGCCGATAAACGGCACCAGAAACGACTCCCGTCCCTGCGGCAATAGAGCTGCTCCCCCTGGAAAACGCTACCATCGGCCAGGGCCTGGTAGGCGCGCTCGCCCAAGGCGGCCCAGTCGTCATCGCTGCCAAAGACAACCCGGGTTGAACATCCGGTCAATTCATCGGGGCCATACCCGAAAACCTCCTCAAACTTGTGGTTGCAGCGCAAAATCCTCCGGTTTTCCACCATGGAGATGCCGACCACGGCATTCTCCAGAATTGCCTCCAGTTCGAGCAAAGTCAGGTGCAGCACCTCTTCGGCAGATTTTTTCTCGGAACGGTCTTCAACGACCCAGATCGTTCCCTGGGTCGGATCAAGGGGATTCACTGCATTGGCCGCCAACCACAACCACAAGCTGGCACCGTCCCGCTGGCGAACTTTTAGTTCCGTATGAAACATTCCCCCCTGCGACAATACCTTATCGGCCTGGACTGCAAGATTGGCGCCTTCTTCGTCCGAGTGAATAATCCTCCCGACCGGCTGACCAAGCCCCTCACCGCCCGCCAGGCCAAGTATTTTTCCGAACAGCGGGTTGTAGCGCTGAATCATGCCACCATGGGTAAAGAAAATGCCGACTGGTGCGCTGGTCATCAGGGTATTCAGGCTGCTTACTGTTTCTTCCAGCCGGTCTTGGGCGTCCCGAATGGCGGTGATGTCTTCGAGGATCCAGACGGCCTCTTCGCTACCTTCATCCAGATGCACCGGCCTGGCGCGGACGCGGCACAAGAACAGGGAACCATCGCAACGGCGCAGGGTCGCCTCGCCGTCAAAAGCCTGTCCCGAGGAGAACGCCTGGCGTGCCCTCTGACCAAAGAGTTCGTAGCCTGCCAAGGAAGGAAATATTCTGCTGGCAACATGACCGATGAGGTTTTCCGGAGCACAGCCGAGCATTTTCGCGCCAAAGCGGTTGCAATGCCGGATGATCCGGCTCTGGGTAAAGAAAATGCCTACCGGCGCATTTTCCTGAACCGCCTGATATTCGAGAAAAATCCTGTTCTGACGTCCTTGATCTCCCATATCCGCTTCCGGCTCGAACAGCCACAGCCGCCCCTTTCCTGCGTCGAGGCTGGACATCCTGCCGGCGAGGGAAACGGACAAGACATGTGGCGGGCAAAATACGACATTCCGCTTTCCCTCCTTTAGAGGAGCCGTTTCTGCAGCCACCTCGCAAGTTTCCTTCTCCACCCCGGCCAACCCCAACCGCACGGCCAATGCCCGATTGATCATCGCGCTCCGCTTTCCCGTTTCGAGCAAAGCCATGGACACGGTGGAACGCCTGAACAGGGTACGCCAGACGGAAGGCGTAATTGACTCCGGTTGATCACCCGCCGCATTTTTCTGCGGGCCGAGTTTTCGCACTCCGGCCATTGGCGATCACTCCGGCAAGGAAATACGGAGCTGTTTCATTACGGCAGCAACCGAAGCGTCAAGGTCTTCCAACATGGCCGGAACACCCTCCGGCTGGCCTCCGGAGAGCGCGTTCTCCAGCCTTTCCGCCGACTTCGCCAGGCGCCGGGCACCGATTGTGTCGGCCGCACCCTTGAGCAGGTGAACCGTGCCTCGCGCTGCGTCGACATGACCCTGCTCCAGTGCCAGGCCGAGCGCTTCTCCCACATCGTCAAACTGCTCTGCGAACAGACGCAGCATCCGCTCTGCCAGTTCTCGTTTTCCTCCCGCCCGTGCCATTACCAGATCGAGATCAAAAACCGGATCACCGCCCGAACTCGGGGCATCGGTCGCGGCAAATTCCTTCTGCGTCCGGCTGAGGGCGCTTTCCTGTTCCAGCCAGGAGGCGGCTGTGGAGAGAAGAACATCCGGCTCAACCGGTTTAGCGACCCCCCCATTCATGCCGGCATCCAGGCAGCGCTCCAGATCCGCTCCCCGCCCTTGGCCGAGCAGTGCAATGATCGGCATGGTAAAACCTCGCCGCCGCATTTCCCTGGCCGTCTCAACCCCCCCCAAAGTGGGCAGCTGCAAATCCATGAAAACCAACTCGTAGGCTTTAGTCTCAAGCAACAGCAAGGCATCAACGCCATCACCGGCCACATCAATGGCCATTCCGGCAGACTGGAGAATATTTCTTACCAGTAACTGGGTGATTTCGCTGTCCTCGACCAACAACACACCGCCCTTGCCCTGCGCCATTCCCGACCGTTGCATCTGCAGCTGATGCCCTGTTCTGCTGTTGGAAAAGTGCATGATTGTCTCCCAGGAATGGGCTAAAGGATGAGTGTTCCCCGGATAGCTTGATTCTTCCCTCTCTGGAACCCGGATCCTCTCTGAACGTATTTTCGTCCAGCCGGCATCTGCGTCAGTTTAACCATTATCGGCCATTCTACCAGCCGGTTTGTGCACGCCGACAGATAGTGGATAGCGGCAGCACAGCCGGCAAGCAGTATCGCGCCTCCGGAAATTGCTGACCAGTACACCATGGCCCGTGCCAAGGAGCCCGATCTCTTGGTCGCCAACGTCTTGGGCCGAATTGCACGGGCTATTTAGACGATTGCCCTTGACCCGGCAAAGAAACAACAATGACGGCCTGCGATTCTCGTCGGGAATCGTCGGGAAAAATCGATCAAGCATTTCGGGCCGTGCCCTGACAACAAAGCAGGCTGCCGGGTGGTGAGGTTGTTTTGAAAACCATTGCAGTCAAGCTTTCATCAGGAAAGAACAGTTCATCGTGTCTCGACAATTCGTTTTCTCGTTTCCATCAAGCAAGTCCCCCGCCCGTGACCATGAATTCCAAAGACAGCCAACTGCCCGCCCCAACACCCGCCTTAAGCGATGCCCTGCATGCGCTGCGCCGGGCGACGGAAAAACTTGAGCATTTCGACGCCAGCCGCCATGACTGGGAACTCATGCTCAGCCTCCTGCTGGTCATTGACCGGCGTTGTAGCCGCCACCTGAACACGGTCTGGCAAAGTTTTTCCGATTCTCTCAAGGATGGCAGAAAGCTTTCTGTCGGATCCCGTTATTGCACACAACTGGCCAAAGCATATCTCCAGCTATTCCGGATTGTTGACGAAGAACCGAATGCGGCCGAACTCAATCTCCCGCAATTCCTGGTGCATGCAATGAAAGCTCTGGTCGACCACGCCCGTTGGCAATATCTCCAGTACCGCACCCCGGAAACTCCCACATGGCAAGCCATGGCACATATCTACCATTCCGTTGAACGACAACGTTCAATGCAGAAAGAAGAGATCGAGGAATTTGAAAGCTGCGCCGCTCAGGTGCAAAGCGAATATGTCCAGGCCATCCTTCTGAAGACCGTGCCGACCTTCGGCATGAGAGAGGAGGAAATACAGCTATGGATAAATATCATCAGAAAATCCGCCTTGAAAGAGCTGGGTTTGCAACCTCTGCCGGATGCGGGAGAAAACGTCCGGATAGATCTTGGCAGTGGAGAAACCCTGGTACAAAACCAGGCCACTCCCCCGGCCGCGCTATTGCGTTACCTGCCATTGGAAAATGTGCGGAAAATCCTTGCCGACCATCTTGGCAGCGATGGATTTGAGCGGCGCGCAACCATCGGCTTGGTCAAACGCCTGCTCACCGGACGTTGGGTGACCGATACCGCTAACCGCTGCGAATCGCGAAAGGCGCTTATCCGCACCGGAGAAATCGCGATCGGCCACCTGCGGATCACGACCATCCTGCGAAGCCTGAGCCCCGCCCTTGCCAATTCCGGCTCGCACTTCATGCGCTGTGCGATTGCCAATGTCTCCCAGGGCGGCTGCCGCATCAGCCTGCCGCATCGATCGGATTCGCCCCTGCGGGTCAATAGTCTGGTTTGCCTCGTCCTTGGTCACAATGGCCCGATGAAAATCGGCATTACCCAATGGGTGAAGCGCTCCAGCGGCGACACCGACGAAGCGGGCATCCGCTTGCTGGAAGGAGCGCCGACCGTAACGCCGCTGGCCTCGAATAAACCCTGGCCCGGTGGCCTGCTCGTTGAAAATGCCATCGTTCTTTGTCACGGGAATTACCATAGCTGCGAGGAAATCCTGGTCCTCTTGAAACCCGGATGCTATTCGACTGAACTTCAATGCAGGGTGAAACTTTCCCGGCTCCGCCTGGAGCCGATCGCAATCCTCGCGACAGGTGAGGATTACGAATTGGCAAGCTTTCGGGTGACTATCCCGGAGCGGAACATTGTCCGCCAAAGCCCCGCCGACCTCGAATCGGAGCGTTGAATTGGACCGCCGTTTCCGCTCCTCTGATCCGCCAAGGCAAGACATTGACGTCGTTGATCCGATCACAGTCGAGTTGGCCGGTCAGTTCGCCGACCGCGAATTTCATACACGCCCGCAGGTGCTGCGGTCAGTGGTCGACAACGCACCGGTCGGCGTCCTGTTTACGCAGAACCGTCGGATTACCCACTACAACCAACAGTTTGCCAGGATTTTCGGATTCACCGATAACGAGGGGATAGGCCAGCCGGCAGCCACTCTCTTTCCCTCCGAAAAGCAGTATGCCACCCTGGGCCGCATCGCCTATCCGCTCCTCAGCACGGGCAAACCCCTGAATACGGAACTCTACATGCGCCGCCAGGACGGGACGGTATTCTGGGCGCAAATCATCGGCTATGTTGCCGACATGGAAAATACGGCGACCGGAACGATCTGGATCATCGAGGACCGCAATACCTACATGAAGGCCCAGGAGTCACTGCGCCAAGCTCTGTTCGAAAACGAATCCATTCTCGAGAATGCGGTAAGCGGCATTGCCGTCGTCAAGGGGCGCCGGATCATCCGCTGCAACCGCCGTCTGGAGGAAATTTTCGGCTGCCCGTTGGGAGGTCTGACCAACCAGTCAACCCGCATCATTTACCTGAACGACGAACAATTCGAGAACACCCGAAGCAGCGTTCACAGTGCCCTGGCCAATACTGGCACCTATACCGGAGAGCACTACCTGCGGCGCATGGACGGCAGCGTTTTCTGGTGCCGCCTGGCTGCCCACACACTGGACCAGTCTCTGCCGCAAGGCAAAACGGTGTGGCTGGTTGATGACATCACCGAGCGCAAGGAAGTGGAATTCGCCTTGCTCGAAGCCAAGCACAAGGCAGAAGTGGCGACCGAGGCCAAGTCGATGTTCCTGGCCAATATCAGTCATGAGATCCGGACTCCGATGAATGCCATCATCGGCTTGTCCCATCTGGCTCTGCAAACCCAGCTCACGGCCCAGCAACAGGATTACCTCCAGAAGATCCATGGCGCCGGCACGGCTTTGCTCGGTATCGTGAACGACCTTCTCGACATCACCAAGATCGAAGCCGGGCGGATAGAACTGGAAAACATTGATTTCAACCTTGACGACGTTTTCGACAGTATCGCCATCGTCATTGGCCAGCGCGCCCAGGAAAAAAATCTCCCGCTCTTCTTTGATCTGCCGGCAGAGACGCCCCTCAACATCAACGGGGACCGCCTGCGGTTAACCCAGGTACTGACCAACCTGCTCTCCAATGCGGTCAAATTCACCGATGCAGGCCGCATCACCCTGGCTTGCCGTCTGTGCGAACGACTTGAGCAGCGCATCAAGCTGCTCTTCGAAGTACGGGATACCGGCATCGGCATCAGCGAGGAGCAGATGGATCGTCTATTCCAGCCTTTCAGCCAGGGCGACGGATCCATTACGCGGAAGTACGGCGGCACCGGCCTCGGTCTTCCCATCTGCAAGCGTCTGGTCGGGGAAATGGGGGGAGAGATAAACATCGCCTCTCAACCCGGCCAAGGCAGCACCTTCACTTTCTCCATCTGGTTCGGATTGGGCAACGCCGACAGCCTGCCGCCGCCCCCCCTCGCCCAGCTCATCGGCCGAAGGGTTCTGATCGCCGATAATGACGAGACGGCCCGCAACATCCTCGTGCGCTCCCTGCAAGCCTTTGGCCTGCGCATCAATGCCGTGGCGTCGGAGTCCGAACTGATCACCGCAGTCGCCACTGCCGCTGCCGCCAACGACGCTTACCAGGTCGTTTTCGTCGACGGACACATCACCAGCATGAACAGTGCCGATGCCTGCCGGTCGATCAAGGCCGCTTCCGGCCAAAGCGCCCCGCCTTTTGTGGTCGTCATGTCGCCATTCCGGCATGAGGAAACCTGTGTTCGTCCGCAACACACCGGCATCGATATCATCCTGTCGAAACCGACCACCTCCTCATCGCTCAAAGACACGCTGCTCACCCTTTTCCCGCCCGCCAGGGACGAATCGGCCAGCCGGCCGGCAAACGTTTCGAACAACGCATTGCCGTGCCTGCAAGGCTTACGGGTATTGCTGGCCGACGACAACGAGATCAACCAGCAGATCGTCATTACCCTGCTGAAATCGGCAGGAGCCTCCATCGATGTGGTCAACAACGGACGCGACGCAGTAGAAAGGGTGATGCGGGGGGAGGGCTACGATATCGTCCTCATGGATATCCAGATGCCGGAAATGAGCGGGCACGAGGCGGCACGGTTAATCCGCTCCGAACCCCGCTTCGACAATCTGCCCATTGTCGCCATGACGGCTCACGCCATGACCGAAGACCGACTACGCTGCCTTGAATCTGGAATGAACGAACATATTTCCAAGCCGATTGACCCGGAAGATTTTTTCAGGACCATCAACCGCCTCAAAAAAGATTCCGCCCAAACCTCATCGAGTGACACAAAGAGGCTGCCGACGGTGCCGGGACTGGCCACAGACGATGGACTGCGGCGGGCTTCCGGCAACCGGATGATCTACCGTCAATTACTGCGCCAATTCCTTGAAAGCCAAGGCAAGGCTGCCGGCCGCATCGGCACCGCGCTGATCTGCGGCAACCGGCGGCTGGCCGTGCAGCTCCTGCATACCCTCAAGGATGCCGCCAGTAACATTGGCGCCAGCCAATTGGTTGCTGCTACCGTACAAATCGAGCAAGCCATTCGGACTGGCTTCAACGACGAGCAACTGGCGTCCCTTTCCCGCCAGCTCGAAGCCAGCCTCGACATCTTCTGTCGAAATCTTGCCGACGAATTACGCACCGGGGCGTCCGAAGAAGGCCCGCAGCCTGCTTCCGAACAATTCTCCCGTATCACCGGAACCCTGAGAGCCTACCTGCAGGACAGTGACAGCGAAGCCGGTGATTATCTCGAAAACCATTACGACAGCCTGCGGAAGGGCTTGGGCAAGGTGAAACTCGATGCCTTGGCGGAGGCTGTGCGCAATTACGATTTTGAAGGCGCCCTGGAAAAATTGGCCGCCCAGCCAGGAAGCATTCCGGCAGCAGACCATCAGCGGAAGATGACTGGGGATAACGATGGATAAACCGGCTGTGTCCGTCCTCCGGCAAACCCTCCTGATTGTTGACGATACGCCGACCAGTCTCTCCCTGCTGATCTCCATGTTGAAAGACCATTACCGTGTGCTGATAGCAACCAATGGCCGGAGAGCCCTCGACATCGCTGCCGCCTCCCCGCAGCCCGACCTTGTCCTGCTCGATGTGATGATGCCCAGCGTCGATGGTTACGAGGTTTGCGTACGCCTTAAAACGAATCACCGGACGAAGAACATTCCGGTCATTTTCCTCACCGCCCGCGCCACGCCGCAGGACGAGGAGAAAGGGCTACGACTGGGAGCTGCCGACTACATCTCCAAACCATTCAGCCCGCCTGTTCTTCTCGGACGGATCAATACCCACTTGAGTCTGAGGAATGCACACCACCTCCTCGAACAGAAAAACAACTATCTCGAGGCAGAAATATCTCGCCGAATCTCGGAAATCAGCACCACTCAGGATGCAACCATCATCGCCATGGCGCTGCTGGCGGAAACCCGCTGTACCGAGACCGGCAATCACATTCGCCGCACGCAGCACTATGTCCGCCTGCTCGCTCAACGGCTCAAGCATCATCGGCGCTTTGCCGATTTGTTCAGCGACACCAACATCGAACTGCTCTATAAATCAGCCGCCCTCCACGACATCGGGAAGGTAGGCATTCCCGACTCCATCCTCCTCAAGCCGGGAGCTCTCAGCCGGGAGGAGTTCGGCATCATGAAGACCCATACCACGCTGGGACGGGACGCCATCCTGGAAGCGGAGCGTGAACTCGGGATGCATAATTCATTTCTCCATTTTGCCCGCGAAATTGCCTATTCCCAACACGAAAGATGGGACGGCTCGGGCTATCCGAACGGTTTGCGGGGTGACGAAATTCCGGCGGCAGCCAGGCTTATGGCCGTCGCCGACGTCTACGATGCCCTGATCAGCCGCCGGGCCTACAAGCCCGAGAAAACCCACGATGAGGTGGTGCGCATCATTTGCGACGAGAAAGGAGCCCATTTCGATCCCGATGTGGTCGTTGCCTTCCTCGGCGTGGCCAACGAATTCAACGTTGTGCGCAAACAGTTGGCCGAAGAAAACGGACGCATGTCTCTAACGGACAATCCGCTTCCTGACCGAATTCCCTCATGACCGGGAAGGGGTATCGCCATGGCCTGGTGCAAAAAATGCGACGCCCCCATTGCCGAAGGAAAGAACTATTGTCCCGTCCATTACCCGGAGGCAATCGCCGCTTACCGAAAAAAGCTGGCCCGATATGAACAGAAACATCGCCAATGGCTGCGCTTCAGCCCTGAAGAAAAACGCCACGCAGACCGACAAGCCGAGCAGGCCAGCACAAGCCGCTATGCCGTTTTCTCCGGCCTTCTGCTCGGCGCCCTGGTGTGCTACCGGGTAGCACAAAGCTACCACATCGATCCCCTCGGCGGCCTGTCGATCATGGCCGGCAGTCTCCTCGTCTGCACTGTTCTGGGCTTGATCCGCAGCCTGCTGGGCCGCCTCACCCGCGCCGCGCTGATGGCGGTCGTCTACTTCATGCTGCTGGTCGCGATCATCTGGCTGGGCGCCGGATTCAGCCGGTGGCTATCGGAAAACCACTCCGCCCTCTGTATCGGCGCCGCGCCGCTGGCCTTCCTGCTCTCCTTGCTGGCCGAATTTCTCGGCTACCACCATGCCTCGGCCAGGCCGGCCAAACCAACCGGGCCTTCGCCCGGAGACCCTCCTTGAAACGACATCACCAGCGCTAGCCTGAAAGCTCCTGAAGCAGCCGGGGGGCCGGCACCGGTTGCCAGCGATTCGAGCATAGCCGGTAAGCCAGAAATCCGAAAATGATGAGAAGCACGGGGATGTTGCCGGTCCTGGCATACCAGCTGGCCCCGACGGCGCCCTTGAACCGGACCTGCAACTCAGCCGCTTCCGACGACCCGGTGCTGGCAAGAACCCGTCCGGCGCCGTCGATGTGGGCGGTCAGCCCGGTATTCGAGACCTGTAACATCGGTTTGCCGTATTCGGCGGCCCGCACCTGATTGAGTTGCAGGTGCTGGTCGAGCGCCGCCCGGGTCCCCAGCCAAACCAGATTATTGACGCTGACCAGGAATGTGGCTCGCGGCGCCGCGTAGGAAAACTCCTCGCCGAACATCGCTTCATAGCAGATGCTGACGGCAGCGGCATCCTTGCCGACGGTCAGCGGCTCCTGTTCCGGATTGCCCGGAGCGAACTCGCCCCATCTCTGCCGCTTGTTGGTGACAAAGCTCTTGAACAGGAAAGGGGTATATTCGGCAAAGGGAATCAGGTGTCTTTTGCGATAGGACTGGACCTGGCCGCCGCTGATGGCGATGGCCGCATTCCAGACCCCCGTTGCGCCATACAAGTAGCTGCCAAAGAGAACGGTATTCCTGTTCCGCGCGGTCGCCGCCTCGGCCTGACGCAGGACATTTGACGCCGGAGCCGCGAGATTATCGGGGAAAGCCCCTTCCGGCAGAACGATCAGGTCATGCCTGCTGTCGTCTACAGCGGGCAGATAAGTGGCAATACTCTCGGCAACGAGGACTCTCTCGTCAAGCAAGCGCTTGTTGACATTGCCCTGCACCAGCCGGGCACTGATCGAGTCCTCGCGTTCAGCCAGGCGGAAAACCGGGACACTGGCCAGTCCTGCTGCCAGCAGGGCGATGCTCGCGGCCCAGACGGCGATGCCCTGATACCCGCTCCGGCGGCAGTGATACAGATCATGCGCCAGTTCAAAAGCCAATGCCGAGAATAGCAAACTGACCAGAGTCACCAGGTGCACCCCGCCATAGGGCAGCAAGCTGGCCAGGGGACTCGGCCAGCTATGGGAATACCCCGGTTCAAACCAGCTGAAGCCGGTAAACAGCCAGCACCTGAACCAGTCGGCCAGGGTGATCCACACGGCAAAACTCAAGACGTGAACCCGCCGGCCGGAACAACATGTTTTTTCCAGGCTATCCGCCAAAGCCAGGGGCAAGCCGGCGTGAGCGCCGCTCATGACCGTCGTAAACAACGCCATCAGAGCCGCTGCATGCAGCCAGTGGCTGACGTAATACTCCTTCACGCATTCAAAGAACCAGCCGCCTCCGACCAGAAATAACCCGGCGCCAAAAGAGAACCCGACCGAAAAAACTGCCCCGGTCCGCCCCCGCACGCGCCGGACGAGGCCATAGAGAACGGCATAAACGCTAATGGTGAGGGGCCAGTTGTAATAGGGGGCAAAGGCGAAGGTGTTGCCCCCCCCCAGGAGGAAGGGCAGCAGAACATTCCAGAAAACCGCCTGAGCGGAAACGCGCACTCTCATGGGTGATACGGATTCCGGGTCAGCTCGCCGCCTTGACGACGAGGACGGCGTTGACGCCCCCGAAAGAAAAGGCATTGGAGAGGGCGGCTTCCACCCGGGTCTGCCGGATAGCCTTGAGCGGAATGAAGTCGAGGTCGCAGTGCGGATCGGGTACTTCCAGAAAAGCCGTCGGCGGCAGATTTTTGGTTTTCAGGGCCATGACTGTGGCGACCAGTTCGACCGCCCCGGCGGCGCCGAGAAGATGTCCGTGCAGCGCTTTGGTCGAACTGATCCGAAGGCGCTGGGCATGGTCGCCGAAAACTTTCTTGATCGACTCCGTTTCAGCAATATCGCCCATTCTGGTGGCCGTACCGTGCGCATTGATGTAGTCGATCCCGTGCCGTGCAATGCCGCTTTCCGCCAAGGCATTGTTCATGGCCTTGACCTGCCCTTCGACACTGGGCTGGGTCAGATGGCAGGCGTCGTTGGTCAGGCCGTAGCCGACAATTTCACCGTGAATGGCCGCTCCACGGCGGCGGGCCTGCTCATAGTCCTCAAGCACCAGCATGGCAGCCCCCTCCGACAGAACAAAACCGCTGCGGTCGGCGGCAAAGGGACGGCAGGACGCAGCGGGGCGGT
>CAZHVZ010000023.1:0-1396 GCA_964536245.1 uncultured Rhodocyclaceae bacterium
TCCTTGCCGACCACAAACGCATCCGGCTCAACCATCTGGATATTTTTCGCCTTGGCATCCCGCATGAAATTCTGCATACCCTGCTTCAGGCTCTCGCCATTGGTATCGACAAAACGTTTCATGGCCACCGGATTGAGCCAGAAGAAATTATTGGGCGCCACCATGTTCAGCCACTTGCGCAACCAGAAGGCTGCACGCCGCCGCTCCTTGTCGGACAGGCCCGGCGTTTCAAAATACATATCCTGCAAGCGGTGCGTAAAGGCCAGATACCATTCCTTGATAATGTCCCAGCTTGCCGAATCGGTCCATACCGGATCAGCGAAGCGGGCGTCATCGGCGTTGGGCTGAATGACGTCCGGCGAAGGAATGCCCATCGCCCGATTCATGACATGGGTATGCAACGCCATAAGATCGCCAGACAGCGCGTGCACGGCGCGAGCCATCTCCTGCGGGTGCATCAGCCAGGCCATTTGGGCATTGAACAACGAAGTCGTTACGCCAAACGGGTCAAGCGCCTTGCTGACCGCCTGCCCAGCCGCCTCAAGCGGACTGGCGCCGTGGAAATCCAAGTTTTTCTTGATACCGGACCCATTACTCATGACGAAACCCCTCTATTAACTTGTTCTGTTATAGCACAGTGTAACAAGGTCCATTTAGGTATAACAAACCAAACCGGGCAAACCGTTTTATTTCCTCACAACTTGGCGTAGCATGAATCTTGAACGGGCAAATGCCTTATGGAAAAGACAACAGAATGTATTCAGTGGAGGACGCACCATGTTCAAGCACATTTTCATCCCGACCGACGGATCAGAACTTTCACAACAAACAGCCCGACGCGCCGTTTCCTTTGCCAAGGAAGCGGGAGCGCAGATCACCGTATTTTTCGCCAAGCCTGAATATCCGGTCGCCTATTTCGGCGAAGGGGCGCTGATCGACCCGACCACCCCGGAGAAATTTGCCGAACTGGCCGAGCAGCAGGCCAGCGAGTACCTGAATGAAGTCAGAAACGCCTGCACAGAAGCCGGTGTTCCCTGCAACACTGTCAGTTCCACCAGCGACATTCCCTACGAAGCCATTATCGAGGCCGCTGAAAAGGCTGGCTGCGACCTGATCTTTATGGCCTCCCACGGACGTCGCGGGATCAGTGGTTTTCTTCTGGGAAGCGAAACCAACAAGGTGCTGACTCACTCGAAAATACCGGTTCTCGTGTATCGCTAGTCGTCATGAGGCAGCGGGAACCCAAAGGACGCCCATAAAAAAACCGCCGGATCTCTCCGGCGGTTTCATGCTCATCTAACCTGAAAATCAGACGCGCTCGAAAATCACGGCAATCCCTTGACCGCCACCGATACACATGGTCACGACCACGCGCCTGGCACCGCGGCGCTTGCCC
>CAZHVZ010000023.1:1406-4373 GCA_964536245.1 uncultured Rhodocyclaceae bacterium
GGTGACGAGGCAGTACTTGCCGCCGATGCGGTTCATTTCGTAAATAGCCTTGGTAGCGATGAAGGCACCGGAGCAGCCGACCGGGTGGCCGAGGGCGATGGCGCCGCCGTTCGGGTTGGTCTTGGCCGGATCCAGGCCGAGCACCTTGGAGACGGACAAGGCCTGGGCAGCAAAGGCTTCGTTGGATTCGATAACGTCCATCTGGTCCAGAGTCAGCCCTGCCTTTTGCAGCGCCAGCTTGGTCGCCGGAATGGGACCTTCGCCCATGATGTCATTCGGCACACCGGCGATGGCATAGGAGACCATGCGGGCAATCGGTTTCTGACCGGCAGCGGCAGCCTTGGCAGCATCCGCCAGAACGAAGAAGGCAGCGCCATCGTTGATGCCGGAAGCGTTACCGGCAGTGACGGTGCCGTCTTTCTTGAAAGCCGGCTTCATCTTGGCCAGGGATTCCATCGTCGTACCGCGTTTGAGATGCTCGTCGGTATCGAAAACCACTTCACCCTTGCGAGTCTGCTTGACGATCGGCAGGATCTGCGACTTGAAGTGGCCGGCGTCAATGGCAGCGGCAGCGCGACGCTGCGATTCGACAGCGAAGGCATCCTGATCTTCACGGCTGAAGCCATGCTTGGCAGCCAGGTTTTCGGCAGTGATCCCCATGTGGCCGACGCCAAACGGGTCGGTCAATACGGCGACCATGGCGTCAATCGCCTTGGCATCGCCCATGCGGGCACCGGAACGCAGGGCCGGCATCAGGTACGCAACCTTGGACATGACTTCAACACCGCCGCCGATACCGTAGTCGCAATCCCCCAGCAGAATGTTCTGGGCGGTGGTGACAATGCCTTGCAGGCCGGAAGCACAGAGGCGGGAGACCTGCATGGCGACGGAATCCATCGACAGGCCGGCCTGAATGGAAGCAACGCGGGAAACGTAGGCATAACGGGAGTCGACCGGCATCGTCGTACCGACGGTGACGTAGTTGATCTGCTGCGGATCGACATTCGACCGCGCAATGGCTTCCTTCATCACCGTGCTGGCCAGATCACAGGGATCCATTTCGGCCAGGGAGCCACCGAAGGCACCGATGGGGGAACGAACTGCGCTCAGAACGACAACATCTCTGCTCATACTATTCTCCTGATAAAAATGTTTCAGCCCACCAGACTGGCAAGCCCCAACAAAAACAGCAACAACACCCAAAGCACCGTAGCGCGCCAAACCAGCCCGACAGCACTCTGCATGAAATCAACATCAGCTGGAGAACCCAGCCCCAACTCGGCACCGTCGGCAGTTTCGCTGCCATCGGCAACCGGCAAGCCCAGCTCTACCCCCAGCGCTCCGGCGCCGCTGGCCAGGACAATGCCTAGGCCATGATCGGGCCAGTGGTCCGCCTGGGTACGCCAGCAATAAACGGCATCCTCAAAATCTCCGACCACGGCAAAGGCCGCAGCGGTTGCCCGCAGCGGCAACCAGTCGATGATACCGAAAGCCCGCTGGGAAAAGCTGAAAAATTCATTATTACCGTCTTCGCCACCCCGCCGCCAATGTTCGGCCAGCATTGAGGAAAGGCGGTAGAGCACGGCTCCGCACGGTCCCGGCAGGAGCACGAACCAGAGCAACACCGCAAACACATGGCGATGGGAAGCCGCCAGCGCAGCCTCTATGGAGAGACGGGCGATATCCGCCGAACCCAGGGACTGGGCCGGGCATCCTTGCCACTCAGCCAACAGCTGGCGCGCCCGATCAATCTCCCCGAGGCGCAAAGCAAGCTGGATTTCCGTGTAGTGGTGACTGAACTGACGAAAACCCATGGTCAGATAGAGCACCCCGATATTCAGCAACAGGGCGAGAATCGGGTTGACGGAGTAAAGGGCAAAATACAATGAACCCGCCAGCACCACCGCAGGCAAAACGAGAAGACTCCAGGCCAGCGCCCCGTGCCGATAATCACCGGTATTGAAACGGGACTCGACAAAATCTGCCAGCCCGCGAAAAGGTCCGGCCACCAGCCGCGAATAGGACAGGGGCTGTAGCTGTTCGATCAGAAAAACGGCGATTAGCGAAAGCAGGCTCATGCAATGCTGGGGGAGATGTCTCAAACCAATAGCCCGAGACTCGTTCTGAATTTGTGATCGTCACAATAACAACAACCACGGCCCAGCACAACCACCGGCCACACTCCGCACCGCTTGGACTAAAGCCGCCCCAGGCGTGCGCAGAGGGAGCGGATCATGCCGGCTGTGGCGCCCCAGATGAAATAGTCACCGTAGGGCATGGCGAAGTAGTTGCGCAAGGCGCCGCGATAATGCAGGGAATGGCGCCGATGATTGGCTGGATCAAGCAGGAATGCAAGGGGCACTTCAAAGACTTCAGCCACTTCAAAATCGTCTGCATCCAGCTCAAAGGGCGGCTGCACCAGAGCGACTACCGGCGTGATCCGGAAGCCGGTTCCCGTCCGGTATTCGGGGAGAAATCCGAGCACCTCGACATGCCGGCGATGCAGCCCGATTTCCTCTTCCGTTTCCCGCAGCGCGGTGTGTACCGGGGAAAGATCCTCCGGCTCCACCCGCCCGCCGGGAAAACTGATCTGCCCGGCATGGTCCCGAAGGTGAGCCGTGCGCTGAGTGAGTAATACGGTATGCCCCTGCTCCCGCAACACAATGGGAAACAACACCGCAGCCGGCGTCAATGGCAGGTCGTGCGCCCCGTCTTCCGCCACAAAACTCCCGGCTTCCGGCTCGGGCAACAAGCTCGCCCGCAATTGGCCAAGATCGAACCCCATCAGCTCCCGATATCCTCCTCGATCTCGGCATGCACCGAGTTGAGGGCATCCTGCAAGGTTTCCTCAGACAACTGATTGATCGAGGTGGCGACCATATCGGCCGCCTCCACGGCGCCCACCGGCAGCCGCTTGCTGTCCAGACTGGCAATCAGCGCCGCCGAAGCGCCAACCACCTGCAAAAG
>CAZHVZ010000023.1:4383-12917 GCA_964536245.1 uncultured Rhodocyclaceae bacterium
CCAACAATATTTCGAGTTCCTGACGCAGCAGGGCTATTTCCTGATCTTTCTGGGGCATGTCTATTTCTCCTTGCCTTTTCAGGCGCTAATAACGCCGCTTGAGCGTCATGGTACTGCCATCGCGCTGCATTTCCATGCGGTTGAGAAAACTCATTCCGAGCAGGGCGATGGGCATGTCGTTCTGATGCACCAGTCCATCCACATTGTGCAGGGTAACATCACCGACCCGCACGCTATCCAGTTTGACCTTGATGACCGCCACCTGGCCATTCGCGGTATTGCTGACACCACGTTGCCCCTGGCTGGTATTGACGCCGATGCGCTGGGCGTCCCGTGCGCCCAGTGAAACCATGGTGGCGCCGGTATCCACCAAAAATTTCACGGAGGTTCCATTGACGGTACCGGTGGTAAAAAAATGCCCCTGGCCATCTGCTGTCAGAACAATTTTTCCACTGCCATCCCCGCCGCCGCTGCCGACTGCATGCTGACCAACGCGCAGCGGGCGTTTCCGGCCATCCACTTCG
This sequence comes from uncultured Rhodocyclaceae bacterium, assembly GCA_964536245.1. GTDB lineage: Bacteria > Pseudomonadota > Gammaproteobacteria > Burkholderiales > Rhodocyclaceae > CAZHVZ01. The sequence goes on from CAZHVZ010000023.1 coordinate 4,908, forward strand.
ATCTCGACCTGATCCCCCTGAATGGAAACCAGCCTGACGCCATCCACCACCTGCCCGACCGCCACCGCCCTTGGTTCGCCACCGTTGACCATGAGCATGGCCTTGCTGCCCATCACCCCGGCCAGCCCGACATCGACAGCAAACAACGAGAGCGGGATTAGCCAGCCGACAGCAGCCAGAATAGAATAGCCAGCCGTCCTCCACGCTTTCTGCCTCACCATGCGCCCTGTTGCCATCTTTCGTCACGCTCCTACTGAAGGTCCGGGCTATTTTGCCATACTCCTTGAGCAGCACGGCATTCCCTGGCAGCTGACGGCCATTGATGAAGGAGACGCTGTCCCGGTCAGTGCCGCCGAGTATTCCGGACTGTGCTTCATGGGGGGGCCGATGAGCGTCAACGATGCCCTGCCCTGGATAGAACCGGTCTGTGCCCTGATACGGGATGCCGTCGCCCGAAATATCCCGGTCATTGGCCACTGTCTCGGAGGGCAACTGATGAGCAAGGCGCTGGGGGGAACGATTCACCGCAACCCGCTCAAGGAAATAGGCTGGAGCCAGGTCAGTCCGCAGAGCAATGACACCGCCCAACGCTGGCTGGGCGACCAGGCCGAAGCGACGGCCACCGTTTTCCAGTGGCACGGCGAAACTTTCAGCCTGCCGCCGGGAGCAAGCCTTGTGCTGGCGAACGCTAGTTGCCCCCATCAGGCATTTGCTCTCGGCCCGCATCTGGCCATGCAATGCCACATTGAAATGACCCCGGAAATGATCGCCACCTGGTCCATGCAGTGGCCGGAAGAAGTTGCCAACACCAGTGATCACAGCGCCATCCAGACGCCTGCAACCATGCTCCAGGAAACCCCTGCCAGGCTCCCCGCCATGCGCCAACTGGCTGACCAACTCTACGGAGTCTGGATCAAGAACCTGAAAGCCTGAGCCGGAAACCCCTGCAATGCCCACCTCCTCCCGCACCCGCTTTCTTGCACTGTTCGCCCTGATGGGGTGGACATCCGCTATGGCCGCCCTGGCAAACACCGAGGCATACCAGGAGGCAGAAGGGGACAAAGCCCGGATTACAATCGACTGCCGGACTCCGAACACGACCTGTGGCCATTTTGAATGGTCCGCTCCCGATTGCCAGGGTGAGCTCACCTATCTTGGAAAAAAAAGGGGAGGTCACGAGTTCCGAGAACGAAGCAAAGCCGGCAAGTGCCCGACGGCCTGCACCCTATGGATGGCCGATGAGGGCGATTACTACCTTGAAACCTGTGGCGGAAAAATCACCCGCCGAGGCAAACTGGCTATCCCCGAGCAGGCCGCCCCCCCTCCGGATGATGAACCCGCCATCCAGGTCCCTGCCGACACACCGGTCATTACCATTTCTGCCGGTGAAACCACTTACATCGGACGTTTTCTGGTGGACAAGGAAACCGGCAACGTCAACGGCAGCGGCCGTATCGAATGGAAAAACGGCGACCACTATGAAGGCCAGGTACGCAACTCCCGTCGCCACGGTCAAGGATCCTTCCACTGGGCAAGCGGTGATCGCTACAGCGGTGAACTGAGGGATGACGAATTCCATGGCCAGGGCACCTACCTCTGGAAAAACGGTAACCGCTACCAGGGCACCTGGCAGCATGGCAAAAAACACGGGCCAGGACGCACGAGTTATCCGGATGGAAGCTACTGGGAAGGCGAGTTCAGCAACAACCAGCAAACTGAAAACGGAAAAATGGTGGTTGGCGGCGCTTTGCCAGGCGGGAAAAAATAAGCTTGCCGATGGACGCTTCCCGACCACCAAGACGTCCAGCCACTCCCTGCCGCCCATGAGCAAAGCCGGGCCGGCTTTGCTGCCGTTCCTGTGCACGGCCCGCCCTTGCGGAAAACCAGGCGGCCTCGGGTTGCCCTGACCCGGCAGCAACGGGTTGGCAAGAGCCGCATGGTCGACGCCATCTCCGGCCCCGAGGATGGTCAGCCCACCCGGCCGCGACCGGCCCGTTTCGCCTCATAGAGATTTTTGTCGGCATGATCGATCAGGGCCTGCGGACCATGCATTCCCGCTACGCGCTCAGCCACGCCAACGCTGATCGTACAGAGCTGGTGGCCGGCCTTGATGCCCAGCGCCGCCACTGCCTTGCACAGGCGCTCACCGCAAACCTGCGCAGCAGACCGGTCTACACCGGGACAAATCACCCAGAATTCATCTCCGCCAACCCGGCATACCACGTCTTCGTGACGCACACCGGATCGCAAGGCGGCAGAAATAATCTTGAGCACCTCGTCGCCACGATCATGGCCGTATAAATCATTGATCTGCTTGAACCAGTCCACATCCACCACCAGGCAGGAAAGCGGCAAGTCCCGCCGGTCAGCCCCCGACCATTCCTGCTGAATGCGCTCCAGAGCATAACGACGGTTGGGACAACCGGTCAGCACGTCGGTAACGGACAACTCCTGCAAGCGTCGGTTACTGGCAGAGAGCTCGCTGGCGATATCGCGCATTTCCTGATATTGCCTTTCGGTTTCCCGTTGCAGCCGTATCATCCGTTCACCGGCCTTGAGCCGGGAAAGCAAGACCCTCGGCTTGATTGGCTTGCTGATAAAGTCATTAGTCCCGGCATCAAAGGCCTCGACCAGATTTTCTTCCTCTTTCTTGGCGGTAATCACCAGAATATAGAGGGTTTCCCCCCAGGATTCCTCACGCAAGGCCCGGATCAACTGCAAACCGTCCATGTTCGGCATCACCCAGTCGGTGAGCACCAGATCCGGGCGATTTGTCCGGGCCATGGCCAGAGCCTGCTCGCCCCCATCGGCTTCCATCACGATGTAGCCCGCATCCTGAAGCAAACGGCCAAGATACATGCGGGCCGAACGCTCATCATCCACCAGCAGAACGCTGAAGGATTTACGATCACCGGTAACGGCCTGGGAAAGAAAATGCGCATCGCTGGTCGCTTGCTCGACCCAAAAGAAATCCATGCCATGATTTCTGGAAAGCCCCAGGGTGATTACCCAGGAGCTCCAATCCACGGCAATCTGCTTGCCAAAAACAACCAGTTGCTCCGCTTCCAGTGAAACACGGGCGCCGTGGCGATAGAGCTCGGAAACCTTCTCCGGTGTTCTGAGCTCGTTACAGAGCATGAGATCCGAAATATCCGCCGCCAGACTCAGGGCACAGGTCAGCGAATAGGCACGACTGCCAACGGCGGGAAGATCGGCCGAGGAGTTTTTATGGAGCGATACCGCACGGGAATAAATCGGCGGAAAACCCCAATCGGCAAGCAGTTCGGCGCTCAACTCCCAGTGATTGATACCCAGAGCCGCCATTTCCCGCTCTTCCAGTGAGCGGGAACGATCGGTCTTGGCGTCCAGCAACAGGCGATGATATTGCTCGGGAAAGACCGTAGCCAGAGCCAGTCCACCGATATTGGTCAACAGGCCTATGCTGAAAGCCTCATCCGCCGGAGCCACCTTGATCTGTTGCGCTACATGCTGAAAGGCTTGCGCCATGGCCAGCGAGCGCAACCAGAAAGCTTCATAGTCAAATTCAGCACAGCGCCCTTCGCGATGCCCGTCAAACAGGGAAAAGCCAAGGGCCAGACCACGAATCGCCGGCAAGCCCAAGACCATCAGCGCATCCTTGATGGACGCCACAGGCCGCCCGCCGCCAATGTGACGACTGGAATTGGCCACCCGGATCAGCCGGGCGACAAAGGCCGGATCAACCTTGATGGCGAGTTCGATCTGGGAGAGGGAGACGTCGTCCGCCTGGGTCAGGCGAATGATTTGCCGTGCCGAACCGGAAGGCGAAGGCAGATCCGGCATCGCCTTGATTTTGGCCAGAGTGACGGATTTTTCTGGGTGCATCGCGCAGTTTTTTCTTTGCTATGGGGGAATGGTAACAACAATGCGACAAAGATGGCGATCAAGTGCGCCCCCCAGTCAACGAACGCCCCCTAACCAATTGTTTCCAATACAAATTGAAATACCCCCTGCCCCCCCTTCTGGCCAGACTGGACATCACTTCGAGGCACCAGTCCGCTGGCCCGCACCCCGAGCAGTCGAATTTTCTGGTGCAAGGGAACCCGCTTCAGGCATTCTCCCGCAGCCCGACGAATGGCTACCCCGTCGGTTGTCGCCGTGGGCAATGTGATATCCCGCGTCACACCCTGGAAATTGGCATAGCGCAGCTTGATGCCGACGGTTCGCGCCGCATACCCCTTGCGTTTGAGGTCATCAGCCACGCGCAGGCAAAGGGAGGTAAATACCTGCGAAAGCTCTGCCCGGTCATGCTGGACATGCAGATCCCGCTCAAAGGTGGTTTCCCGGCTGGCCGATTTTGGTTCGGACTCGGTTTCCACCGGACGATCATCCAGGCCATGGGCCGCCCTGTGCATCCAGTTGCCGGTGGAATGGCCGAAATTGGCGACCAACTGATCCAAAGGGCATGCTGCCAGTTCGCCTATGGTATTGATACCAAGAGATTTAAGCCGGTCACCGGCCTTCGGGCCGATACCGTTGATTTTTATGGCTGGCAACGGCCAGATCCGGGCGGCAATCTCTTCGGCCTCCATCACGGTCAGGCCATTTGGTTTTTTCAGATCGGAGCAGATCTTGGCCAGCAATTTGTTCGGCGCAATTCCGATCGAACAGGAAAGGCCGGTTGCCACCTGTACTGCATTCTGGAGACGCCGGGCAAGGCTTTCGCTGGATTCGCCAATCCCGGTCAGATCAAGATAAATTTCGTCTATGCCCCGGTCCTCCACTTGCGGAACAATGGCCGCTACCGCAGCCTTGAAGCGGCAGGAATAATGACGATAGGCATCAAAATTGGCGGGCAGCAGAATGGCGTCCGGAGCAAGTTGGGCCGATTTCATCAGCCCCATGCCGGAAAATACCCCGAGAGCCCGGGCTTCGTAAGTCGAGGTGGTGACCACACCGCGCCCGGCGTAGTCGCGCAGGCGGGCAAACTGCCATCGACCGTCAGCCAGCCGGGCTGGCGGCACACTGCGCCCTCCCACCACCACCGCTTGGCCGCGCAAATGCGGATAAGAAAGAAGTTCGACGGAAGCAAAAAAGGCATCCATATCGAGGTGAGCAATGCGGCGAGTACTGTTCATCTGTACAGTATATCGCATCTTGCAATCCGGGCAAGCATGGCCGGACAAAGCAATGCAAAAAAGAGTCTTGCGCCCTGTCGCCCGTGCAATCTCCCGCCAGGACGGAAGCTCTACACATCCTGTAACATCTTTTTTTGCCTTCCCTTGCCGGTAATCGCCATGGCCACCGGATAATTGCATCCTTGACCACAATTCACAAAAACGCGCTCCTGGCGCGATGGCAATCGGGTAATGAACATGGCGAAGACGGAAGAACAGGGGCAGCGTGGATTGATCGGCAAGCGGCGCAACATCGTTATTGTTGCGCTGCTGCTGGTCACCGGGCTTGCCGGAGCCCTCTATTACCGTGGCCAACAGCCGTCTGAAACGCCCTCCGGCAGTCCGCCCCAGCGCGGTATGGGAGGAGGCCGCCCGCAACCGGTTTCGGTGACGGAGGTCAGGCAGGCCGACGTGCCGATCTGGGTTGCTGCCCTGGGTACAGCCACGCCCCGCAACCAGGTAACCGTGCGCAGCCGGGTAGATGGTGAATTGGTTAAACTTCATTTCCGCGAAGGAGAGCAGGTCAAACGGGGGCAGCCCCTGGCCGACATTGACCCCCGCCCTTTCCAGGTGCAGTTGATGCAGGCCAACGGGCAACTGGCCAAGGACACCGCCCTCCTGAAAAACGCCGAAATCGATCTCGAACGCTACAAGGATCTCTGGGCCAAGGACTCCATCGCCAAACAGCAGCTGGATACGCAAGAGGCCCTGGTACGGCAGATTCGCGGAACGGTCGAGGCGGACCGAGGACAGGTCGAAAACGCCAGGCTGCAACTGACTTACGCCCACATCGTCGCCCCGGTCAGCGGCCGCATCGGCCTGCGCCAGGTGGACCCCGGCAACCAGGTACGCGCCGGAGACGCCAACGGTCTGGCCGTCATCGCCCAGTTGCAGCCAATTACCGTCGTTTTTGCCATTCCCGAGAGCTTCCTGCCGGCGGTGAACAAGCGCCTGTCTTCCGGTGAAGCGGTCACGGTGGACGGCTGGGACCGGGAACTGAAAAATCGCCTCGCCTCCGGCAAGCTCATCACCATCGACAATCTGGTCGATACCGCCACCGGCACGATCAAGGCCAAAGCCGAGTTTGCCAACGATGACAACGCTCTTTTCCCCAACCAGTTTGTCAATGTCCGCCTGCTGCTCGGCACCCGCAAGGAGGCTCTTGTCGTTCCGGGAGCGGCCATCCTGCGCGGCGCCAAGGGTTCCTTTGTTTACGCCGTCAATGGCGAAGGGGTGGTGAGTTCGATTCCCGTCACACCGGGGCCGGCCGATGGCGATCTGGTCGCCGTCGATGGCAAGCTCACTCCCGGCACCCGCATTGTCACCGACGGCGCCGACAAATTGCGCGACGGGGCAAAAGTCGAAATCATCGCCCCGGAAGCCCGGGCGGCGGTCGCTGCCGCCGGCGAACAAAAGCAGGGGATGCGCGGCAAGCGCCGGGGCGACGGCGAAGCGCCCCCCGAAGGCGGCTGGCGCAAATCCGGCAACCCCGAAGGTGGCGAGGGAGAACGCCCGCGCCGTCCGGAAGGAGGCAAGCCCCCCGCCGCCAACTAAGCGCCCGGGATATCCCTCATGAATCCTTCGCGCATTTTCATCCTGCGGCCCATCGCCACCTCGCTCCTCATGGTGGCCATCCTCCTGGCCGGCATTCTGGCCTATCGGCTGCTGCCCCTCTCGGCGCTGCCGGAAGTGGACTACCCCACCATCCAGGTCATGGCCCTGTATCCGGGGGCCAGCCCGGAAGTGGTGACCTCCTCGATCACCGCCCCCCTGGAGCGCCAGTTCGGCCAGATGCCGGGTCTGGCGCAGATGTCCTCCACCAGTTCGGGCGGCGCTTCGGTCATCACCCTGCGCTTTAGTCTCGCTCTCACCCTCGACGTCGCCGAGCAGGAAGTCCAGGCCGCCATCAACGCCGCCTCCAACCTGCTGCCCGCCGACCTGCCGCTGCCGCCGGTGTACAGCAAGGTGAATCCCGCCGATGCGCCGATCCTGACCCTCGCCGTCACCTCGCCAACCCTGCCCGTGCCGCGCATGCACGACCTGGTGGAAAGCCGGGTAGCGATGAAAATCTCCCAGGTTCCCGGCGTCGGACTGGTCAGCATTGCCGGCGGCCGGCGGCCGGCCGTACGTATCCAGGCCAACCCCAAGGCCCTGGCCGGCGTCGGCCTCTCCCTGGAAGACCTGCGGACGGCCATCGGCAATGCCAATGTGAATATCGCCAAGGGCAGTTTCGATGGTGCCCTGCGGGCCTCGACCATTGACGCCAACGACCAGCTGAAATCTGCCGCCGAATACGCGGCCATCGTCATCGCCTACCGGAACGGAGCACCGGTTCGCCTGCGGGACGTGGCCGACATTGTCGAAGATGCCGAAAATGTCCGCCTCGCCGCCTGGGCGGATAGCCAGGAAGCGGTCATCCTCAATATCCAGCGCCAGCCGGGCGCCAACGTCATCGAAGTGGCCGACCGGGTGAAGAAGGCGCTGCCCCAGTTGCGCAGCAGCCTGCCCGCCTCCATTGACGTGGCGGTGCTCAGTGATCGCACGGTGACCATCCGTGCCTCGGTGGACGACGTGCAGTTCGAACTGCTGCTGGCCGTGGCCCTGGTCGTCATGGTGATTTTCCTTTTCCTGCGCAACGTTCCGGCGACGGTGATCCCCAGTCTGGCGGTGCCGCTCTCCCTGGCGGGTACCTTCGGCGTCATGTACCTGGCCGGTTTCTCCATCAACAATCTGACCTTGATGGCCCTGACCATCGCCACCGGCTTTGTCGTGGACGACGCCATCGTCATGATCGAGAATATCGCCCGCTACGTGGAACAGGGCGATTCGCCCCTGGAGGCTGCGTTAAAGGGAT
>CAZHVZ010000023.1:12927-13355 GCA_964536245.1 uncultured Rhodocyclaceae bacterium
GGTCGCCGTGCTCATTCCCCTGCGCTTCATGGGGGACGTGGTGGGGCGGCTGTTCCACGAATTCGCCATCACCCTGGCGGTGGCCATCCTCATTTCCGCCGTCGTTTCCCTGACCCTGACCCCCATGCTCTGCGCCAGGCTGCTGCGGCACATTCCCGACGCCGAACAGAGCAGGTTTTTCCGCGACAGCGGGCAGATGTTCGACGCGGCTATCGCCCGTTACGTTCGCGCTCTGGAATGGGTGCTCAATCATCAGGACGCCACCCTGATCGTGGCGGTGGGCACCCTGCTGCTGACCGGGGTGCTCTACGTCTGGATTCCCAAGGGGTTTTTCCCGGTGCAGGACACCGGCTTCATCCAGGCCACCACCGAGGCTCCGCAGTCCATTTCCTTCGCCGCCATGGCCGAGCGCCAGCAGGCGATGGCCG
>CAZHVZ010000023.1:13365-30776 GCA_964536245.1 uncultured Rhodocyclaceae bacterium
ACCCCACCCTCAACAGCGGCCGCCTGCTGATCACCCTGAAACCCATCGAGGAAAGACGCCTCTCCGCCTCGGCGGTCATCCGCCGCCTGGCCGAGGATACCCGGCAGGTACCCGGCATTGCCGCCTATATGCAGCCGGTGCAGGACCTCACCGTGGAAGACCGCATTTCCCGCACGCAGTACCAGTTCATGCTGGGTTCCCCCGACGCCAAGGCGCTCGCCCAGTGGGTGCCGAAACTGGTGGACCGCCTGCGCCAGGTGCCGGAACTGGCCGACGTCACCTCCGATCTCCAGGACATGGGGCTCCAGGCCTATGTGGAAATCGACCGGGATGCCGCCGGCCGCCTGGGCGTGACCACCGCTGCCATCGACAATGCCCTCTACGACGCTTTCGGCCAGCGCCTGATTTCCACCATCTTCACCCAGTCCAACCAGTACCGGGTGGTGCTCGAACTCAAACCCGAGTTCCAGTTCGGCCTGGCCGCTCTGGAAAACATCTACGTGTCCACCGCCGCCGGCCAGCCGGTGATACTCTCCTCGGTGGCGCGGGTGAGCGAACGGGCCACTGCCCTCGCCATCAACCACGTCGGCCAGTTCCCGGCAGCCACCATTTCCTTCAATCTGGCTCCGGGAGCAGCCCTCGGCCACGCGGTGGACGCCATCAAGGCCGCCGAACAGGAACTGGCCATGCCGGCCAGCATCGAAAGCAGTTTCCAGGGAGCGGCGCTGGCCTTCCAGTCGTCCCTGACCAATACCCTGCTCCTCATCATCGCCGCCGTGATCACCATGTATATCGTTCTCGGCGTCCTATACGAGAGCTACATCCACCCCGTCACCATCCTGTCCACCCTGCCCTCAGCCGGGGTGGGCGCCCTGCTCTCCCTGTGGCTCACCGGCTCCGGCCTTGATGTGATCGGCATCATCGGAGTCATCCTGCTGATCGGCATCGTCAAGAAGAACGCCATCATGATGATCGACTTCGCCCTCGATGCCGAGCGCAACGAGGGGCTGCCCCCCCGTGAGGCCATTTTCCAGGCCTGCCTGCTGCGTTTCCGGCCGATCATGATGACCACCCTGTCCGCCCTGCTGGCCGCCCTGCCCCTCATGCTGGGCAGCGGCATCGGGGCGGAACTGCGGCAGCCCCTCGGGGTGGCCATGGTCGGCGGCCTGCTGGTCAGCCAGGTCCTGACCCTGTTCACCACGCCGGTGATCTACATGGCCTTTGACCGGCTGGCCCGCCGCCTCAAGCAGCGCTGAAGCCGCGATGAATTTTTCCCGCCCCTTCATCCAGCGCCCGGTCGCCACCACCCTGGTCACCCTGGGCGTCCTGCTGGCCGGAACCATCTCCTTCTTTCTGCTGTCGGTAGCGCCACTGCCCCAGGTGGATTTCCCGACCATTTCGGTGCAGGCCTCGCTCCCCGGGGCCAGCCCGGAAACCATGGCTGCCACCGTGGCCACCCCCCTCGAGCGAGCTCTGGGACGGATCGCCGGGGTGACCGAAATCACCTCCTCCAGTTCGCTCGGCAATACCCGCGTCACCCTGCAATTCGACCTCGACCGCAATATCGACGGCGCCGCCCGCGACGTGCAGGCGGCCATCAATGCCGCCCGCAGCCTGCTCCCCAGCAGCCTGCCGAGCAACCCCACCTACCGCAAGGTGAATCCGGCCGATGCGCCGATCATGATCCTCTCCCTGACCTCGGAAACCCTTACCCGGGGCCAGATGTACGACTCGGCATCGACCGTCCTGGCCCAGCGCCTGGCTCAGGTGCAAGGTATCGGCCAAGTCAATATCGGAGGCGGCGCCCTGCCCGCCGTGCGGGTGGAACTCGACCCCAATCGTCTGGCAAGAAGCGGTATCGGCCTTGAGGAAGTGCGTGCCGCCATCGTCGCCACCAATGCCAACCGCCCTTTGGGCACCGTGGAACAGGATGATCGGAACTGGCAGATCGGGGCCAATGACCAGGCCAAAACGGCAGCCGAATATCGCCCGGTAGTAATCCGTTACCAGAACGGTGCCGGGATACGCATCGGCGACGTGGCCGACGTCCTGGACAGCGTCCAGGATGTGCGCAATTACGGCGCCGCCAACGGCAAACCGGCGGTGCTCCTGATTCTCTACCGCCAACCCGGCGCCAATATCATCGAAACGGTGGACCGGGTGCGGGAACTGCTCCCCCACTTGCAGGCCATGATTCCGGCTGCCGTTGACCTCAATGTGGTCCTTGACCGCACACCGACCATCCGGGGTTCCCTGCGGGAAGTGGAACGCACTCTGCTCATCTCGGTCGGGCTGGTCATCCTGGTGGTTTTCCTCTTCCTGCGCCGGGCTCGGGCAGCCCTGATTCCCAGCGTGGCGGTGCCGGTTTCCCTGGTCGGCACCTTCGGCGTCATGTATCTCTGCGGCTACAGCCTGGACAATCTTTCCCTGATGGCCCTCACCGTGGCCACCGGCTTCGTGGTGGACGATGCCATCGTCGTCCTGGAGAACATCGTCCGCCATCTGGAAAAGGGGAAATCCCCTCTCGAAGCGGCGCTCGCCGGAGCACGGGAAATCGGCTTCACGGTGGTATCGATCAGCCTCTCCCTGGTCGCCGTATTCATCCCCATCCTGATGATGGGTGGCATTGTCGGCCGCCTTTTCCGGGAATTTGCCGTCACCCTTTCGGCAGCCATCCTGGTTTCCATGGTGGTATCGCTTACCGTCACGCCGGCCATGGCCGCCCATCTGCTGCGCCAGGACAGCATGCGCCGCCAACCCGGCGCCCTCGGCCGCCACCTGGCCGCCTGGTCCCGCCGCCTGATGACAGGCTATCGCCGGAGCCTCGCCTGGTCCCTGCGCCACGGCCCGCTCATCCTCCTCGTCCTGCTTCTCACCATCTGCCTCAACGTCTATCTCTACGGGGCCATCCGCAAGGGCTTCTTCCCGCAGCAGGATACCGGGCGCATCATGGGGTCCATCCAGGCCGATCAAAGTATTTCCTTTACCGCCATGCAGCAGAAACTCAAGAATTTCATGGCCATCGTTCAGCAGGATCCGGCCGTCGCCACGGTGACCGGGTTTACCGGTGGCGGGCAACGCAATACCGGAACCCTGTTCATCGGTCTCAAACCCTTGCGAGAGCGCCAGACTTCCGTCGATCAGGTGATCAGCCGCTTGCGCGGCAAGCTCGCCCACGAGCCGGGGGCCAACCTCTTTCTGGTGCCGGTACAGGATGTGCGCATCGGCGGCCGGCCAAGCAATGCGCAGTACCAGTTCACCCTGCAAGGAGACGATCTGGAGGATCTGCGCACCTGGGAACCAGTGGTGCGCAACGCTTTCTCCCAACTGCCGCAACTGGTGGACGTCAACACCGACCAGCAGGACAAGGGGCTGCAAACCTCACTGCTCATCAACCGGGACAACGCCTCGCGCCTCGGACTCAACCTGCGCACGATCGACAACACCCTGAACGACGCCTTCGGCCAGCGCCAGGTGTCCACCATCTATAACCCTCTCAACCAGTACCGTGTCGTCATGGAACTGGCGCCGGAGTTTCTGCAAAACCCGGAAACCCTCAAATCCCTCTATTTCACCGCCAGTGGTGGCGCCCAGGTACCGCTTACCGCCATCGCCCGCATCGAAACCACCAACACCCCGCTGTCGGTCAATCACCAGAGCGGCTTCCCGGCCTCGACCATCAGTTTCAATCTGCCGCCGGAGGTTTCCCTCAGCCAGGCCTCTGCCGCCATTGACCGGGCCATGGCCGAACGGGGCGTGCCGACCTCGATTCACGGCAGTTTCCAGGGCACCGCCAAGGCCTTCAAGGACTCTCTTGCCAGCCAGCCGATGCTCATCCTGGCAGCGCTGGTCACCATCTACCTCGTTCTCGGCATCCTTTACGAAAGCCTGCTCCATCCGCTGACCATTCTCTCCACCCTGCCTTCCGCCGGGGTCGGCGCCCTGCTTGCCCTGATGGCCTTCAATAGCGAGTTCTCGGTGATCGCCCTGTTCGGTGTCATCCTGCTCATCGGCATCGTCAAGAAAAACGCCATCATGATGATCGATTTCGCCATCGAACGTCAGCGGCGCCTAAACGTTTCCGCCGGCGAAGCCATCTATCTGGCTGCCCTGCTCCGTTTCCGGCCGATCATGATGACCACCCTGGCCGCCATCTTCGGCGCCGTTCCCCTCGCCCTGGGCAGCGGCGACGGAGCCGAGCTGCGCACCCCGCTCGGCATTGCCATTGTCGGCGGCCTGCTGGTCAGCCAGATGCTAACCCTGTACACCACCCCGGTGGTTTATGTTGCCCTCGACCGCTTGCGCACCCGCCTGCTCGGCCCCCGCCAGCACCCGGCGCCGCTCATCGCCGAGCACGCCGCCTGAAGAGAAAATCCGATGCGACCCTTCCGCCCTCTCTGCCTGGCCGCCCTCTCTCTCGGACTGGCCTCCTGTTCCCTGTGGCCCGACTACGTACGCCCGACGGTACTGGTCCCGACTGTCTTCAAGGAAGCCGGAGAATGGAAGCCAGCAGCGGCTGCCGAAACGGTAGGAAATGAAAAATGGTGGACCGCCTTTGGCGACCCGATTCTGGATGGGCTGGAAGAACGGGTCAGCATCAACAACCAGAATCTCAAGGCTGCCGAAGCCCAGTACCGCGCCGCCCGGGCCACTCTGGACGGCGCCCGCTCCAGCCTTTTCCCCAGCCTTTCCCTGAGCACCTCGGCCAATCGAGGCGCCAACAACAGCACGGCCAACCCGGCGGCAACGGTTAATACCACGTACGCGGTGTCCGGCGGCATCAGCTGGGAAATTGACGTTTGGGGCCGTCTTCGCAAAAACGTCGAAAGTGCCGACGCCAAACTGCTCGCCAGCGGCGCCGATCTGGCTGCCGCCCGCCTCTCGGCCCAGGCACTGCTCGCCCAAACCTATGGCCAGTTCCGCGCCAGCGCCGTGCAACGCGGCCTGCTGCAACGCACCGTGGCCTCCTATCGCCGTTTTCTTGAATTGACCAATCACCGGCTGGCCCCGGGGATTGCTTACCCCCTGGATGTTGCCCAGGCCGAAACCCAGCTCGGCAATGCCGAAGCCCAGGCCATCGACATTGAAAACCAGCACGCCCAACTGGAACACGCCATCGCTGTTCTTGTCGGCGAAAGCCCCTCAACCTTCAGCGTTCCAGCCAGCGACCGTCTACCGCAGATTCCTGCCATGCCGGCCCTGTTGCCTTCCGCCCTGCTGGAAAACCGCCCCGACATTGCCGCCGCCGAACGCCGCATGGCCGCCGCCAATGCCCAGATCGGCGTCGCCGGCGCAGCTTACTTCCCGGTGCTCAACCTGACCGGAACCAGCGGCTATCGCGGCAGCGTTTTCTCCAACCTGCTCAGCGCCCCCAACCATTTCTGGTCCATCGGCCCGGCCCTGGCCATGACCCTGCTTGACGGCGGCGCCCGGTCTGCCGCAGTCAGCCAGGCGACAGCCAGCTACGACCAGAGCGTGGCCAGCTACCGGCAAACCGTATTGACTGTTTTTCAGGAAGTGGAAGACAACCTCGCCGCCACCCGCCTTCTCGCCCTGGAAAGCGAAGCCCAGGCCCGCGCCGTGGCTGCCGCCAGGCGCTCCCGGGAAATTGCCGAAAACCAGTACAAGGCCGGCACCAGCAGCGCCCTGACCGTGGTGACCGCGCAAGCCGCCGAACTGTCGGCAGAGATCAGCGCCATCAATCTCTACAGCCGCCGCCTGCAAGCGACTGTCCAGTTGTTCAAAAATACCGGGGGACACTGGAGCGCCCCCACTCCCTGACCCCGATTTACTGGGACTTCAAAACACTGTTGTAGATACGCCCCAACTCACCGCTTTGCTGCAAGGCGGCAAGCCCCTTTTCCAGTTTCTCCACGGTCTCGGTGTCAAGCTGACGGCTGGCCCATAGATAGCTCGGGGTCTCCTTCAAGACGCCCGGCATCAGTTTTAGCTGTCCGGAAAACCCTTCTTTGCGGAGATAGTAAGCACCGGTCAGTTCATTGGTGTAATAGAAGCGGGCTCGTTTGCTAAGCACAATGCGCATGGCAATCTCGCTTCCGCCATGCGGTTCGTTGACCTGCACACCCAGGCTCCGCAACTGGGCTGCATAACTTGCTCCGGACTGCGTGACGACCAGATCGCCGGTCGCCGCCAAATCGCTGAAACTCTGAATCTGTGCCGTATCGTCACTTCTCCCCACCAGGCGTTCGCGTACTGCATAAACCGGAGTCGAGATACGGTGGGCAATTTCATTACGCTGAGCAGTATCGAGCAGGGCGCAAACAACCCCTATGCGCCCGTCCTTTAATTCCTTCTCCAGCCGTTTGATCGGTGTTGGGGAAGGATCAATTTCAAACTTCAGACTGGGATCGAATCTCTCCAGAGCACGCAGAATACTCGGGCAATGACCGCTAACACCGCCATTGCCTTCAATGAACTTGGGAGCCGAACCTTCCTGGGCAGCGCTGCGCAAAACGGTTGGCGCCGACCAGCAGGCGGGACTGGCCAGCGTGAGTACGAGGGAGAGCAGCAGAGGAAGTTTCATCGCCCGCATTCCGGTAAAGTTGCAAAAACAAGGCCTTGCTTCAGGACCGGTGGTTACCTTGCCCACCCCGGTTGACCCACTCGATTTTCTTGCAGCCCCCTGGTCCGGTGCAGTGCTGTTTGCTTTAATGAAAATCGGACGTGTTCATGATCGTAGCAGAAGAATCGCCGGGTAATCGCTCGGTCAAAACCCCGATTACGGAGAAAATTCACGATCGACCCATCTTTCTTTTGAGGTCAAATG
Organism: uncultured Rhodocyclaceae bacterium; assembly: GCA_964536245.1. Taxonomy (GTDB): domain Bacteria; phylum Pseudomonadota; class Gammaproteobacteria; order Burkholderiales; family Rhodocyclaceae; genus CAZHVZ01. Next base: position 20,153 of record CAZHVZ010000023.1, read on the forward strand.
CCTGGCAATCAGATTCCGGAGAGCTCGAAAATATTTTCATAACTACCCTAAAGTTAGGCTCTCAAGTGTCGTTAATAAGGATCGTGAAGGGGTTAATCCGCCCTGCTATTTGATATTGGAGACCACCATGTCCATCGAAGGCCTGAGTACACGCACGCACAACACCCCCATCCAAACCCCGGGAAACGTCAACACCCCCCCCGTTCGACCAGTCCGGCGCGACAACGACGGCGACGATGAGAACAGCCGCCGCCCGCAAGAGCACAGCGGTGCACACAAGCTTTCCGGTGCGGTAGTCGAAACGCTGAAATCCCTTGGCCTGACGGTGCCTGCCCAGAACAAGCAAAAAGCCGCCGAAACGGATGGCGACTCGAAGCCGCAGGACAATCCGGGAAAGTCCGGTGACGTCCAGCAGGCCTTGCATACTTTCATGCATACCCTGTACCAGGCTCTTGGCCCCCAAGGGAACAAGTCCGGTGCAACCCCTCCCGACAGCAAGGAGAACGATGACCGTGCCAATGACTCGGCCCCGCCTCCCCCGCCAGGCCGGCAAGCCTACGCTGGCGACCTCGGTTCAAAAATCCAGAACCTGGTGCAAGGCCTGAGTTCCGGTGACAGCAAGGGAACGGGAGCGGCGGATAATCTGAAATCGGCCTTCAACAATCTGGTGCAGACTTTGCAAAAGAGCGATGAAAGCGCACCCAAGGCCGAGAATCAACACCCGGATTTGCAGACCTTCCTGCAAAATTTCGCCAAAACTGTACAGGCTAACGGTGCAGCCGTGAGTCCCTTGGGCGGCACGGTCAACACCCAGGTCTGACGGGGAATGATCATGAACAACACCATTACCGCTTTAACCGGCAACTCCGGCGTGTTGATGCCGACACCCGGCACGTCGCCTAGCCCCCCCCGTACGGCCAGCACTGAGAAAGCGCCCCCCCCGGCTGAAGCATCACTCCAGAAAGTGGAAAAGCCGGACGAGAAAAAAGCCAGCCAACCGACCCATGAAACCCTGCAAAATGCGGTCAATCATGCCAACAAGGTGCTTGAAGCAAAAGCACCCAGCGAAGCACGTTTTTCTGTGGACAAAGACACGGGGATTACCGTCGTCAAGCTACTCGACAAGGAAACCGGTGAAACCATTCGCCAGATACCCAATCAGGAAATGCTGGAGATCGCCAAATCGATTGACTCGCAACTGAAAGGCCGGCTGATCAAACAGCAGGCGTAGGCTCAAGAAATCATGGCCTACTGCTCAAAATAATGGGGCCGCTTGCCGCAAGCGGCCCCATTATCGTCCTCGTCCGAACGGATCGATGCGTTCCTTGAGAAAGGCTGTGCCGAATCTTTGGCAATCTAATTAGGACGAAGAAAATAGGACGAAGAAAAAGCACCGTTTCCGGTGCTTTTTCTTGTGCCACAAGGCTTTTAGACTGGAGGCGCGAGCCGGAGTCGAACCGACCTACACGGATTTGCAATCCGCCAATTATACAAAAACAAAGCGTTGATCTGAGTTGATCTATTAACGCAACAATATGTAACCATTACATTTTTTAAATATCCCCGTTGATATACGTTGATACAAATAGCTATAATTTGGCTACACCGTGGCTACACGGAATCACAGAGCAACCGGAGCCTTTTTCATGAAGCGAGAACGCCTGACACCTGATCGTATACGCCGATTTTCCTGCCCCGATGGAGTAAAACAAGCTTTCTTGTGGGATACAGATGCTCCGCGACTCGCGGTTCGCGCAACTGTTGGTGCAAAATCATTTATCTTCGAGTCCAAACTCAACCGTCGGACTATCAGGGTGACCATTGGCGACGTGAATACATGGCCGCTAACTTCTACTTGGGAAGGCACAGGAGAACATAGGCAAGAATTGCAGCGTGGAGCGCGTGAAGAAGCAAACCGCCTGCAAAGCCTAATTGACCAGGGGGTAGACCCACGCGAGCAGAAGGCTGAGCATATAGCCGCCAGCGAAGCCAGGCGCGAAAAACTGCGTCGTACCGAGGCTCCGGCGATGGAAGCCTGGAAAGGCTATATCGAAGCCCGCCAGAACAAATGGAGCAAGCGTCACCTATCAGACCATCTTTCCTTTTCTGACCCAGGAGGTAGACCGCGCAAAGACAAAAGTGGTGCCGCAACTCTACAGGGTATTCTTTACCCCTTGCTTCAATTGCCACTAACAAAAATTGATGACAATCTGGTCCGAGAATGGTTGAAAAGTCAGGCCGGCGCCAGACCAACGCGAGCCGCACTTGGATTCCGTTTACTGCGGGCCTTTCTAAACTGGTGTTCCGACCGCTCAGAATATCGGGAACAAGCAAAGGCCACCACTTGCACAGGAAGACTATTAAGAGATGAACTGCCCAGGCCAACCGCCAAAGACGATTGCCTGCAACGTGAGCAGCTGCATGCGTGGTTTTCCGCAGTGCGAAATATGAGCAGCCCAATTGCATCTACCTATCTGCAAGGCCTATTGTTAACGGGAGCTCGCCGAGAGGAACTCGCCGGCCTGAGGTGGAGTGATGTCGATTTTCAATGGCACAGCCTGACCATCCGCGACAAAGTTGATGGTGAACGTGTTATTCCGCTTACCCCCTACTTTACATCGTTGCTGCTTAAATTAAAGAGCATTAACGACGCTCCACCTCCCATCATATTGCACATACATAACAACAAACCTGCACCAGTATGGACATCTTCACCTTGGGTATTCTCAAGTCCTGTGACGAAATCAGGCACCAGGTCAAAATCTGGACGTATTGCCGATGCCAGAGGTCCGCATGAGCGAGTATTGAAGGCTGCCGGCCTGCCCCCCCTGTCTATTCATGGCCTGCGACGTTCTTTTGGTACGCTTTCCGAGTGGATTGAATGCCCCGTTGGCGTTGTAGCGCAAATAATGGGACACAAACCCTCCGCCCTGGCAGAAAAGCACTACCGTCGCCGTCCTTTGGATTTGTTGCGCATGTGGCACACCCGTATTGAAACTTGGATACTTGGTGAAGCGGGCATCACGCCACCTACCAGTGATACAAAGTCAGCGCCAAAGCTCGTAACCTCCAATTGAAATCCGAAACGCTGGGGAAGCTCATTTTCCCCATTACACCAAAAGAACTCGACTCTCCCGTCTAGCACGAGTCAGTGCCACATACAGTAGCTTGCGCCCTTCATCACTTTCGCATTTTTGCAATTCCTGACGACTCAAAACAATTACCTGATCAAACTCCAGCCCCTTTGCCCGATGCATGGTCGAGAAGTAAATCGTATCTGGTACGACCTGACAAGATTGGTTCGCCTCCACAATTTCTGTCTTCAGGCCTTTCTGTTTGACTAGCTCTTGCGCGAAATCTCGTAATTGCTTGGACGATGCAATCACACAGGTTGACCAACGCCTTTCTTCGCCCTGCGTTAAATCATTAATCCATCCAATCAAGCACTGACTCGCCTCTTCAAGGTTGCCAAATATCGAGACAACAGGAGCAGGACCACGGGATAACGATTTATAGCGTTTGCTTTCGTCAGAACCATCATCCAAGTCATCGATTTCACAACCCTCAAGATAAGCCAGGGCTACCTTTCGGATTTCGTCTGTTGTTCGATAGTTGATATACAGCTTGCGCGAGCGCCCACGTATATCAACTCCGCAGCGGCTCAATGCGGCCTTTTTACGGTTATAGATTCGTTGATGGCCATCCCCCACGAAGAACAGATCATTTTTGCCCGATGCAACCATCGCCCGTAACAAGCGAATGGCTTGAGGTCCCAAATCTTGAGTTTCATCAACGACAATCGCTGAATACTTGCTTTCTATACCGCCCTGGATGAGCAAGCTAACGGCATCTCGGTAGGCATCATCGACCTCTTTCAGCTTGCGAGAGCTCAACTGCGTCCGGTACTCCTCAAAAACCGGCCAAACAGCATCTCGTTTACCTCGGCTTAACACTACGCCACGCCCCACCCTGCGAGCTTGACGATACTCATCGCGGTTGGAAATACCTTGCGCCAAAACGACTTGATCCAGTTCTTCTTCATAAAAACTGGCCGGCAAATCCAGCGACGGTTCCTTTGCCGCCAAGGCCAACTGCCAAGCCTCTGCAGCAGAATCTTTGTGGCGGTTATAGATGATCGTATGTTCGTAACTATGCCCCCGCAAATAGGCATGCACCCAAGCATCAAGGTTCACCGCCTCAAGTTTTTTCATCGTTTCGGCATTGCACAGCATCGACAAGTTGTCACGTACGTCAAGCGCCAGGTTTTTGGTGAAAGTCGTGAACAAAACACGCTTGTCGGCAGGCGTCCGATTTTCTGCCAGCCACTTTGCTCTATGGATAGCGAGCACTGTTTTTCCAGTGCCTGCGCCACCCAATACACGAGCAGGCCCGCTGAAATCTTTGGTCGCAAGTTTGCGTTGGGTGGGGTGGAGGAATACACGCCACTGCGCCAGCGGCGCATTCATGATGGCAGATAACGCTTCATCATCCTCAATGATGACAAAGCGCGACTGTGATTCGGCCCGATCAAGCGCCCCGGCGAAGTCCGTAACGTCTATTTCCACATCAACACGCGTTTCACGCCCAGACAGTATCTGGCTGATGCTATCCCCCGCCAACAAAAGAAAGAGCGCCTCATAGGCCTCTACCGGCAAGCTGCACTGCATGCCATCAAGGCTCGTCTCATCATGGATTTGGCGAACAGCGAGCAGAAGATCCTCTGGCACACCAATACTCAGCAACTCCTGATCACTCAGCGCCACAAATGGGCCGGGCGCCACTTCAACGGCGGCAGCGACGGGCATTTGCACACTCACATGTTCTGTCAGCACAATCTGCATCGCCCCGGTTACTGGGTTGATGGCGATTTTCCGATTCTCGGCCCACCGATACGCATCGTCGTGGTGATCGACATACAACAGCACATACACATCGCCCTGGCTAGGCTTGAAGACAATCCCACGCCAGTCCTGGTCGATACGTACCGACTTCAGATTCGCGTCACGCGCCCCTTGAATGTTTTCGTAATTAATCGAGGATGCCGTCGGATCGCTCTGGAACTTGATAGCCCACTTTAGAATCTTGCCTTGCACTACATTAGGCAGCTTAGCCAGCACAGCAAGAAAATCCTGCGCTAGCGCGACTTTTGGTTTGAGGCTCATTGCGTATCCTTTGCTGCGTTCAGCTGAGCGAGCACCTGCTCTGCCCAGCCGTCATGGTATTGAATCACGGTCCAACCTGCGGACTGCCATTGTGTCAAATGCTCGGCCTGATGCTCCAGCAAGAGCAGCACACTGCATGAAGACCATGCGAGCTCCGCTTCGGCACATACCTCACCAGCCTCATCCTGCAACTCAAAGCCAATCTCATCCGGCGGCATAGCCCCTGCACTTTGCAGTACTGCCAGCCCGCCATGGGTAATCGACATCGCAGAATCCAGCGCAGCTGCCCAGGCTTGCTCCTGAGCGCCGGATGGAGAGTCTGAAGGACTGCCGAATCCAGTTGGCGCAGGTAAGGGCAGATAGTCATCACCCTGAATACCGCGTCGCGTTGCCAGGAACATTCCGGACAAAACCTGAAGATGATTAAAAAGCTGCAACCACTGACGCCATACCAGCTGACGCTCTTTCTCCGGCAGTTCCGCATCATCATTCAGCAATACCATCCCCGGACTCAGGTCTGCTGTAGCGCCGGATTTTCCGAATGCTTGAGGCCACCACATCCGAACAACAGGGGCTGCACCCTCTTTACTGCCCGCTGCGGCCGCATTGCTAGGCACCTCAATCCAGGCAGGCCAATGCATTTGCAAGGCTGCGAGCTCGGTTTTCAGCACTTCATGCTCAGGATCATTCGGCAGCGACAACATGCGGAATGTCAGCGCCACAGCATTGCGCCGCAACTTCGACTCCCCTGGGTCAAAATCAAGCTCTACCGGCATAGCCAGCCAACTGAGCAACTGCGCCACCGCATTGCTTTGAAATGCCCCAGCATCCGGCTTCAAAAAATCTGGCGTCTTCGCCGCACCGTCGTTCCTTGCAAGCCGCAACAAGGGGGATTCCAGGTCGGTGCTGCAGTCGCCAAGCAAAGCCTGCTTCACGTCCTCATGCGTCACCGACCAGACCCAGAATTTCCCGCTTGCCAGCAAAGCCGAACGCTTGCGTGCATCCTCGCGCAAAATCGAATGATGGTAGGCCCAACCATCGCAGAAGACAGCAATCGGTCTCCGGGGAGACTTGCTCTGCGCTGGCCAGATCACAAAGTCCGGATTGGACCACCAGACGATGTCATTCGACATTACCTCCTTGCCTTGCGGCTCCACCCAGTAACGCTGCCCACCAATCTCAAGCAGATAACCAGATTTCCCCTTGATGATTTCGCCCACCAGCTTCGAGTGCGGGATGCCAGCCTTCCCGCCGAGGCGTTTCAGGCTCTCAATGAAACGCGCCTCAAGTGCCGAGTCGAAATTCGGATTGATATAGATCTCCGAGATGTTCTTCACCTGCTCCAACTGATCGAGCTTGCCGAGCAGCTCATCAAGCACCTCCGCTGCACGACGACGAGACACCAGCGCCATCGAACGTCCAAGCCGATACTGATACAGACAGCGGTAGCAACCATCCTTCTCCGGATTCTGATTGCATGAACACGCATGCAAAGCGTCGCGTGCCATCTTCAGTACATCGGTCAGCGTCTGGGCATCCTCGCTCAGCAGCTGTTCCAGATAGCCTGTGCCACCAGGCACCGAGTCATACAGCAAAACATATTGGCGGCGCGGCCCGCCCTCGCGCCCCGGTTCGTCCTGCGTTGTAATGCGCAAGTGATCGACCCTGCCTCCAAAGCGCTTCTTCAAACCCAGTTGCAAAGCCGCAATGAACGACTGAACCACCTCATCGTCGATGCCAGACTGTGTGTAGGGCACCAGAATACGCAATGCTTCCGAGCTAAATTCGCGATACAGGTACAGGCACTCAATGATGCTTGAAGCATCTTCCGCCCCACGCTTTTCACAATCGAACGCATGATCCTGCTTCTTCTCTTCGCGATCTGATCGGCGCGGCGGCAACTGCACCTTGCCGCAATGGCGACACAGCTTGAACCCTGGCCGCTGGCTTTCCTTATCCGCCACCTTAAAGTTCTCACCCGCTTTGCCCAGCTCCCCAAAATTAATATCCCGGAAATTCGCGCGCGTAATAAATTCAAAACCGAAGGGCAGGCTATCTGTCCTGATCCGCCATGCATGGCGCACATCCGCCGGGTCAACGTCCACCAGTAGCTGTCGGGTATAGAATTTCGGCTCGCGATCTTCAGCGCTGTCGTCAATCCGCACCCGCGTATCGTCGCTATTCGCAATCGCCTGTTTGAAGCGCAGCAAGGGCCGGCGCTGTGAAATATTGCTCCACATCGCATCACCACAACGCGGGCAGTTGGCGTAAGTATCCGCATGCTGGTGCTCTTCACCCTGCGGCCCCAACAACTCCATATGATGACATGCCGGGCACAAACGCCAATCTTCCAGCTTGGCCAGACTCATATTGATCTGGTCCACCTCCACCCGCCGCTGATTCGCATAGAAGCGATTTTCCGGCGCGAACTCAGAGATTGCCGAAGACGCAGGGCGCTCGTACTTAATCGCAGGCAGCGCCACGTAAGCACCTTCGCCCACATCGTCACTCCCCTTCTTGCGCCACAACACCGACTTCAATTCCACGCCCGCTTCCGGGAACGCGTAGTTCGGAATCAAGCCGGCATCGGTGAGCGTATTGAGCAGCTCACGCTGATTAATCTCCTTCACCAACATCAACGCGCCCTGCCGCTCGCGGTCAAACTGATCTATTTCAGCCTTGGTCGCCTCGTCCTGCGGCTTTGCCTTGAGTGCCTTAATTTTGTCCTTGCAGGCGTTGGCGCGCTTGCGATGCTGTTCTCGTTCGAACGCGAGGCCCTCCAGCAGCTTGAGTATCGATAACCGTAAACCATCCAGTTCCTCGGTGCCAGTATAAAAAGCTTTCAGGCGATCCTGAATTCGCGTCGTCGCCTGCTTCCCTAATAGTTGGATGAACGCCGCCAGCAAGCGTGGCTCATTCGTCAGCACATGCTCAAGAAAGGTGTAGGGAAAACGGCCCGAGGCATTCTTGTCGATGACATCCAGCGCTTCGGAAGTCTTTTCTGGCAGGGCGTCGTCATCAATCCCGCTCGCCACCCAGTCATCCAGGCAAAAAGCCATCAACTGCCGCCGCAACACATCGGCGGCCTGCAAGAATATCCCCGGCGGCGCCACCTCTCCAGCCAGCATTTCCTCGGTTTCCTCGAAGAAATACAGATCGTGCGGGCTGCTACCATCGGCAAGTGTCGTGGCGAGCGCATTACCGTCGCGTCGCCCGGCACGGCCGATTCGTTGCAAAAAGCTCGCCTGATTCGGCGGCACCGAACACAGCATCACTGCCGACAGACTGCCGATATCCACGCCCATCTCAAGCGTCGGCGTGGCGGAAAGCAGGTTTTCATCCCACTTCTGCGGGTTCTTCGCTTTGAACCGAACCTCCAGCGCCTCACGCTCAGCGCGCTCAAGCAAATCCTCCCTGCTCAGCATTGCCAAGGGAGAGCCCGGCTCAAGCCAAATCTCACCGAAACGCGCCAGAAACTCCGGCCAAGCAATCGACGGCTTGGCAGTCGCATCTATCGCTTTAGCCATCGCCGTGCGTAGCGTGTTGCTGTAGGTGCGGGCCGTAAAGAAACCCGCCCGATGCGCGGCATCCTGCACCGAGTCCGAAAATGCGATCAGCTTCTTGTCGTCATTAAAAGGGCTCGCCCAAGAATGCTCAATCACTTGCGAGCCCAGAGTGGCATTGCGCGCACCCAGCAGGATCAACCGGTCACGCGCACCACACGCAGGGCACGTGCTGTCATGCCAGTTGTAGGCCATGTTCCCGCGCTGGCTGTTGCGTACCCCTGTGGTTCGAAACACGGGCACCAGCTCTTCATTGCCGCAGGCATTGCAGATTTCGCCGTTGCCCTGCATGTGGCCGCAGCCACAACACAGCAGTTGCGGCACACCTTCCACAGGCGATTGAGAAGATTGCAGCTTGCCTGGATAAACGCGCACCACATCGGCGCTGCCGCCAAACCACGCGTTGTAGATCTCGTCGAGTTTGTCCGTGAGCTTACTGCGCCCTTTCGGCAAGCGTGAAACCCAGGCCGTTGTATGGCACTGCGTGCACTGCACAAGCGGTATATGTACCCCGACTGGCTTCGATTTCAAATCGGCCGATGCTTTCAGCACAACCTGTTGCGGGTCTGCTGCCAGCTTCGCCACCATCCGGCGCAACTCGCGCATCCAGAGCTGAATGCGCAAAGTCACTAAAGGCAGGCTGGCTGTCTCAGGGCTTCTTGCCCAAGCCACCAGCACCAACAGCGCATCCAGCACCAGCCCGATATGGCGCCGTGCCGCCTCCGGCAGCGGCCCTTGCAACTGCGCCTGCAAATCAGCCAGCTTCACCGCGCCATCCTTGGCCAGCTTCAGCAGATTTACAAACAGCAGATGTTTCTTGAGCATCTCACCCAAGGCCATTCGCCAGGTGCCATCCTCTACATCCGCAGGCACTGTCTTGTCCGGGAAAAACACAGCAAACCACGCACGCACTGCCGCCTGCTGCGTCGCGTAGGCAGCAGGCAGCAACAATGCTTCCGTCCCTTCCTGCCACTGCAATACATGCTCAATGGTGGCGTCCCCCAGAAACTCAGCCACCGATTTTCGGTTCTCCGTCACTACCGAATCAGGAGGAAACGCGCTCCCGAAAATCTGCTCAGCATAATCCCGCAAGGGCTGCGTGTCCGTACTACCCCCCAGCGTGGCAGACGTGCCGGCATATACCAGGTGCCCCTCCGGCGTCTGCAGGCGTGCACGCAAGCGACGCAGCAGTAAAGCCAGGTCAGTCCCCTGGGCTCCGTCGAAGGTATGCAGCTCATCCACCACCACATAGCGCAGGGTGGTCGGGGTGTTCTTCTCCCACAGCTTGCGATCACGAGGCCGGATCAGCAGGTAATCCAACATTTTGTAGTTGGTCAGCAAGATATCAGGAGGGGCCCGGCGCAGCGTCTCACGATCGGTAATCACGCTGCCCGCCGTCATCATGGTACCGCTACCCGGCAAGCCCGCCTGTCCGCCCACAAACAAGCCCACGCGCAAACCCTTGAACGCCGGAACCTTGTCGACGAGCTCCGCAATACGCCGCGCCTGATCCGACGCCAGCGCATTCATCGGATAGATCACCAGCGCCTTGATGCCCTGCTCGCCCGCCGCCTTGGCGCGGCTGGCATGGTCCAGCAAGGGATACAGAAAACATTCGGTTTTACCGCTACCCGTGCCCGTCGCCACCAGCGTGTTCGCCGCTTGCTGGTTGCTCGCCAGCCGAAGCCAGGCTGCCTCCTGGTGCACGTAGCCAGGGTACTGCGTCTCGAAATGCCCAAAAAACTTCCGGCCGGCACCACCAATCCGAAAGGGCAGCCCTACCTGCAGGTAAGGCCCCTTCATCCATGAAGACTCTTCATCAACGAAGCGTTGCATCAGGCCATGGAAGAAATCGTCTGAAGGCTCAAATCCAGTCAGCAGGAACTGTTTAAGGCCATT
>CAZHVZ010000023.1:30786-34219 GCA_964536245.1 uncultured Rhodocyclaceae bacterium
GATATCGCGTGCAAGCAAGGAAGGAAGCATTGTTTTGGTTACCCTCTGGCAGCAAGTCGCTGCAGTCGTCGTGCGCTAACGGAGGCATGTAACGTTAAAAACATCACTTGCCCCGGTTGATTTCAGTTTCCAGCCCGGTCAATGCCGAAATAATGTCCGGGAAAGCGGGCACTTGGCCGAAGATCATGCCCTGCATCGCACGGTAGTCTGCTTCCACCATCCCCAAGACCTCGCCATGTGGCACCAGGCTCAGACTGCCCGGCACCGCCAATTCATAGCGGGCCCAGCCGCGTGGATAGAAGCGCCGCTTGAAGGCCACCACCTCGGCCAACAGATCAAAATCAGCCAGCGCAGCGGCCCGCACTGGTGACGCTGCCATGCGCGCGAGATCGTAGTAATGCCGCGAATAGCGCGCCGGCTGCAGATTTCCGGCAGGGCGATGCGCCTCGTGATGCAGGATTGTCGCCTTCTCCCAGAAGGTGCGCTCGGCCCGGATCACCCGCACCTCGAAATCCCGCTGCGTGAAGACTGCCGGAAACTGCTCGGCAGCATAGCAACTCACGCGCCGCAGCTCATGCGGCAACCAAGCGGCCAGCGGGCCGATTTCCAGCCGCACCTCAGGCCGCAGGTAGGCGTCCGGAAAAGCAGCCGGGTAGCGCACATTGATCACGTGCGTATCGTTTGCCTCCACTTCGCAAACACACAGCTCGCCCAATACGGCACGGATGCGCCCCAGCAGCTCGCCAGCGATGAAGCGCACAGCCGCCGCCTCGATATCCGCATTCAGCTTGTTTTGCTGCGTTTGCGAACGCTCAGCCAGCGGATCGGCCTTGCTCACTGTGCGCCAGTCCAAAACCAGATCAATGTCTTCTGAGAAACGCTGGATCAGGCCGTAAGCCTTTGAAAGACTCGTTCCACCCTTGAACATCAGCCAGTTCGCCAACTGCGCATCAGCAAACAGGCAACACAGCACCCAGCTTACCCAGAAATCCTTCTCCACCACGGCTGGCGTAGTGCCCATGCGCGCGGCCGATTCGGCGAAAAGCTCCGAGCGCTCACGCGCAGCAAGGCGAGCAACGCGCTCCATCAGCCCTCCTCCTCGGCGCAGACCTGCTTGATGAACTGATAAATCCAGCCCGTCGTCGCCCGCGTATCGCGCAGCACCGCCCCGCGCTGCTTGGCTGGCAACCATGCGCGCAAGTGCGTAATCACCGCAGCGTCGACGCGCTCGCGCCCCAGCGCCTTCAAAGCCTGCACCAGCAAGCCGCTCTCACGATGGGTAAAGCCTGCATCCTTCAGTGCCGCCTTGCGGAAAGCTAGCGTCACAGTGCCCAGTGCGTATTCACGCCCTGGGCCGTCAGAGAGATACACCCAACGCGCCGGCACCTGCGTGGAAAGCCCCATCAGATTGAGCGCCGCGTCGCCGGAAGGCTGGATGCGCCAGTTAAACTTGCGCGCCAGCGCCTGCGCCACCTGATCGACATCCGGGCTCAACGCCTGCCCCAGCAGCTCGCTGAAACGCGGGTAGTCATAAACCCCATGGCACACACGGCGGATCGTGCCCGCGCGCGCCAGCGTAGAGAGCGCCTGGTGGATGTTCACTTCACCAAAATCGGCCACAAAATCGATCTTGGTAAAAGCCCAACCCCTACCGCGCCCGTAAACTCTTGAAAGTATTTTTTGTTCAATGGCTTGCATGAATCATGATCATAAAATTTTTTCAGAAAAAATGCACTTTTTACCTGAACGAAAACTGAACGTTTAGCCCGGCACGCACCAGCGCGGCTGGGGCATAATGCCGGCGCGCGTCAAGGTCGGATTTCTCGTGATCGTTGCGGAGTCGGAAATCACCACAATATCACTTGTGGAGCCAGTATTTTGTTTTACGCTACACAAACAAGTTAGCAGAGTCTGGCAGCTCTGCAAAATCCTCATATCACTTCCCGTCCTTCCGCCAAGTTGATCAACCGGGGAAAACACAGCGTGGCCGGCCTCCGCCCGCTCCCTGCCTGTAGCTCACGCAAGATCCCTGCATCCTTCAGTTGCCGCAGCAAGCCGGGGGCGGTCTTTTCGTGGATGCCAAAGTCAGCAGACAGCTTCTGAGCCAGATCGGAAGTACGGAAGATGGGCTTACTGAAAATGGCGTCCAGCAAATGCACCGAATACTGGGAGTGGGTTATCTCCTGAATCGAGAGCTTCATCTCCTCATAGAGGCGTTTGATCTCACTGACCCGGCGCCCGTTCTGTGCAGCCTGATGTGCCGTGGCACGCAAAAAGAACGCGATCCAACTATCCCAGTCGCCCTCCGCCGAAATCCCTTTCAACCGCTGGTAATACTCTTCGCGATGATTCTCCAGATATTCGGAGAGATAAAACATCGGCTGAGAAAGTGCGCGCTTTTGGTACAAAAACAGAGGAATGAGAATGCGGCCAATCCGCCCGTTGCCATCCTTGAAAGGGTGCAACAACTCGAACTGCGCATGCACCACCGCCACCTGAATCAAAAAATCAACATCGTCGCCATCCAGATAGCGTTCCCATGCTTGCAAATGGACTTCTAGCTGCAATGGGCTCGGCGGAACAAAGCTGGCCTCCTCAATAGAACACCCTGCTTTGCCAATCCAGTTCTGATCCTTCCTGAACTCACCCGGCGTCTTGTCTTGCCCACGCACGCTATCCATCAGAATGCGATGCAGTTCACGCACAAAACCCAGCCGAATCGGGTAGTCCTGCAAATATTCCCGCGACTTGAACAAAGCATGCCGGTAATTCGAGATTTCCTGAATGTCCTTGTACTTCTCGCCATCTTTAAGTAAGCCAGCCTCTTGCTCCAGCACCTCGTCCACCGTGGCCTGAGTGCCCTCGATCTTGGACGACAGCACCGCTTCCCGCGTCGTCAACGGCGAAAGCATCACCGCCGGATTCGGAATAGCCTGCAACAGTCCGTCGTAGCGCGCCAAGGCGGCATTCGCCTGCCCGACCAGCGGCAGCAATAAGCGATAGTCCAACTGGCTCAATGGGAGTGCATCTGGCGAGTAGGGATTCATGGGAGCTCCTTGGCAGACGGGATCGACTCAAAAAACGCCCAAGCCACGCGGTAGTCGGCTTCGCGATTGGCGAGGGCGAAGGGAGCAGTGTATTGGCGTTGTTTGAGGTATTTGCCGGTGGGCAGGGTGTCGTCTTCGACCCATTGGGTGACGACGGTGCCATCGGGGACGAGGCTTTGGCCGTCTTTGTAGAGGTCTTCCCAGCCGAAGGTACCTTCGCGTACTTTGCCGTCCGGGGTTTCGATGCGGCATTTCGGGGTGCTGCGGCTGGCTTTGCGGGGCAGGCCGACGCCGACGAGGCCTTTGCTGTTGGTGAAGACGATGCGGCCGTTGATGTCGTACCAGGTGTCGCGCTCGTAGCCCTGCATCACCGGGAACTGCACGCG
>CAZHVZ010000024.1:0-18176 GCA_964536245.1 uncultured Rhodocyclaceae bacterium
GGTCCACGGTTCAAGTCCGTGCGGGCCCACCAAAACAAACCCCCCTCAATCAATCGGTTGATGGGGGTTTCCCACAAATAGAGCTGGCGGACGCGAAGCGGTTACCCAGATGTTGCTCCGTTTTTGCTCTCCTTTACTAGCCCAAAATGGAAGCTTACACCCCCGAACAAATGGCTTTTCTAAGGCGATTGGATGGTCAGTTTTCCACGCTGATTTACACGCACGCCCGAATGAAGCATTTGCACCACCCCACCAAAGGTGCTGCCATCGTCACCACGCAGGTTTTCGCGGTGGCATTCTAAGGTCGCGTTTCCATGTGTAGCGACATACCAGCCATCGTAGCAATCCCTTCCGGAACCAGCGTGCGGCACAGCGACCAAGCCTGCACCCATAACGCATGGCATGGTCGGCTGTCACTTGAGTGTCGGTAGATCTGAGTGATAACGAGATGAGAGGGACCGGCCACCAACGTTCCGATATATTGGTAGTTATTGACATCTACCAATGTTATGCAACATCATGCCCGACATGAACACCACCACCGAGCGGCTGATCGATCTGGCGCGATCCAAAGGACTAATCCGCCCCCGTGATCTGGCGCCACTAGAAATTTCCCGAGTTTCCCTGACCCGTGCTGTCCGCAGCGGACAACTTGAACGCGTCGGGCGAGGCCTCTATGGGCTGCCTGGGCGCGAGGTGTCCGCCCACGGATCGCTGGCGGAAGTCGCGCGCCGAATTCCCAAAGGTGTCGTTTGCCTGCTCTCGGCACTGCGTTTTCATGGCCTATCGACCCAGGCACCATTTGAAGTGTGGCTCGCCATCGAAAACAAAGCACTCGCGCCAAAACTGGACTACCCACCGCTGCGTATCGTCCGTTTTTCCGGAAAGGCGTTCACCGAAGGCGTCGAGGAACATATCGTGGACGGCGTAACCGTCCGCGTGACCAGCGTCGCCAAAACTGTTGCCGACTGCTTCAAGTACCGCAACAAGATTGGTCTTGACGTGGCCCTGGAAGGCCTGCGCGATGCTTGGCAGGAGAAGCGTATGACCAGCGACGAAATCTGGCGCTATGCCAAGGTCTGCCGCGTCGCCAACGTAATGCGCCCCTATCTGGATAGCCTGACATGAGTATCCGAAATATTGGCGCGTCCGTCCGTGACCGGCTGCTCAACAAGGCACGGGCCGAAAAACTGGACTACAACCATCTGCTGACGCGCTACGCCCTGGAGCGCATACTTTACCGCCTGAGCGTCTCGGAACAACGCGACCAGTTTCTGCTCAAAGGAGCGCTACTCTTCGATCTATGGTTCGACGTGCCGCACCGACCGACTCATGACGCCGATTTCCTGGGTTTCGGATCACACGAGACTCCAAGTATCGAAGACGTCTTCCGAGGCATCTGCCGTATCGAGGTCGAGGATGGCATCGTGTTTCAACCCGATTCGGTGAAAGCGGCGGAAATCCGCAAGGAGGCCAACTACGCAGGCGTTCGGGTCATGCTGATTGGACTGCTGGATAGCGCCCGCTGTCCGGTGCAGATCGATATCGGATTTGGCGATGCAGTCGTCCCCGGCCCGGAGGACGTCTGCTATCCGGTCATCCTCAGCGAAATGCCGGAACCACATCTGCACGTTTATCCCCGCTACACCGTCGTTGCCGAGAAACTGGAAGCGCTGATCTCGCTCGGCATGTTAAACAGCCGAATGAAGGATTTTTTCGACCTGTGGATACTGGCCAGGCATTCAGATTTTGATGGCTCGGTGTTATCACGGGCGATTGCTGCCACATTTGATCGACGCGGCACGGCCATACCCAGTGGCGCGCCGATCGGTTTGAGCGATGAATTCATCCACGACAATCAGAAGGAAAAACAATGGCAGGGATTCCTGCGTAAAAATGCCCTTGATCCGATGTCGCTGGCGACAGTAGTCGCCGATCTGCGAGACTTCCTGTTGCCGGTGCTCGCGTCAATCGCGGCAAGTAGCAGTTACGATCTGCCTTGGCGGACTGGCGAGGGGTGGAAAAAACCCTGATCGGTCGTATTGGCAGGCACTATCAGCCTCTTAATTATTTCAGAATGACTCGTTCCATGTTGGTAGATTGTCTATCTGGAACAGCTACCGAGTCGGTTACTGTTCGACAGTCAATCATTCGGCGGGAGAGAGCAGATGGGCTTATTTGATTGGTTTTCAGACTCAACGAGTAGTACTGGTAAAACTTCGCTTACATTGCACGAAAGCACTTTCGCAGATGATTTTGCAGTCAATCCCGCCAACGGTCTTCCAATGCTTGACGGTATCGGGAGTGTTGATGTGGAAGGCAATCCGTTCGGCTGCGATTTTTCTCACGACACAACATCGTTTGACTCATCAAGCACGGGTTTTGATAATGACTGGTGACACCCCTGTTCGGCCAGAAAATCAATGAAGAACCCGTTTTTTATGCGATTGAATTGTTACGACGGAAGTACGACAGCAAAGTGAAATACTGTGCGTTGATGAGCAATCAAACAATGCAACTAATTGTATTGATTAACACTGTGCACCAGTGAGCCGCTAGTGCAAGGACTCATAATCCTTTGGTCCACGGTTCAAGTCCGTGCGGGCCCACCAATTCGCAGAAGCCAGTCTTGCGCTGGCTTCTTTTTTTTCTGCCGCAGACACCAGTATTGGCGCGGGTTGCGGCCATGTTGCCGTGTTCGACTTGCCGCCAACGTGGGCGCTTTCCGTTGAATCCCGCGCCCCGAACCTCTCTTTTCTCCGTTTGACCGGTGCCTGGTAACAGCACGAAACCCAGTATCCATGCGGGTTTGCGGGCCGTGCTTGTCCGTCAACGCCGCCGACCAGTGGGCCATCACGACCTGCGCGACAACCACATTCGTGCTGGACTGCGGCTAGAACAGGAACACATCGGATTCCACTGGCTAGCTCATCGCCTTCAACACCTTGATAGCATGACTGCATCCGATTCAGGCACCTTGTCATAAGACCATAAAAAGACTACATTAAGTCTCTATCAAATCTGGGGCACAGCCATGCGCTACTCATCACAGGTCAAGCCGATCAGCTATCTCAAAGCCAACGCAGCCGAGGTTCTGACGCGCCTCGCGGAGCAGCGCGAGCCGATGGTCATCACCCAAAATGGTGAAGCAAAGGCTGTCCTGCAGGACGTCGCTTCGTTCGAAGAGACGCAAGAGACACTGGCCTTGCTAAAGATCCTCGCACTGGGCAATCAGGAGGTGGCCGCTGGCAAGATCAAGCCTGTGGCTGACGTTGTTGCCCGCCTCCGCGCCAAGCGAGCCGCAGTCTGATGGCAGGCACGTCCGCCAAGTTCGAAGTCCTGCTCACCGGGGGCGCGGAGCAGGATTTGGAGGCCATCCACGACTACATCTCCGAATTCGATTGCGTGGCCAACGCCAACTATGTGCTGGATGAGTTGATGGATGTTGCGGAGAGTCTGTCCAAATTCCCCGAACGCGGTAGCTATCCGAAAGAACTGGTCGGCCTTGGGATCAAAGAATATCGCCAGACCTTCTTCAAACCGTACCGCTTGATTTACCGCATCACGGGTAGCCAAGTCATCATTCACCTGATTGCTGATGGACGCCGTGATATGCAGTCAGTGTTGGCAAGAAGGCTGCTCGGCGCTTGAACTGCGGCAACACGCAGCAGTGCTCATTGACCCCAACAGCGAGTCGTTCGGTTGTAAACGGAGCACCACCAACATGTATCCATCAGAAACCATCCTTCGGGGTGGTTTCTTTTTTGGGAATTCTCACACCGCAAAAGGAATAAAATACCAAGATCAGCGCATTACTAAAGAATTCCCTCTTCATCGAAAGGGCTGGTCATGGCTACCGTCACCGACATCAGCACTGTTCCCTATTCCGGCAACTATCAGGCAGACGCCCTGCTGCATGAAACAGCCGCCAACTGGAACTATCTTCTCCCCAGCCGCAGCACGCTGTATTACACCTTTGATTGCAGCACTGGCAGCGTCATTGACAAGGCCACGGCGGAGACCCTGACCGCGTTCAATGCCGCCCAGAAATCGGCTGCCGCCAGCATCCTGAGTTACGCCAGCACGGTAACCGGCATTACCTTTGCCGAGGTCAGCTCCGGCAGTTCGGCGGATTTTCACTTCGGCAACATCAATATTTCCGGCGCCTCCACCTCGGGCCTGTGCCGCACCGAAAATAGCTACGGCTACACCACGGGCCAGGTGCTGACCAGTTACAACGCCGAAGCTTATATCTATCTGGACAACGTCGAGTGGGCCAGCATCAACACCACCCCGACTGCGGGGTCTTCCGGTTATGAAGTGCTCCTGCATGAAATTGGGCACGCCCTTGGTCTTGGGCACCCCTTTGATGGCAGCTACACCCTGCCCGCTGCCGAGGACAACACCAGCAATACGGTCATGTCCTACACCGGGAAGGGCGGCTACAAGTCCACCTTCCAGGCATACGACCTGCTGGCCCTGACCTGGATATATGGCAAGGATGGTCTGGGAGGAAGCTATGGCTACAACTCAACCAAAGGCCCCAGCCTGAGCGCCTCCGGCACCTCGACAACGACCACAACGACCACCACGAGCACCGACCCTGCCCCCACCTCCGGAGGCAGCAAGTTCACCGGCACCACCGGAGCGG
Organism: uncultured Rhodocyclaceae bacterium; assembly: GCA_964536245.1. Lineage (GTDB taxonomy): Bacteria > Pseudomonadota > Gammaproteobacteria > Burkholderiales > Rhodocyclaceae > CAZHVZ01. Next base: position 4,652 of record CAZHVZ010000024.1, read on the forward strand.
ACATTTTTGTCGGCACCTCCGGCAACGATGTCTTTCTGCCCGGCAAGGGCAATGACACCATCAACGGCGGCACCGGCTACGACCTGGCGGTCTTCTCCAATGCCTATTCCACCTACTCGGTGACCAGTTCAAACGGCGTGGTCACGGTCAAGGACAATGCCGGCACGGATGGCACCGACACGCTGACCAGCGTCGAGCGCCTCAAATTCTCGGACAAGACCATTGCCCTGGATATTTCCGGAAATGCCGGCCAGGTTTACCGGGTGTATCAGGCGGCCTTTGACCGCAAGCCCGATCTGGGAGGGCTGGGCGACTGGATTTACGGCATGGATACGGGAATGTCCCTCACCACCGTCGCCGCCGGATTCATCGCCTCGACCGAGTTCGCGACGCTCTACGGGTCGGCGCCGAGCACCACCGATCTGGTCAACCGGCTTTACCTGAACGTGTTGCACCGTACGGCAGAAAAAGCCGGCTTCGACTACTGGATGAATCAACTGAACGCCGGCCTGCAAAGCAGAAGCCAGGTGCTGACCGGCTTTAGCGAGAGTCCGGAAAACCAGGCGCAGGTGATTGGCCAGATTCAGAACGGCATCGAGTACACCATCCACGGCTAGCCCAAAGCGCCACCGGTCTGCCGAGTCATGGCCTGCCTGTGTCGCAGGCCATGACTTTTCCCGCTTTATACCAAGGCCCGCGTCACAATCTCGAAAACATCCCGCGACAGCCCGGCGTGGTCGCGCAGGCTCTCCAGGGCCTTGCGGCTGTGGACCTGCCGATCGGCATCAAATTTTTTCCAGCGGTCAAAGCAGCGTGCAAGGCGGGACGCCACCTGCGGATTGCGGGCATCCAGCAGCTTGATCTGCTCGGCCAGAAACGCGTAGCCGGCGCCATCGGCAGCGTGAAAGCGGACCAGGTTGGCGCCAAAGGTACGCAGCAGCCCGTAGACCTTGTTCGGATTGCCCGGATCGAACGCCGGGTGGGTGGTCAACCGGCGTACGTTCGCCAGGGTGTCCGGCAAGCGGCTGGCGGCCTGGACGGCCAGCCATTTGTCGACCACCAGGGCTTCCTGCTGCCAACGCCGGTAGAAGTCTGCCAGGGCGGTCTGCCGCTGCGCACAGTCGGTTTGCGCCAGGGCGGCGAGAGCGGCAAACTGGTCGGTCATGTTGTCCGCCTGCCGGTATTGCTCTTCGGCAAGCTGGAGAACTTGCGGCGATTGCAGTTCCAGCAGGTAAGCAAGACAGACGTTGCGCAAGGCACGGCGGCCGGCTTCTTCTGCCGACGGGGTGTAAGGGCCGCTCGGGGCCAGTGCCGCATAGGCCGCTGCGAATTCTTCGTGCAGCGCTTCGGCCAGGTGGCGGCGCAGGGCGTTGCGGGCGGCATGCAAGGCCTCCGGATCCACTTCATCCAGGGCTTCTGCCAGGGTCGATTCACCGGGCAGGGTGAGCGCTTCGGCGACAAAGGCCGCTCCCCGCTCACCATAGCCCGTGAGCAGGCGACGGAAAGCGACGGCCAAGCCCGTTGGCCAGACCGGAGGCTGCCCGGCGGCAATGCTTGCGGTGGCTGCCAGAATCAGGCGACTGGCCAGACGCTGGCCGGCTTCCCAGGCATTGAACGGATCACTCTCATAGGCCAGGAGATGGGTCAGTTCTTCATCACCATAGGCGAAATCCAGCACGACCGGCGCCGAAAAATCCCGCAACAAGGACGGCACCGGTTGGCTGGCGATATCCTCGAAAATGAAGTCCTGACTGGCCTCGGACAACAGCAGGGTGCGCCCCGAATCCGGCAACTCCCGGCCCGCCGCAGCAAAGAGCGCCACCCGGAGGGGAATGAGGTAGGGGGCCTGATCGCCGGCCTTGGGGTTGGATTGGGAAAGATGCAGGGTATAGCGCCGGTTGGCGGCATCGTATTCGCCGGAGGCAGAGACCTGAGGCGTTCCCGGCTGACTGTACCAGCGCATGAACTGGCTGAAATCGAAGCCGGAAGCCGCCGCCATGGCGGCCACAAAATCGTCGCAGGTGACCGCCTGGCCATCGTGCCGCTCGAAGTAGAGGTCCATGCCCCGGCGGAAAGCCTGGCGGCCGATCAGGGTCTGGATCATGCGTACGACTTCGGCGCCTTTTTCGTAGACGGTAGCGGTATAAAAATTATTGATTTCCATGTAGGAGGCCGGGCGAACGGGGTGGGCCATGGGGCCGGCATCCTCGGGAAACTGGGCGGCACGCAGGCCGCGCACTTCGCGGATTCGGGCGATGGCACGGTTGTGCACGTCGGCGCCGAATTCCTGATCGCGAAAGCCGGTGAGGCCTTCCTTGAGCGAGAGCTGGAACCAGTCCCGGCAGGTCACCCGGTTGCCGGTCCAGTTATGGAAATACTCGTGCCCCACCACGCGATCGATATTCTCGAAGTCCAAATCAGTGGCCACGTCGGCGCGAGCAAGCACATACTTCGTGTTGAAGATATTGAGCCCCTTGTTTTCCATGGCCCCCATGTTGAAATCGCCAACGGCAACGATCATGTAGTGGTCAAGGTCGCATTCCAGGCCGAAGCGCTGCTCGTCCCAGGACATGGATTTCTTGAGGGCAAGCATGGCGTGGGAGCATTGATCGAGTTTGCCCGGTTCCACGTAAATGGCCAGGTGCACGCTGCGGCCACTGGCCGTGGTGAAGGTATCGAAAAGGCCATCCAGCTGGCCGGCGACCATGGCGAAGAGATAACACGGTTTGCGGAAAGGATCCTGCCAGCGCGCCCAATGCCGTCCATCGGCTTCGTCCCCTTGGGTTACCGGGTTGCCGTTGGCCAGCAGCACCGGCAGGGCCGCCTTGTCGGCATGGAGGGTCACGGTGTAGGTAGCCATCACATCGGGCCGATCGAGAAACCAGGTGATCCGCCGAAAGCCCTGCGCTTCGCACTGGGTAAAGTAGCCGTCCTTGGAGCGATAAAGGCCGGAAAGCCGGGTATTGGCGTCGGGATTGATGCGAACTACCGTTTCCAGAAGGAATTGTTCGGGCAGATCGGCGATGCTCAGGGTGTCGGGAGTAAGGATGTAGGCATCCGCCGACAGGGACAGTCCGTTCACGCTGACCGACAGGGTTTCCAGCTCCTCTCCGTCCAGCACCAGCGGCTGACAGGAGCTTGCGGCATTGCGCCGGCCACGGATGCGGGCGCTTACCGTCGTGGCGCCGGGACGGAGGTCGATATCCAGTTCGACGTCATCCACCAGCCAGGCGGGCGGGGTGTAATCCTTGAGAAAAATGGTCTGGGGAGTATCTGTTTTCATTGTTTTCGCATCACCGCAAAAAAGGATCGGCGGATGATACGACAGACTGACGGCCCTCGCCGTTCCCCGCCGGGAAAACAATGGGTCAACCGCTTTGCCCATCCGGACGTTGTTCTTCACAATAGCGCCTGTGTCCTCTTTCCCGTGGCCGCGAATCCTGTTCTGCGGCCCAGTTCCATTTTGGCTGCTGCACGACGGCGCGGCCCCGTCCATCCCGGAGAATTTGATGTCCATCCTGATCCTGCGCAACAACCAGCAGACCGGCCCCTATCCCGAAGAACAGGCCCGCCAGCTCCTGGCCTCCGGTCAGGTCTCGGGCACCGACCTCGCCTGGCGCAATGGCATGGCCGAATGGAAGCCCCTGAGCGAAGTGCTGGCGGTTCTGTCCGCTGGCCCGGCCTATGCCGGCGCTGCCGCCGCTGCAACGGCCGGGACCATGAGCTCGGTCAAGATGGCCGTGCTGGCCGGCGGAGCGGCAGTACTGCTCGGTCTGGGGGGAGTTGGCGTGTGGCAGCACAACGAGCAGGAAAAAATCCGGGCCGAACAGCAGCAACTGGCCCTGGAACGTCAGCGCATGGCCGATGAGCAGCAACGTTTGGCCGAGCAACGCCAGAAGGAAGAAGAGCTGCGCCGGCATGAAGAAGCCAAACACCAGGCCGAAGAAGAGCGCCAGCGTCTGGCTGAAGAAAAACGCCAACTCGACGCCCGCAATCAGGAACTGGAGCAGAAGCTGCGGGCCGAGCGCGCCGAGAAGGAACGCCAGCGCCGGGAATATGCCGCCCAGCAGCAACGCCAGCAGCGGCCAGCCGGCACACTCGGGCATGTCCCGCCGGATGCCATGACCAACAGCTACCCCGGCAGCAACACACCACCGCAGCCCCAGTTTTGCCGCGAGTGCGGCATCGTTCAATCGGTGCGGGCCATCGCCACGCAGGGCGAGGCCTCCGGAGGTGGCGCCCTGCTCGGCGGGGTGGTGGGAGGAGCCTTGGGCAACCAGGTTGGACGGGGGCGAGGCCGCGACGCAGCAACCATTATCGGCGCCCTGGGGGGAGCGGTGGCCGGCAACCAGATTGAGCGCTCGCAGCGTACCCGCAATATTTACGAGACGACCATCCGTTTCGAGGATGGCATGGTTCGCACCTTCACCCAGGAGAATCCGCCCTCCTGGCAGCAAGGCCAGCGGGTACGACTGATGAACGGCTCCCTGATGCCTTACTGACCCCTGCCGGAACAACAACTTGTTACAAAAGGCCAAAGTAACAAAACCCCTGCCGGATTCGACCCGGCACATAATTGTCAGGTAACCAACCAAGCTTTATCGGACCAAAATGAAAACCGCCAAAACCCTTCTGCTACTGGGCTGCCTGCTGGGACTCAACAATGCCTGGGCAGACCCTCACCGGCACCACGGCCACACCCAGTTCGGCGTCTATGTCGGCGCCCCCTGGAGTCCCTGGTACTATCCCCCGCCCTACTATTACCCGCCCCGGGTTGTCGTGGTTCCGGCCTCGCCGCCGCCGGTCTATGTCGAGCAGTACACGGCCCCGGTGATGGCGGCTCCGGCTCCCGCGCCGGTCCAGCCGGAACAGAATTACTGGTACTACTGCCAGGCGAGCAAGGCCTACTACCCTTATGTCAAGGAATGCCCAACGGGCTGGCAGCGGGTATTGCCGCAACCCCAGCCATAGGCCACATCCATGCAGAGCACACTCAAACTCTCCCTCCTTGCCGCCTGCCTGACCCTGACAGCCTGCGCCATTGCGCCAAGCGGCCCTTCGGTCATGGTTTTGCCGGGGAGCAACAAGCCCTATGACCAGTTCCGCAATGACGACTGGACCTGCCGCCAGGAAGCCAATATCCGCACCAATGGAACGCATCAGTCGGCGAACAGTGCTGTCATCAGCAGTGCGGCCATCGGCACGGCAGTGGGTGCCATCGCCGGTGCGGCCATCGGTGGCAATCAAGGGGCTGCGGTCGGCGCCGGCGCCGGCCTGCTCATCGGCAGCGCCAGCGGCTCGGAAGCCGCCCGCAGCGGCAGCTACGGCACCCAGCGCCAGTATGACGCCGTCTATATCCAGTGCATGTACGCCCATGGCCACCGGGTTCCGGTACCGGCCAACATGGCCCCGGCTTACTCCGGCGCCAGCCAGCCGCCACCGCCTCCGACCGCATCCAGCACGCCGCCCCCGCCGCCGCCCGGATCGCCTCCACCGCCACCGCCCCGCTGAAAGTTGCAATGACCGAAATTCGCCCCGGACAATCCGTAGAACTGCTCAAGGCCCTGCATATCCTAACCCGTGACGGCAAGATGAACCAGGATAGCCGCCGCAAATTGAAGCAGGTTTATCACCTCTATCAGTTCATCGAACCGTTGCTTCTTGATGCCGCGCAATCCGGCCAGGACATTCGCCTGGTGGACCACGGTGCCGGCAAGTCCTATCTGGGTTTCATTCTTTTCGACCTGTTCTTCAAGGACCGGGAAGGAAATTCTCATCTTTACGGAATCGAAACCCGGGACGAACTGGTCAGCAAATCGCAAAAACTGGCTACTGAACTGGGGTTTGACGGCATGTCCTTCCTCAATCTGTCGGTTGCCGATTCCATTACCTCCCCCGCCCTGCCGGAAAGAATTGACGTAGTAACCGCCCTGCACGCCTGCAACACCGCGACCGATGACGCCATTCGCTTTGCCCTCGCCAAACAGGCCAGGCATATTGTTCTGGTGCCCTGCTGCCAGGCGGAAATCGCCGCCGCCTTGAACAAGGGCAAGGGGCTTGCCCTGGCCAACCCCCTCGCCGAATTGTGGCGCCACCCCATCCACACCAGGGAATTCGGCAGCCACGTCACCAATGTGCTGCGCTGCCTGCAACTGGAAGCTCATGGTTACCAGTTACGGGTGACCGAACTGGTCGGCTGGGAACACTCCATGAAAAACGAGCTGATCATCGCCACCCAGGCCAACCGCCCCCGCCGCGCTCCCGCCGAACGTCTCACCTACCTGCTGCAAACCTTGGGACTACAGGAATTGAGTCCGCGCTTTTTCCTGCCTCAGGAAAGCCGCACCAGCCCGGGGTGATCGGCAAACTCCCTGAGCAGCCGCTCGACGCGCCTCTGCCAAAGATGGCCGAATTCGCTACGGGCGGCTGGGTCGCCGGCCTCCAGGGCGGCCCCGAGCACCGCGCCAATGGCCGGATCAGCCGGCACCAACGAGAGATCGAGGCTGGCCGTCACCGCCGTCCGGGTATCAAGACGCACCATGCGAACCTCGCCCCGCACATCGGCAACCCCGAAATGCAGTAGATTGCGCCGCCCATAACGCCCGGCCAGCCCCTTGAAGCCGCCCTTGCCGGCAGCCCCGGTAAGCAGGGTAAAGACCGAAGCCATGACGCCCGCCACGCCGTCTTCTTCCTGCGCCCGGAACTCCACCGCAAGGGCGCCCCGCTCCGGCAGCTCGTCGCCATAGAGATGTTTCAGCATGCAACGGGCCATCAGATAGGCTCCCGCCACCGTCGGACAGGAGTGGCCGGCCAGGCGCACTGCGTCAGCGTAGCGGTATTCGATGACGCCGCCGTCGGCAGCCGCCAGCAAATCGGCCAGGGGATCGCGCAGGACGATGCCGGGAACGCTGTCAAAAAAATCGGGAAAGGCCATGCTCAGTCCTTGCGCTGGATGAGTTCGATCTTGTAGCCATCCGGATCTTCGACAAAAGCAATCACCGTGCTGCCATGCTTCATCGGTCCCGCCTCGCGCACCACCTTGCCGCCGTGGCGCTTGATCTCGGCGCAGGCAGCATAGGCATCGGTTACCGCCAGGGCGACATGACCAAAGCCATTGCCGAGGTCGTAGCCGGTGGTATCCCAGTTGTGGGTCAATTCGATGACCGCTCCATCGCTTTCCGGACCGTAGCCGACAAAGGCCAGGGTGAACCGCCCTTCCGGATAGTCCTGGCGGCGCAGCAATTGCATGCCGAGAACTTCGGTGTAAAAAGCGATGGAGCGGTCAAGATGGCCAACCCGCAGCATGGTATGCAAGAGACGCATGGAAAATCCTCAAAATTTGGGCAGGGAGTGGGCCAAGCGCTTCAGTTCGGCACGCTGTCGGCGCCAGTCCGGATAAAGGCCCTCCACCACAGACCAGAAACGGGGGCTGTGGTTCATTTCCCGAAGATGCGCCAGTTCATGGGCCACGACATAATCAACCACGGCCAAAGGAAAAAAGATCAGGCGCCAGTTCAGACGAATACCGCTCCGTGTACTACAGCTTCCCCAGCGGGTGCGGGCCGAGGACAAGGTGAGGGCGGGCACCGCCACCCCGAGCCGGGCCGCGTAGAAAGCCAGGCGTTGGGCGAAAACCAGCCTTGCCCGTTCACGCAGCGCCCGCTCCAGAAGATGCTTGGGCGAGGCTTCGGCCGCCAGACAGAGGGTGAGCCGGGAGCCGTCCGGCAGCCATACCACCCGATTGGCGCCCCGTGCCAGGGAAATTGTCAGCGCCTGCCCGAAGCAGGGCAGGACCAGGCCGTCACGGATGACCACCAGATCTTCTGGTGCACGCTGCTGCCAGCCATCGAGTTTTTGCAGCACCCAGTCGGCGTGCTTGAGGATCAGCGTTTCAATGTCCCCCAAACCGGCCCGCAGGGGCGCCCCCACCCGCAAACCCCGCTGGTCGATGGAGAGACCGATGGTTCGCCGGCTGCTGCGGCGCAGGTGATAGTCCACCTGCCGCCCGTGCAGGGCGATGCTGCGCTGGCCTTCGCCGGCCAGATCAGCCTTGCTGCGCAGCATCCCGATAACGATGGGGGGAAAGCCGGCGCATCTCGGCCTCGATCCACGCTTCGACCCGCTCGTTCACTTCCTGCTCTGACAAGCCGGCGGCCTCGAAAGCCGGCCCAATACTGACCGTAACTGTGCCTGGACGCTTGATGAACGCCTGGCGGGGCCACAATTCGCCTGCATTATGGGCGATCGGCACCACCTTGCAGCCGACGTGGGTAGCCAGATAGGCGCCCCCCACCTTGTAGCGTTTCTTGCTGCCCGGTGCGACGCGGGTGCCCTCCGGAAAAACAATCACGTAATAGCCGTGACCAAGGCGTTCGCGGCCTTGCACCACCACCTGATCGAGCGCATCCCGTCCCGCTGCCCGATCAATGGAAATCATGCGCATGGCCGCCAGCGACCAACCAAAGAAGGGCAACTTGAGCAGCTCTTTTTTCAGAACGAAGACGCAATAGGCGCCGTCCGGAACGACATCCTGCAACGCCACGGTTTCCCAGGCTGACTGATGCTTGGAAAGGATGACGCAGGGCTCACCGGGCATATTCTCCCGGCCGATGACTTCTGTACGAATACCGAGGATATTTTCCACCGCCCACATGAATCCCCGCCGCCAGCCGAAAACCACGCGATACCCCCACTGGCCGCGCAGGAGCAGGGCCGCCAGGATGACAAAAGGCCCGAACAGGACGGTGAGCACAATGGCCCATAGCATGAAGAGCGTGGAACGAAGGGCGTTCATGCTTCGTCTTTGGTCAAAATCCAGTCCACTGCCGCCGCCAGATCGGGAAAGAAAAGAGTCCCGTCAGGAAGATTGCCCTCTTCCCTGGTTTTCTCCCCCTTGCCGGTATTCACCAGAATGGGCCGGCAACCGACGGCTGCACAGGCTTCAAGATCACGCAGGGAATCTCCGACTGCCGGCACGTCCTTGAGATTCACGTTCAGGGTTTCCGAAATGCGCTTGAACATGCCCGGTTTCGGCTTGCGGCATTCACAGGAAGAATCGCGGGTATGCGGGCAATAGAACACCGCATCGAGCCGACCGCCCACCGCAAGCAGGGATTTGTGCAGTTTTTCATGGATGGCGTTGAGGGTGTCCATGTCGAAAAGACCGCGACCGATGCCGGATTGATTGGTCGCCACCACCACCCGGTAGCCCGACTGATTGAGCTTGGCGATGGCTTCCAGACTGCCGGGGATGGGCTTCCACTCGGCCGGGCTCTTGATGAACTGGGCGGAATCGAAGTTGATGACCCCATCGCGGTCGAGGATGACGAGTTTCATGGCTGTTTTTCCGAAAATCAGGCCGACAACTTGGAAATATCGGCCACCTGGTTCATCGCCCCATGCAACCTGGCCAGCAGACCGAGGCGGTTGGCGCGCAGCGCCGGGTCTTCGGCATTGACCATGACGTCATTGAAAAAGGTATCCACCGGGGCGCGCAAGGCCGCCAGGGTTTGCAGGGACTCGGTGTAGTCGCCGGTAACGAAGGCCGCATCGGCCTGCGGGACAACCTCGACGAGAGCGGCATGGAGGGCGATTTCAGCGTTTTCCTTGAGGAGGGAAACATCCACCCAGGCATCGACGCTGTCCTCGACTTTCTTGAGGATGTTGCCGACCCGCTTGTTGGCAGCAGCCAGGGCAGCGGCTTCGGGCAAGGCGGCAAAGGTGCGTACGGCGGCCAGGCGTTTGGGGATGTCGCCCAGACGCTGCGGGCGCTGGGAAACCACCGCATCCACTTCCTGGGCGGAATATCCCTGCTCACGCAGGCTGCCGGCCAGGCGGTCGTAGATGAAGTCGGCCAGGGCAGCATCGGCGGCCTTGAAGCCTTCGACGGCGGAAAATACGTCGGTGGCCGTAGCCAGCAGCGCGCCGAGAGGCAGATCAAGATCGTTCTCGCTCAACATGCGGATGGCGCCCAGGGCGTGGCGGCGCAAGGCAAAGGGATCACGGTCACCGGTCGGCATCTGGCCGATGCCGAACATGCCGACCAGGGTTTCCAGCTTGTCGGCGAGAGCAACGATGGTGCCCACTTGCCCTCGGGGCAGGCTGTCGCCGGCAAAACGCGGTTTGTAGTGGTCCTCGATGGCATCGGCAATATCGCCGGCGAGACCGTCATGCAGCGCGTAGTAACGGCCCATGATGCCTTGCAGCTCGGGGAATTCACCGACCATGTCGGTGAGCAGGTCGGCCTTGGCCAGCATCGCTGCCTGTTCTGCGTGGTGTGCCAGCTGGCCGCCGCCGAGTTGATCGGCAATGGTCCGGGCAATGGCTGCAACCCGCTGCACCCGCTCCCCCTGAGTGCCCAGCTTGTTGTGATAGACCACCTTGGCCAGACCCAGTACGCGGGATTCCAGGTTCTTCTTGCGATCCTGGTCGAAGAAAAACTTGGCATCGGCCAGACGGGGACGCACCACTCGCTCGTTGCCGCTGATGACGGCGCCCGGATCGGCCGGGCTGATGTTGCTGACCACAAGGAATTTATTGGTCAGCTTGCCGGCGCTGTCGAGCAGCGGGAAGTACTTCTGGTTGGCCTTCATGGTCAGGATCAGGCATTCCTGCGGCACTGCCAGGTACTCCTCCTCGAACTGGCCGATCAGCACATTGGGGCGCTCGACCAGGGCAGTCACTTCATCCAGCAGGGCCTCGTCGTCAATCGGCTTGCCGCCGGCCCTGGCCGCCGCAACCGTCAATTGACGGGCAATTTCGGCGCGGCGCTCGGCAAAGCTGGCGATCACCGCCCCGTCACTGGCCAACTTGCCGGCATAGCTCTCGGCATCCGGAATCAGCACCGGGTCCACTGCGGCTTCAAAGCGGTGGCCATGGGTTTGCCGGCCGGAATGGAGACCAAGCAGCGCCACCGGCACCACCTCCGCACCGTGCAGGGCGACCAGGCCATGGGCCGGGCGAACAAAATTGACGGTACTCCAGCCATCGGCCAGTTGGTAGGTCATCACCTTGGGAATGGGCAGAGCGGCAAGGGCCGCTTCCAAGGCCTTGAGCAGGCCATCGGCCAGGCTGACGCCCTTGGCCAGGCTGTCGTAGAAAAGCACTTCGGCCTTGCCGTCGGATTCCCGGCGCAACCCGGAGACTACCGACGCATCCGCCCCGAGGGCGGCAAGCTTCTTCAACAAGGCCGGCGTGGCACGGCCGGCGGCATCCAGCCCGACCGAAGCCGGCATCAGCTTTTGCGCCAGAGGCTTGTCGGCGGCCACCGCCAGAACCCCGGTCAGATGGGCCGCCAGGCGACGGGGAGAGGCATAGGGCGTCACCACCGCAGCGCCATCGGCCAAGCCCTGGTTCTTCAGGGATTGAGCCAGGGTCTGGGCAAAGACCTCGCCCAGTTTCCGGAGGGCTTTGGGCGGCAGTTCTTCAACGAAGAGTTCAACGAGCAGATTTTTGGTTGTCATATCAGGCAACTTTCTTTTCAATCTGGGCCAGCACTTCGGCTGCCCACTCCTTCGGCGCCATGGGGAAGCCCAGGCGGGCGCGGCTGTCGAGATAGCTTTGGGCGACAGCGCGGGCCAGATTGCGGATGCGGCCGATGTAGGCGGCACGCTCGGTGACCGAAATGGCTCCCCGGGCATCAAGCAGGTTGAAGGTGTGCGCTGCCTTGAGCACCTGCTCGTAGGCAGGAAGCGCCAGCTGCGCCTGCATCAGGTGCTGGGCCTGCTTTTCGTGGGCGGCAAAGGCGGTGAACAGGAAATCGGCATCGCTGTGCTCGAAATTGTAGGTGGATTGCTCCACTTCGTTCTGGTGGTAAACGTCGCCATAGGTCAGGCCCTGGGTCCATTGCAGGTCGAAAACGTTCTCCACCCCTTGCAGGTACATGGTCAGGCGTTCCAGGCCGTAGGTGATTTCGCCGGTGATCGGCTTGCAGTCAATGCCGCCGACCTGCTGGAAATAGGTGAACTGGGTCACTTCCATACCGTTCATCCACACCTCCCAGCCCAGGCCCCAGGCGCCGAGAGTGGGGTTTTCCCAGTCATCTTCGACAAAACGCACGTCGTTTTTCTTGAGATCGAAACCGAGCGCCTCGAGGGAGCCCAGGTAGAGTTCGAGAATATTTTCCGGGGCCGGTTTCAGCACTACCTGGTATTGGTAGTAGTGCTGCATGCGGTTGGGGTTTTCGCCGTAACGGCCGTCCTTGGGGCGGCGGGAAGGCTGCACATAGGCCGCTTTCCACGGTTCCGGCCCGAGGGCGCGCAGAAAAGTGGCGGTGTGGCTGGTGCCGGCACCAACCTCCATGTCGTAGGGCTGGAGCAGCGCACAGCCTTGTTTATTCCAGAATTCCTGCAAGCGCAGGATGACTTCCTGAAAACTCGGTTTTGGTTTCAGAGAAGACTCATGCCCGCTAGCGGGCGTGCTGTCGGAACTAAAAGTTGTTTTGTTGCTGGTGCTCATGGACGCACTCGAATAGACGTAAAACCGTGGATTTTACTTGGTTTTAGACAAATCGGCAGGGCGCCCGCAGGCCCTCGCACGGTGGCGATTTGAGGAAGGCCGAATGGCCAGCTACACAGGCCGATTCATCGGCAAAAATTGCTGTGCCGCAACAACACAACCTACGACGCGCTGCCGAAATATTGACAAAACACATTGCAATCAATATAGTAAGCAAATGACGCGGTGCAACAACAGCCTCCCGGGCACTCTTCTCGAGCCCGCTTCCGGAAACGGGCTGCTGTCGTACCCCCTGTAACCGTTCGCTGCCGGAGTTGTTTTCCGCAGTGGCAACAGTGAAGGAGGTCACGTGATGGCCTCGGGTCTGGTTCTCATCCTTGGCCTGACAGGGCTGCACTTTGGCCACAGTGCGGTGCTGGACGGATTGAAAGCCGTCCTCCCGAAAGACCGTGCGGCGGCCAGCGGCGAGCCTCTGCTGGCCATCTCCGAGGCTTTGGCCGGCACGTCGCCCGAATCTTTGGCGGACACCCCGACCGAGGCGCTCAGCCCCCGTATGCAGGGGGCGCTGGAGTATGTTGCGCGGCGCTACCATGTATCCACCGACGCCTTGCAACCGATTTTTTCCACCGTGCAATCGGCCAGCCGGGAGTTGCGGCTGGACCCCTTGCTGATTGTCGCCATCATCGGTGTCGAATCCGGTTTCAATCCTCTCTCCCAGAGCGTACTGGGCGCTCAGGGCTTGATGCAGGTGGTGCCGCGCTACCATCGCGACAAATTGCCTGACGATGCTGGTGAACTCCCCTTCTTCGACCCGCTGACCAATATCCAGGTCGGTTCCCGTGTTCTCAAGGAATCGATTCGCCAGTACGGCGGCGTGGAGAGCGGCTTGCAGCAATTCGGCGGCGCCCTGAACGACCCCGAGCGCCGCTATGCAAACCGCGTCCTGGCCGAACGCCAGCGCATTGAACAAGCGGTGCTGCGCCTGCGCACCACCTGAGCAGCGGGGCTAAGGGCGCCTCTGCCGCCCGCCGAACAGGACGCCAGCCAGCGCCAGAACCAGGGCCAGAAA
>CAZHVZ010000024.1:18197-32571 GCA_964536245.1 uncultured Rhodocyclaceae bacterium
GCATAGGGGGTCAGACCGCCGTAGGGCGTCACGTCCACCGCCAGAACCCCCCTCGTAAAAGCCGGCAAGGCGGCTTTGAGCGTTCCGTCGGGCAGGATGTAAGCCGTCATGCCGGTATTGGTGGCCCGCAGCATGGGGCGGCCACTCTCCAGGGCACGCATCTGTGAAATCTGCAAATGCTGGGGCTGGGCCAGGGAATGCCCGAACCAGGCGGTATTGGACAGATTGACCAGGATTCCTGCTGCCGGCAAGGAATGAATGATCTCTTCACCGAAAGCATCTTCATAGCAAATATTGGCGGCGATGGTTTGCCCGGCCAGATGCAGCAGGGGCTGCCCCGCCGGTCCCCGGGAAAATTCGGACATGGGAATGCGGGCCATGGTGAGAAACCAGGCAAAACCGGCGGGAACGAATTCACCGAAGGGAACCAGATGGCTCTTGCTGTAAACCTGGGCGGGCGCCGTACCCAGGCTGACGGCACTATTCCAGTAACGCTCGCCACTGCCGGTCGCCGCACCGAAGAGCAGATCTCCCTGCTGACGCTGCACCAGGCGCTTCATTTCGCTGACGAAATCCGGCGGCAACTGGTCCACAAAGGCGGGAATGGCGGTTTCCGGCAAGACCGTCAGCCGCGCCGGGTGGCGCTCCACCAGATCACGATAGAGCCGCAGGGTGCGGAAAAAATGTTCCGGCTGCCACTTCATTTCCTGCGGAACGTTGCCCTGCACCAAAGCAACCGAAATCGCCTCTCCCGCCGGCTCGGTCCACGCCACCTGGCGCAGGCCGAAGCCGGCCAGGGAAAGCATCAGGAGCACCGCCAGGCCAAGCCGCCGGACGGCAAGCAGGGCGCCGCTCAGGGCGACCAGCAGGGAAAGCCCATAGACGCCGAATAGAGGGGCAAAACCGGCCAGGGGACTCGGACTGGTTTGCGAGTAGCCCAGCGCCAGCCAGGGAAAGCCAGTGAATAGCCAGCCCCGCAGCCAATCCGCCAGCGCCAGCAGCCCCGCGAAAAACAAGGCCTGGCGAAAAAGAGAGGCCGGTTGCCAGTGTTTGAAAATGCCGGCAACGCCAGCCGGAAACAGCGCCAGGGCGGTGCAAAAAAACAGGGTGCCGAGAGCGGCCAGCCAGGCGGGCATGCCGCCAAAAACGGAAAGACTGACATAGACCCAGGAAACCCCGGTCAGAAAGAAACCCATTCCGAAGGCGAGTCCCGAAGCGCCCGCCTGCCGCACCGTTGGGGCGGCACGCAGCAACTGGAAAAGCCCGAAGCAGATCAGTGGCGTCAGCCAGAACAATCCGAAGGGTTCAAAGCCGAGCACCCCGGCCATGCCGATCAGAAAAGCCGCCAGCAGGCGCAGGGGCTGCCTCTCAGGCAGTCGAATCATCCGCACCGGTCTGGGGTTGAGGCGGGTCCACCAACAGGGTATAGAGACGGCGGCTGTCCGCCCGCAGCACGACAAAACGGATGCCATCGACGTCCACCACTTCGTTGCGCTTCGGCACCCGGCCAAGATGGCGCAGGATCAGGCCGCCCACGGTATCGAATTCCTCGTCCGAGAAGGCGGTGGCAAACGCCTTGTTGAAATCCTCAATCTCGGTCCGCGCCTTGACCCGGTAGCGCCCGGCAGAATCCAGGCGGATATTGTCGTGGGCCTCGTCGAAATCGTATTCGTCCTCGATGTCGCCGACGATCTGCTCCAGCACATCCTCAATGGTGACCAGTCCGGCCACGCCGCCGTATTCATTGACCACGACCGCCATATGATTGCGGGATACGCGAAATTCCCGCAGCAGAACATTGAGGCGTTTCGACTCCGGAATGAACACGGCCGGCCGCAGCCAGTCCCGCAGATTGAAATTTCTTTCCGTATGGAGACGCAGCAGATCCTTGGCCAGCAGAATACCGAGCACATTGTCCCGGTCGCCATCGACCACCGGAAAACGGGAATGGGCGGCATCAATCACGGTGCGGATGATGTCGTCGATGGGATCATCGACATCAACCACGTCCATCTGGGCGCGGGTCACCATGACATCGGTGACGCGGGTTTCCGAAGCGGCCAACGCCCCCTCGATGATGGTCAGGGCATCGGCGTCCATCAGATTGCGCTCGTAGGCGGCATGGAGCAGCTGGAGAAGCTGCTCGCGGTCTTCCGGCTCGCGCAGCAGCAGGGAAGTCAGCCGTTCTAGAAATCCGGGTTTGCTACTGGAACTGTCCATAATGCTCAGGCGGCGTAGGGGTCGGCAACCCCCAACGCGGCCAATATCTCCCTTTCCTTGTCTTCCATGGCCTGGGCGTCGGCCTCGTCTTCGTGGTCCCAGCCCTGCAAATGCAGCATACCATGCACCACCAGGTGGGTGTAATGGGCTTCGACTGCCTTGCCCTGCTCACCCGCCTCGCGGACCACCACTTGCGGACAGATGACCATGTCGCCCACCACCTGCGGCGCCACATCGTAGGGAAAGGACAAGACATTGGTGGCGTAATCCTTGCCCCGGTAGTCCCGGTTGAGCGCCTGCCCTTCCTCGGCATCGACAAAACGAATGGTCACACTGCCGCCGCCTGCCAAGGCCGCCCTTGCCCAGCGGCGAATCACCTCGCGGGAAGGTAAGCCCTCTTTGTGACAGGCGTATTGCACGGAAAGATCAAGACGTTTGCTTGGCATGATTTTCATAAGCGGCGACGATACGGGCAACCAGCGGATGGCGGACCACATCCTCCTTGAGGAATTCGGTGGTAGCGATACCGCGCACTTCACCAAGAATGTCGCGGGCTTCGCGCAGGCCGCTTTTCTGGCCCTTGGGCAGGTCAATCTGGGTCAAGTCGCCGGTCACCACCGCCTTGGCGCCAATACCGATGCGGGTGAGGAACATCTTCATCTGCTCCGGCGTGGTGTTCTGGGCTTCGTCGAGAATGATGAAGGCGTGGTTCAGGGTTCGTCCCCGCATGAAAGCCAGGGGC
This sequence comes from uncultured Rhodocyclaceae bacterium, assembly GCA_964536245.1. Classification (GTDB taxonomy): domain Bacteria; phylum Pseudomonadota; class Gammaproteobacteria; order Burkholderiales; family Rhodocyclaceae; genus CAZHVZ01. Next base: position 21,160 of record CAZHVZ010000024.1, read on the forward strand.
GCTATTTCGATGGCGCCCTTTTCGTTGAGCTTGGCCACCCGGTCGTAACCCATCAGGTCATAGAGGGCGTCATACAGGGGGCGAAGGTAGGGATCAACCTTCTGGGCCAGGTCACCGGGCAGGAAGCCGAGTCGCTCGCCAGCCTCGACGGCGGGTCGGGTGAGGATGATGCGCTCGACCAGATCCCGTTCCAGGGCATCCACCGCGCTGGCCACGGCGAGGTAGGTCTTGCCGGTGCCGGCCGGGCCGATGCCGAAGGTGATGTCGTGCTCCTGGATGGCCTTCAGGTAATCAATCTGGCGCGGCGTCCGGCCATGCAGGTCGGCCTTGCGGGTGACCAGTTGGGGGCCGTCCACCGGACTTTGCCCCGGCGTGGAAATACGGCGCACCGGCGCATTGATCAGCTCGACCAGTCCGAGCTGGATATCGTCCACCGACAGCGGCTGACGGGCCATGGCGTAAAAATGCTCAATGGCCTGCCCGGCCAGCCGGGCCTGCTCCCCACGAATGGTAAAGCGCTCGCCGCGCCGGGCAATGAGCACATCAAAACCGATTTCGATCTGGCGGATGTTTTCATCCAACGCACCACAGAGGCTGGCCAACTGAATGTTGTCGAGCGGACTCAGGGTGACGTCCACTGGCCGGCTCTTGGGCGCCGGCTTAATCTTCTCGGATGACAATTTCGCCCCTCAGGCTGTGCGGCAGCGCGCCGGTGATGCGCACATCGACAAAGGTATTGATCAGCCGGGCCTGGCCGACAAAATTGACCACCCGGTTATTGTCGGTGCGACCGGCCAGTTCGTTGGCGTCTTTTTTGGAAGGGCCTTCCACCAGCACCCGCTGCACGCTGCCGACCATGGCCTGGCTGATGACGTGGGCCTGTTCCTCAATGCGCTTTTGCAGGCGGGTCAGGCGGGCTGATTTCACTTCCGCCGGCGTGTCATCGGCCAGTTCCAGAGCAGGCGTTCCAGGGCGGGGACTATAGATGAAGGAGAAGGACGTATCGAAGCCGACCTCCTCGATCAGCTTCATGGTTTTCTCGAAATCGGCATCGGTTTCACCGGGGAAGCCGACAATGAAATCGGAAGACAGGGAAATGTCCGGCCGCGCCGTCCGCAGCTTGCGGATGATGGATTTGTATTCGAGCGCCGTGTAGCCCCGCTTCATGGCCGCCAACACCCGATCCGATCCGGCCTGTACCGGCAGATGGAGATGGGACACCAGCTTGGGCACCTTGAGGTAGGTATCGAACAGGCGCTGCGTCATTTCCCGGGGATGGGAAGTGGTATAGCGAATGCGCTCGATGCCGGGCACCTCGGCAATGTACTCGATGAGCAGGGCGAGATCGGCCTTCTCTTCGGTCGCGGGCATGTCACCGCGATAGGCATTGACGTTCTGGCCGAGCAGGGTGACCTCGCCGACACCGTTGGCAGCCAGGCCGGCCACCTCGGTCAGCACGTCCTCGAAGGGGCGCGACACCTCGCCGCCCCGGGTATAGGGAACAATGCAGAAAGTACAAAACTTGGAGCAGCCTTCCATGATCGAGACAAATGCGGAAGCGCCCTTGACCTCGGCCGGCGGCATGGCATCGAATTTCTCGATTTCCGGGAAGGAAACATCGACCGCCGCCTTGCCCCTGGCCTTGCGCTCGGCAATCAGCTGCGGCAGGCGATGCAGGGTCTGCGGGCCAAACACCACATCGACATAGGGCGCCCGGGCGACGATGGCGTCCCCCTCCTGGCTGGCCACGCAGCCGCCGACCCCGATCACCAGATCGGGATTGAGCTTCTTCAGGTGCTTGACCCGTCCCAGGTCGTGAAACACTTTCTCCTGGGCTTTTTCGCGCACCGAACAGGTATTGAAGAGAATGATATCGGCGTCTTCCGGATTATCGGTCTTGACGACGCCATCAGAGGCAGCGAGCACATCGGCCATCTTGTCCGAATCGTACTCGTTCATCTGGCACCCGAAAGTGCGGATGAACAACTTCTTGGGCATAGGCAAACTTATTTCTTGAGATCAGGAGCCGCCTGCTCGGCGGCGGAAAGAATCCAGATGCGCCACACGTTCCCCATGGGGTCCAGTTGATAGCGCACGGGTTGAGGGCCTTGCAGCGTCGCCGGCATCACGATCAGGTTTTTCTCGTTGCGAATCTGCAAACCTGGAGCCTTCAGCATTTTCTGGCCGCTGATATCCAGCTCCTGCTGAATCGGCGGGTGCAACTCCCCCTTTTTCGATTCCAGCGGAAAATTGCGCATCATCGCCATATACACCGGCACAGGCGGCGCAGACGGCGGCGCATCGGCGATCGAATTGATCACGCTATTCACAATGGCAGAGGCAATGGCGGCAGCAACGGGCATGGCTTCATTATAGCCCACAGATAAACTCGTTGACCGTCTTTGCTGCGGCAAACTATAATCCGCGCCCTTAACGCGTGGTGATGTAGCTCAGACGGTTAGAGCGATGGATTCATAACCCATAGGTCGGCAGTTCGATTCTGCCCATCACCACCAGTACCACAAGATTTGGCCCGTCTGACAACGGACGGGCTAAATTTTTGTCTGGATTTGTGTGCATAGAAACGCCCTTATCGGCGCCGATTACGCTCACGCCCATGTGGCTCAGTGGTAGAGCACTCCCTTGGTAAGGGAGAGGTCGGCAGTTCGATCCTGCCCATGGGCACCATCCCTTTCGCACTGCCATGGTGCAGGCCTGCCCCCACCCGGTTTTTCCCCTTGACTGAAACCTGTGCGCCGCCCCGAGCGGTCGGCAACGGACAATTGTTGCCAGAACGGGACAGCCTGCAAAAATAATCTCCCTGTTTCCTGCATGACATTAGCGCCCTGCCTGGGAAATTGTGCTAATTTATGCGCACTGCCGTTTTTCACGCCAGTTGTTTAACCACTCACAGGAGGCACACAGATGAATAAATCCGAATTAGTCGAAGTTGCTGCCAAAGAAGCTGGTATCACCAAAGCCGCTGCTGACAAAGCTCTCTCCGCTATCATCGGCGCGGTTGTCGCCACTGTCACCAAGGGCGAGACCGTTACCCTTGTTGGTTTCGGCACTTTCAAATCTGCTCCACGCGCCGCCCGTACCGGCAAGAACCCGAAGACCGGCGCCACGCTCAAGATTCCGGCCACTACCGTGCCGAAGTTTTCTGCGGGTTCGGCCTTCAAGGCCGCCGTCGCCGCCAAGAAATCAGCCAAGAAAAAGTAAGCTGCCATTGGCTTTGGGGTTCGCCAGCGGCGAACCCCTTCTGTTTCAGTGATACACTGTCACAATGAGTGAAGAAACCACCCCGCTACCCACCGCACCGGTAGTCGACGCAGTTGTTGCTCCTGCTCCGACCCCCGCTCCGGTCGCCCCTCCTCCCGCCGCACCGTCTTTTGATCCGCGACGCCGCCTGCGCGAACTGCTGTCCGTTCCGGAACGGGATCGTAGCGACGCCCAGTGGGACGAAATTGTCGAGCTGGAAATCCAGCTGGCCCCAGGCAACCGGGTGCATCCGAATTCCAATCCCGACGCCCCCCTGCCGACCGGAGGAAAACCTTCCCCCGGCGGCAAAAAGCACCATCGCCCCAACAAAAATAGCGGCGGCGGTGGCGGCGGTGGCGGAGGCAATCGCAGACCCCAAAAACCCAAGGCCAATCCGGGTTCCTGACCGGCGCATGCCGCATGCAGCACTTTGATCTCGTCATCGTCGGTGGCGGACTGGCGGGCGCCAGCCTTGCCGTTGCACTGCGCGACACCCGACTGAAAATCGCTCTGGTCGAATCCGCTGCACCACAAAAACCAGCGGGATGGGATGCCCGTATCTACGCCATCAGCCCAGCCAATGTCGACTTTCTTGACCGGATAGGCGCCTGGAAACACCTTGATCAAGACCGCATGGTCGCCATCCGCGCCATGCAGATTTTTGGCGATGCCGGCGGGCGGCTCGATTTCAGCGCCTACGAAAGCGGCGTCAGCGAACTCGGCTGGATTGCCGAATCCGCTCAAATGGCCTGCGAACTCTGGGAATCCGCCAAGCGCCAGAGCAATCTCACCCTATTCTGCCCAGCCCGGCCCGCCGAGCGGGAATTCCGCCACGACGCCGCCTTGCTCAAGCTAAGCAGCGGGCAGCTGCTCTCCGCCCGCCTGCTGGTCGGCGCCGATGGCCGGGACTCCTGGGTACGGAACGCTGCGGGACTGGAGGCAATCAACACTCCCTACGGTGAAAAAGGGCTGGTGGCCAATTTCAGCACAGAAAGAAGCCATCGCAACATCGCCTGCCAGTGGTTTCGCGATGATGGCGTGCTGGCCTATCTGCCCCTCCCGGGGAACCGCATTTCCATCGTGTGGTCGACTCCCCATGAACACGCCGACGAACTTTGCCAGCTGGATGCCGCCACCCTCTACCAGCGGGTTGCCGCAGCCGGGCAGCACACCCTCGGCCAACTTGAGCTGCTTACCCCGCCGGCAGCCTTTCCCCTGCGCCTCATCCGCGTCCCGAAAACCGTGGCGCCGCGCCTGGCTCTGGTGGGCGACGCTGCCCACGGCATTCATCCGCTATCCGGCCATGGCATCAACCTTGGCTTTCAGGATGCCGGAGAACTGGCCCGACTGCTCGCGGCCACACCGGCCTGGCAGGACATTGGCGACGAACGCCTGCTGCGGCGCTACCAGCGTGCGCGCAAGGAAGAAACCGTGCTGATGCAAAGCACCACCGACGGATTGCGGCGCCTGTTCAAGGCCGGTCCTGCTCCGATAAGAACCTTGCGCAATGCCGGCCTGGGCCTGACCAACGCGCTCCCCTTCGTAAAAAATGCCCTGGTGCGCTACGCCCTCGGTGCCCTCTAGGAGAAACTGATGATCACCAAAGCCCTTCCTCTCGCCCTTGGCCTGGCCCTGGCTTTCCCGGCCACGGCCAGCGAAGACAGCATCAAGAAAACCATGGAAGCAAAACTGGGCAGCAAGGTGGAGAGCGTCAGCAAATCCGGCTACCTCGGCCTCTACGAAGTCTATGTGGATGGCCAGATTCTCTATACCGACGAAAAAGTGTCCGCCTTTATTGCCGGCAGCCTGGTGGATGCCAAAAACATGCGCAACGTCACCGATGAGCGTATCAAGAAACTCACCGCCATCAAATTCTCCGACCTGCCTCTCGAGTTGGCGGTCAAACAGGTACGCGGCGACGGCAAACGGGTCATGGCCACCTTTGAAGACCCCAACTGCGGCTACTGCAAACGGCTGGCCAAGGAACTCCTCAAGCTGGATAACGTCACCGTCTACACCTTCCTCTACCCCATTCTGTCCGAAGACTCCGTAAAGAAATCCAAGCAAATCTGGTGCGCCCCGGACAAGGGCAAAGCCTGGAATGACTGGATGGTTGACGGAAAAGCCCCGCCCAGCAAGGACGACTGCGACACCGCTGCCGTGTCCAAGAACCAGGACTATGGCCGCAAGCTGAACATCACCGGCACTCCGACCATCTTTTTCAATGACGGCGAACGTGTTCCGGGCGCCATGCCCATCGCCAAGATCGAACAAAAACTCAACCAGGCAAAATAAGCCTGCCGGAATCTGATGCCGCCGCTCCGGCGGCGCATCGTCCGCCCCCTCGCCTGACCTGCGAAAGCCCTCCTTCAGGGTGCTGCTTGAGGCTGTCCTCGAATTTTTTTGCAATCCGGACTAAAGTTCTCTATAAAGTTGCCGTTGTTGATATTCGAAAGGGGCGCAGTTTGCCCTGGTTAGCACCGAGGCCATCATGGATACCGCATTGCCCAGCGCTTCACATCACCGCACCGGCCCGGAATGTGCCATCGGTTTTGTGTGTTCGCGTCGCGCGGGAGCACCGGCATGAACGTTCAACTTCCCCCCGTCGGCTTTGCTGCGGCGCCTCCCCCCAGTTCCCCCAAGAGCACGCAAGGAAGCCCCGCTCCGTCCGAGCAGACTTCCGTGGCGGCTGCCGACCGGCAGTTGTCGCCCCTGAAAGCACCGGACACCCGCAAAGCATCGCAACAACTCAATACGGCAACCCGCCAGGAGCAGGTTCAGAATGAGAATCAGACGGAACAGGCATCGCCGGATGCGCTCGAAAAAGTCGCTGAAAAACTGAAAAAGAGCCCCGTCTTTGCCGCATCTGATCTCAATTTCACTGTGGATAAAGATACCGGACGCACCGTTATCAAAATCACCGATCGCCAGACCCACGAACTGATCCGCCAGATACCTTCGGAAGAGGCTCTGCGCATCAGCAAATCCCTCGACAAGATGAAGGGCTTGCTGTTCGACGGCAAGGCCTGAGGCAAACTCCCCCGCCCGCCCGGCAGCCAAGTCCCGCAAGGAAGATCGCCGCAGCTTTAAATGCGGCCTTCCTTTTTCCGAGCCGGACCACGTCCATTCCCCTGCCCTCAATCCCCCCTGGGAAACACCTATCCGGACGGCGATAATTACGTTTGCGCCGACTGCGCTTACGTGTGACCAAGGCAGGAAAACACCGAGAACGATGACGATTCCTAAGCGGTCATCAAGGATGCCAAGGGCAATGTCCTGGCCAACAGAGATTCCGTAATGCCGATCCCGAGTTTCAAGGTAAAAAGCATCCGCCCCGTTGGCGGCGGCCACGAAGTGGACTGCAAAATGGACGTCGGCAACTTCATGCTCAAGGCCTGTTACCGGAAAGAGGTCAGAGGCAGGGCCGCTTCAACAACCTGAAATACCGAGGTTTACGGCAAGCAGGAAATATCCGGAGTCAACCCGGCAAGGTCCTCGGCCTGTCGGCCAATTTCCGCCAGAATCTCGACCGGAACGGGTAATCCTTCGGCCACTGCGGTCAGCACGGCGTGGCTATGCGCTGAGCGGTGGGCAAGCAGCCCGGCGCCGGTATAGCCCTGAACCACAACCCCCGGCGGCAGGATGGCGCCGCCCCGTTGCACGGCAGCGGCCAGAATCAACGGCGTCGACAACCCCTGACGGCGGTGTTCCCTGGCAATCCACAAGCTGGAGCCGGCGTAGAAACCGACAAGTTGATCGTAGAAAAACAGTGCCGTACAACAGGCAGCACATGCGTTGCAAATACGGTAGCCAACGTGGCGGCCGCTCCCTTCATACACCGGCGCCTGCCAATTCAAGACGCCGAGATCGGCCAGAATGCCAAGGGCTTCGGATTCGCCCACCCGCATCATGTCCGAAGGCTGATGAATGCCGGGGCCGGCAAAGGACAGAAAGCTTCTCTGCCAGGACGCTTTGTTGTTCATTTTTCAATACCATGGGCAACCAGCCGCCAACCCGGTGACAGGTTGGCGGCTGGTCTGGCGCAGCCACCTCTCGTGGATGACTTGCGCCAGTTTTGTTGGGGGCGTGCTTTTTACCACGGCACCGTTTTTTTTGCCATGACCGCGCCCATGGAAGCGGGAAAACGCCTGCTCCGCCTCAAATAACGGATGCCTACCCGCAGCCCCAAGAAGGCTGCCGGCCAGTCGCGGGTAAAATATGATCTCTCTACTTATTTTCAGGCTTGGGCATGAAGATTGACATCGACTACAAGAACAACCCGCTCCATGGGGTCAGCCTGAAAACGCTGGTCACAGAAATTGTGAATCACTATGGCTATGAACTGCTGTTCGCCTACCTAAATATCCAGTGCTTCAGGGCAAATCCAAGCATCGACTCCAGCGTCAAATTTCTCAAGAAAACGGATTGGGCGCGCGAAAAGGTAGAAGCCTTTTACCTGTACCAGTTCAAAAACCTGCCGCGCGCTTCAACTGAACAATTTGCCTTGCCGCCACGTGACCGTATCGTGCCGCCGGATCAGAAACCGGGCGCTCCCGCCGAACTGAGCCAGGACGATGCCGAGCGCCTGCGCCAGAAGCGCGCCACAAAGGCAGCCGAGCATGATGCCGGAAGAGTCGGCTCTGCCGGCACCAACAGAAGGCCAGCAGTTTCTCATGCCACGCCGAGCACCGGCACCGACCCTTGGGCAAAGTGGCGAAAATAATGTCTGTCGGCTGACTGACAATCGGCCAAAGCATATCTTGGGCCTCTGGCTCGTCTTGATTGGCATACATGCTCCTTTCGTGACATGTTATGCCTCACACACAAAATATCGGACATGCTCAGAGCCGTCCGCGCCTATGCGCTCGGCACTTCTTCCGCCACCGGGCCCCTCGTTCCAGCAGGAGCGAAATCTTCAAGCTCCACGTAAGCATCCCCCATCATCATCTTGTAGTGAGCCTCGTGTTCAGACAGCTTAAAGATCATGTGAAAGACCTTTAAATAGCTCTGAACTGCCCCTTGATCCATACTCACATAGATATCGTCTTGGGCGTAGTGCGAACCGTCATTTACCCATGACAGAAGGCTGTTGCAGATCAATTGATCTTTTCCAGGCAGTTTTGTGCAAATGTCTCTCGGATCGACTCCCCCGAAGAACTTGAAGTAGTTTTCAAGGATTCTGCGCATCACGTTTTGGATCGTCAGCAGCGACGGCTTCGGGTTCTTGACCTCCGACCAAAGCAGCTCATACGAAGTCTGGATCGGATTTGTGTCATGGGGTTCCAGTTGCGAGTGCTTGGCCGGCTTGCGCACAACCCAAAACGTCTCGTCTTTGAGCGCCTTGTCCGGCCTCGTATTGTTAAACGAGACTTCCTTATGAAAATAGACGTTGTGCGTCAAAACGAAAACTTGCTTGATCAGGCTCGACCCGCTGCGCGCTTCATCGAACACCTTTTTGATCAGGCTGCCAACGATGAACAGAATCTCGCTGTCCAAGCTTGAAACCGGATCATCGAACACAACCACGCGATCCGTGTTGACCCCGCTTTCCGTGTCGCTACCTTTGAGCAAGTGGTAGAAATACAGGAAGGTCACGAAGGTCTTCTCCCCTTCGCTCAGCGTCTGCTTGGCGTCCGACTTGTCCTCGCGCACCAACTTGTATGACTTGCCGTCATCCGCCATCGCCAGCGCAAAGCCGTGAAACCCAAATGAGGCAAGCAGGGAATTGATCGCATCAATCGTCGGCTTTACGCTCGTGGTCTGCTTTTCCAGCTCACGAATGGCGGCCTCCCGTGTCCGAGCCTCTTGGCTGAACGATTCCATACGCCCATCAATAGACTTGATCGCTCCATCCAGTTCTGCCTTTTTGGTTTTGTATTCGGCATAGACAGCGCCCAAATCCACATCAATCAGGTGCTTCCAGACCTCTGACACCAGCTTCGCTTTTTCCTCGCCTATGTTTTTCACCAAGGCATTGTGCTCGGCAACCTTTTTATTGGTTCCTGCAATCAGCCTTTCGATCACAGCGGCGATGTTCACGACCGATTCCAGCGCAAAGAGTTGGCTGGGTTCCTTGCTCTTCTTGATTAGCTGCTGCACATTCAGTCGCAGCTTTGCGTCCAGCAAATCGCACTCCCCCCTGAACTTCTCGATATCCAAAAACTTGGAGGGAGATTCCAAAATCTGCCTGAGATCTCGAACGACGCGTGCGGCTTCGGTTTTGTAGTTATCGAGCAGCAGAGCGATGGCCTTGCTATCCCGCTCGAATGCTTCGTTGAAATATTCGCTGAGGCTCTTTTCGAACGCCTCGTCAGTCTTCTGCTGGCAGAAGGGGCAATAGCCTTCGTTTGCCTCGTAGTAGCTTCTGCCTTCCCTCACCCAATCGCTGTTCCCGAGTTTCTTGATCATCTCGGCGATATTCACGTCTTCCTTGCCGATCACTCTCGTTTTGATGATCGGGTCGGTTTCGTAGCCCAGCAGCAAGGCAAAGCTGACATCCGGCACAACAGCCGCTTCGGTGAGCGCTTTTCCGAAAATCGTTTCAGCCCGCTTGTGCAGCTCATCCAACGGCACCTTCGAGGACTTGTTGGACCCGGCTTCTAACAACGCCTTAGCCTTGAAGTCTTTCTTGCTGTTTCTGAACCCTTCAAACGCTTGGGAGAGCTTTTCCTTATGCTTCCCGTAGGCCTCCCAGCAACGCTCTTGAAATGTGGCTTCCAACTGAGCCAAATCGCCCCGCTTTCCGGATGCGCCGTCATCGCCTTCCAGCGTCTTTTTCAGATTGGCGACCTTCTCTTTATACCCGTCGGCCTCTTCTTTCTTCGCCTTGATCTCTTCCTGGGCGTTGACCTGCTTTTCGCCTAGCGTGAAGACCCCTTTGAGCTCTGACCCGCCGAAATTGCGCTCTACAAAATCCCGGTTATAGACCAAAGCTCGCAGGGGCCGCCCGTCCTTCCAGGAGACTCCGCATTGTGTATGGCTTGCTCCGTCGGCGATCACCCTGCTGATGGTCGTCTTGCCTGTGCCGTTGGTGCCGAAGATGAAATTTATGCGCCTGAGCGGCCCTAGAACCTCGGGTTGATCACCGTAGGTCGCCGTCTTCGAAAGGGAAATGGTCTCGATCATCCTGTTGCCCTGTATTGGCTTAGCAGTTGGCATTAAAAATGCCAAAGGTATCGAGGATATACCTTTCTGTACGGAAGCGACAATCCCTGCGATTGAGGTTATGGTCACAAAAAAGCTGCCGCACTCCGGTTTCTAATGTGCAACGGTTGGTAACCGGGGAATAGCTGACCGATTCCGAGCAAGGCAGGAAGTCTGCCTCGGCCGGAACCAGAATATCCAGAAACACAAAACCCGGCAGTTGCCGGGCTTTGTGTTCACCTACTGTCCGACAGCCTTGATTCTCGCCCGACAGACTTAATTGTTTCCCATCACAGGATTACCAGTTCGGCTCCCGCTCCGGTGTGGAGGTGATCTTGTGGATGGAGAGGTCTGCGCCGTCGTATTCCTCTTCCTGATCCAGGCGCAGGCCGAGGGTCACTTTCAGCAGCCCGTAGACTGCCACCCCGCCGGCCAGGGCAACGGCAATCGCCATCGCCGTCATGATCAGCTGCGGCATGAAGGCGATGCCGCCCAGGCCACCCAGCGCCTTGCTGCCGAAAATACCGGCGGCGATGCCGCCCCAGGCGCCGCACAGGCCATGCAGGGGCCAGACGCCGAGGACGTCGTCAATCTTCCAGCGGTTCTGGGTGAGGGTGAACATGAACACGAACAGGGCGCCGGCGATGCCGCCGGTGAGCAGGGCACCAATCGGGTGCATCAGGTCGGAACCGGCACAAACCGCCACCAGACCGGCCAGCGGGCCGTTATGCACAAAGCCGGGGTCGTTTTTGCCAATGACCAAGGCAACCAGGGTACCGCCAACCATGGCCATCAGGGTGTTGAGGGCGACCAGGCCGGAAATCTTGTCCAGAGTCTGGGCGCTCATGACGTTGAAGCCGAACCAGCCAACGGTGAGAATCCAGGCTCCCAACGCCAGGAAGGGAATGGAGGAAGGCGGGTGGGCAGAAATGCGGCCATCCTTGGTGTAGCGGCCGTAGCGGGAACCGAGCAGGAGCACGGCGGGCAAGGCGATCCAGCCGCCCATGG